>OMVS01000028.1 GCA_900314575.1 uncultured Olsenella sp. | reverse complement strand
CGCGCCGCTACCTGGACGTGTCACTGCTGCACGAGTAGCCGTACCGGACGGCGGGCCGCCCGCCTGTCAGAAAGTGCGCAAGAAACTTGACGGTACCTGTCCTCAACCTTTCGGCTTCCTTAACATCGCGGCCGAGCGACCCCGCAGATAACGGAAAAACAGATAGCCAAGTGGCGATACTTGGTGCAACCACAAGGGTTCCCTCGGACGCTGCGAGCGCCTATAGTAACGACCCATGAAGACGCAGAAGACATATCAACCAGAAACGGGCAGGCAGATGCCGTAGCCCGGGCGCGTGAGGAGAAGGTCTTCTCACGGGTTCGGACGAGACCCCAACCACGCAGATATCAACTCGGGCGATATCTCAGAGGCATCGCCACCAAGCAGAACAAGGAGCAGGACATGGCCTTCGAACTCGACCCCACCTTCGCGCAGGACCCCTCCAAGCACTTCAACACCCTCCAGGTGCATGCGGGCTGGTCGCCCGACCCCACCACCGGCTCCGCCGCCCTCCCCATCTACGCCTCCGCCGCCTTCGAGTTCAAGGACGCCGAGGACGGTGCCGCAAAGTTCGCCCTCTCCCGTCCCGGCAACGTCTACGGCCGCCTGACGAACACGACGACCGACGCGGTCGCCGCCCGCATCGCCGCCGTCGAGGGCGCCACCGGTGCCGTGGCCGTCGCCTCGGGCCACGCGGCCGAGATCCTCGCCCTCACCAACCTCGTGGGCGCGGGCGACGAGATCGTCGCCTCCGACTCGCTGTACGGCGGCACCTGGAACATCTTCCTGCACACCCTCGGCGACCTCGGCGTCAAGACCACCTTCGTCGAGAACAACGACATCGACGCCTTCGTCGCCGCGACCACGCCCAAGACCAAGCTCTGGTACGTCGAGACCATCGGCAACCCCCTCGTGGACGTCGCCGACGTCCCCGCCATCGTCGAGGCTGCCAACTCCCTGCCCTCGCCCGTGCCCGTCTTCGTGGACAACACCTTTGCGACGCCCTACCTGTACCGCCCGGCCGAGGACGGCGCGGCCGTCGTCATCGAGTCGCTGACCAAGTGGATCGGCGGCCACGGCGCCACCCTGGGCGGCGCCGTCGTGGACACCGGCAAGTTCGACTGGAAGCAGGACCCGGAGAAGTGGCACACCCTTGCCAAGCCCGACCCCTCCTACCACGGCCTCGTCTTCGCTGACGCCGCCCCCGCCGCGCCCTTCGCGACGCGCGTGCTCGCCAACAAGCTCCGCGACTTCGGGCCGACGCTCTCCCCGTACGCCGCCCAGCTCATCGGCCTCGGCATCGAGGACCTGTCCCTGCGCGTCCAGCGCCACTCCGACAACGCGCTCGCCGTGGCCAACTACCTCAAGAGCAACCCCAAGGTCAGCTGGGTGCGCTACTCCGGCCTCGAGGACGACCCGAGCCACGAGGTGGCGAGCCGCATCCTGCAGCACGGCTTTGGCGGCGTGGTGGTCTTCGGCGTCAAGGGCGGCCGCGAGGCCGGCCTCAAGGTTGTCGACAACGTCAGGCTCTTCACGCACCTCGCCAACGTCGGCGACGCCAAGTCCCTCATCATCCACCCGGCGTCCACCACGCACTCCCAGCTCACGGCCGAACAGCTCGAGGCCGCCCACCTCTCCGAGGACCTCGTGCGCCTCTCGATCGGCATCGAGGACGTGGACGACATCATCGCCGACCTCGACCAGGCGCTCGCCAAGGCGTAGGGGAGAAGGACGGCGCGCCCGCCGGCGGTACGGCCCTTGCCGTGCGCCGGCCGGGCGCAGGGTCCGCCATAGCCGCAAGGGGACGGCGCGCACGGGCGATCCCGTGCGCGCCGTCCTTCTCCGTACGGGTGCCGGCCGCGCCGGCCTGTCCGCGTCCCGCCTCGGGGCCTATCGCGCCCGCGACCCCGCTCGCGACCCCGCTCGCGCCCCGGAACCCGACTTCGCCTGCGACCTCGCGCCCCTCTTGGCGCCAGACCGCGCGCGGCCGTTGCCCTTGCCGTCCACGTGCACGTTCCTGCCCATGCTCGGGCAGAGGTCGGCGAGCGGGCACCCCTCGCACTTGGGCGCCCGGGAGGTGCAGACCTGCCGCCCGAAGAGGATCCACTGGGAGTTGACGTCCTCCCACAGCTCGCGGGGGAGCAGGGAGAGCAGGTCCTTCTCGGCCTCGAGCGGCGTGGGCGCGCTGGTGAGGCGTAGCCTCGTGGCGATGCGGTAGACGTGGGTGTCCACGGCGATGCCGTCGACGATCCCGAAGCTCTTGTTGAGCACGATGTTGGCGGTCTTGCGGCCGACGCCGGGCAGGCGCGTGAGCTCCTCCATGGTGTGCGGCACCTCGCTCGCGAAGTCGCTCACGATCATCTGCGCGATGCCCACGCAGTGCGCAGACTTCGACTTCCAGAACCCGAGCGTGCGGATGACCTCCGCCACCTCCGCAGGCGAGGCCTGGGCCATGCTCCGGGCGTCCGGCCAGCGCCGGAAGAGCTCGGGCGTGACGCGGTTCACGGAGGCGTCCGTCGTCTGGGCGGACAGCATGACCGAGACGACCGTGGTGAAGGGGTTGGAGAAGTCGAGCTGGGGCTCGGCGTGCGGGTAGAGCTCGCCCATGCGGCGGCACACCTCGACCGCCCGCTCGCGCTTGCGCGCCTTCGACTCCCTCGGCATCGAGACCTTCCCTCCGGCCCGCTCTCGACGGGCTTCAAACCAAATCAAGTCATGATAGCGCATGGCGGTGGGGGCGTGATGGAGACGCCTGCCCACGGGCCGTATGGAATCGTTTCCGGTCTTGGCTTCTTCTCAACAACTGTTTGAAATAAGATAAAGAGGATTATCTAGTGCCTCGCCAGAGGCGAGGGCACGTCGGTCCCTGCCGCGGGCTCCCGCGGCGCTCTGGGATGGGGTTGGCCAAGGAACTCAAGGGACTGGGTCCCGACGGGAGGGCGACATGAGCGCACCCATTGAGAACTTGCTCATCACGAGCGACGACCTGTACTTCCTTGCCGAGGGAAGCTGGTACCGCAGCTACGAGAAGCTCGGTGCGCACCCCTGCCACAAGGACGGGCAGGAGGGCTACCTCTTCGCCGTCTGGGCGCCGGACGTCAAGGGCGTCTCAGTCACGGGCGAGTTCAACGACTGGGACCCCGAGGCGGATAGGCTGACGCGCACGCCGGTGGGCGGCGTGTGGTACGGCTTCGTCCCCGGCGTCAAGCCCGGCCAGCTCTACAAGTACCTGATAGAGACCCGTGCGGGCGACCTCCTCTACAAGGCCGACCCCTACGCGTTCATGTCCGAGAAGATCCCGGGCACCGCGTCGCGCACGGCCGAGGTGGAGGGCTACGAGTGGGGCGACGCCGCGTGGCTCGAGCAGCGCAAGGCGACCTCCCACATGAAGCGCCCGCTCAACATCTTCGAGGTGCACCTCGGCTCCTGGAAGCGCCACGACGACGGCCTCTCGGGGATCGGCGAGGCCAACACTGACGAGACCTCCGGCTCCTACCTCACTTACGACGACCTCTCCGTCGAGCTGGTGGACTACGTCAAGCAGATGGGCTACTCCCACATCGAGCTGCTCCCCGTCATGGAGCACCCCTTTGACGGCTCCTGGGGCTACCAGGTGACCGGCTACTTCGCGCCGACCTCGCGCTTCGGCGAGCCGAGGCAGTTCATGCACTTCGTCGACGCCTGCCACCAGGCCGGCATCGGCGTGATCCTAGATTGGGTCCCCGGAGGATTCTGCCGCGACGAGCAGGGCCTCGTCCACTTCAACGGCACCAAGCTCTACGAGAAGGAGGAGCACCCCAACTGGGGCACGTACAAGTTCAACTACGAGCGCGGCGAGGTGCGCACCTTCCTCATCTCCAACCTGCTCTACTGGGTCGACTGCTACCACGCCGACGGCATCCGCATGGACGGCGTCACCTCGATGCTCTACCTCAACTTCGGCGTGGACGACCCCGCCCAGAAGAAGTTCAACGAGAAGGGCACGGAGGAGGACTTCGTCTCCATCAGGTTCATCCAGCAGTGCAACAAGGTCGTCGAGTCCTACGACCCCGACGTCATGATGATCGCCGAGGAGTCCACGGCGTGGCCCCTCGTCACCTACCCGCCCGAGAACGGCGGCCTGGGCTTCAACTACAAGTGGGACATGGGCTGGATGAACGACACCCTACACTACATGCAGACCGACTTCCCGTACCGCCCGGGCAACCACGGGCTCCTGACCTTCTCGATCATGTATGCGTTCAACGAGAACTTCGTGCTGCCGCTCAGCCACGACGAGGTCGTGCACGGCAAGTGCTCGCTGATCGTGCGCCAGCCGGGCGACCAGTGGCGCCAGTTCGCCGGCCTGCGCTCGCTGGCCCTCTACCAGATGACGCACCCCGGTGCCAAGCTCAACTTCATGGGCAACGAGATCGGCCAGTACATCGAGTGGCGCTACTACGAGGGCATCCAGTACTTCCTGTGCGACGAGTACGAGACCCACCGCAAGCACCGCCACTACGTCGCTGCCCTCAACAGGTTCTACAGCGAGAACCCCGCGCTCTTCGAGCGCGCGTACACGAGCGACGGCTTCGAGTGGATCGACGCCAACAACTCCGAGCAGTCGATCGTATCGTTCGTGAGGCACGGGGACGACCCCGCCGACGACCTCTACGTCCTGCTCAACTTCGACGTCAACGGCTACGAGGAGTACCGCATCGGCGTCAACAGGCCGGGCGTCTACCAGGAGGTCTTCAACTCCGACGCGACCGAGTTCGGCGGCTCCGGCGTCACCAACGGCGAGACGAGGTTCGCCTCGGACGACAAGCACCCGTGGAACCTGCGCGAGCAGTCGATCGACGTGCGCGTGCCCCCGCTGGGAGGCGTGGTGTTCAAGCGCGTGGCCGACCTGCCGCCCAAGCCCAAGAAGGCCGTGCGCAAGCCGGCGGCGGCGAAGGCCAAGCCGGCCGCGAAGCCCAAGGCGGCGGCGAAGGCCAAGCCGGCCGCGGCGAGCAAGCCGACGGCGAAGCCCAAGGCGGACGCGGCGAGCAAGCCGGCCGCGCCCAAGGCCGAGAAGCCCCGGGCGACGAAGGCCAAGCCGACGGCGAAGCCCCGGGCGCGCAAGTCGGCGGCCAAGGGCACGCAGCCCGCGAGGAGGAGGACCAAGTAGCGCACGGCGGCGCCGCGTAAAGTCATCGGTGTCGACTCTTGCGGCGACGCCGCGCCAGCCGAAAGTGTTCTACCATTCGCTTGTCCTGTCCCTCGACAAAAAAGGAAACATATGCAGAACAAGACCGGGATCTTCAAGGACAAACAGGACTTCGTCGAGCAGTACCGCGACAGGTGCAAGACCCAGCTCGGCAAGGAGTTCGAGGACCTCAACGAGCACGAGCGCTTCTTCTGCCTCGCCAAGCTGATCGCCGACAAGGCGCGCCAGACCGGGCTCAAGACCCACGTCAAGGGCGAGAAGCGCGTCTACTACTTCTCCCTCGAGTTCCTCCTCGGTCCCCTCCTGGACAACTACCTGCTCAACTACGGCGTGCGCGACCTGGTCGATGAGGCCCTGAAGGACATGGGCGACGACCTCGAGACGCTGTGCAGGCAGGAGGCCGACCCCGGCCTCGGCAACGGTGGCCTCGGGCGCCTCGCCGCCTGCTTCCTGGACTCCATGGCCCACGAGGGCATCGCCGGCAACGGTAACGGCATGCGCTACCAGTACGGCCTCTTCCGCCAGGAGATCGTGGGCGGCCGCCAGGTCGAGCGCACGGACGACTGGCTCTCCCACGGCTACCCCTGGGAGAGCCGCAAGAACGAGTCGGCCGTCATCGTGCAGTTCGGCGGCCAGGTCGTCCGTCACGAGGACAACGGCTACTTCTGGTTCACGCAGGAGGGCGGCGAGTTCGTGAAGGCCGTCCCCTACGACGTCCCCATCGTCGGCTACGGCGCCAAGAAGGTCAACGAGCTGCGCCTCTGGAAGGCCGAGCCCTCCAAGGACAACTTCGACCTCGACGCCTTCAACGCGGGCGACTACACCAAGGCGTTCGCCTTCAGGGCCAACGTGCAGGCCATCTCCACGATCCTGTACCCCAACGACGCGGGCGAGCACGGCAGGCTGCTGCGACTGAAGCAGGAGTACCTGTTCGTCTCCGCCGGCCTCCAGAGCATCCTGCGCACCTACGAGCGCGAGTACGGCGCCGACAGGTGGTCCGAGCTCGCCGAGCACGTCAGCATCCACACCAACGACACGCACCCCGCCATGTGCGGCCCCGAGCTCATGCGCATCCTCGTGGACGAGAAGCGCGTGGACTTCGACGAGGCCTTCAGGATCGCGCGGGCGACCTGCTCCTACACCAACCACACGGTGATGCCCGAGGCGCTCGAGAAGTGGCCCATCTCCCCCTTCCGCAACCTCCTGCCGCGCCTGTACATGATCATCGAGGAGATCGACCGCCGCTACCGCGACGGCTTCCCGCGCACCGGCTCCAACTGGTCCGACGCCCTCAAGAACACGGCCATCCTCTGGGACGGCCAGGTCCGCATGGCCAACCTCTCCGTGATCTTCTCGCACTCGGTCAACGGCGTCTCCGCGCTGCACACCAAGATCATCGAGGACAGCGTCCTGCACGACTTCTACAAGCTGACGCCCGAGAAGTTCAACAACAAGACCAACGGCGTGTCCCACCGCCGCTTCCTCGGCAACGCCAACCGCGCCCTCTCGGGCCTCATCACGCAGGCCATCGGCGACAAGTGGTACGACGACGCCATGGAGCTCGAGAAGCTCGCGGCCTTCGAGGGTGACGACGGCTTCCTGGAGGACTTCGCCAAGGCCAAGCAGACCGAGAAGGAGCGCCTGGCCCGCTACGTCAAGGAGGTCACGGGCGAGGTCATCGACACCTCGACCGTCTTCGACACCCAGGTCAAGCGCTTCCACGCCTACAAGCGCCAGCTGCTCAACGTCTTCAAGGTGCTCGACATCTACAACCGCATGATCAACGAGGGCTTCGAGCCCCAGCCGACCACCTTCGTCTTCTCCGGCAAGGCCGCGCAGAGCTACACCTTCGCCAAGGAGGTCATCCGCCTCATCAACTCCGTCGCGGACGTGATCAATAACGACCCGCGCGTCAGCGACCGCATCAAGGTCGTCTTCATCCCCAACTTCGCGGTCTCCAACGCGCAGATCATCTACCCGGCGACCGAGGTCTCCGAGCAGATCTCCACGGCGGGCACCGAGGCCTCCGGCACCTCCAACATGAAGTTCATGATGAACGGCGCCATCACGCTCGGCACCTACGACGGCTCCAACGTCGAGATCTGCGACCTCGTGGGCGAGGAGAACATCAAGATCTTCGGTCTGCGCGCCAACGAGGTCGAGGTCATCAAGGAGGGCGGGCGCTACTTCGCCTGGAACGAGTACAACGCCGACCGCGCCCGCCTCGGCCGCGTGGTCGACATGCTGGTGGACGGCTCGCTCGCGCACCTCTCGGGCAACTTCGAGAGCGTCCACGACGAGCTCATGGTCAACAACGACCAGTACCTCGTCCTCAAGGACTTCCACGGCTACGTCCAGGCCTGGGAGGAGCTCATGTCGGGCTACGACAACCGTCGCCTCTGGAACCGCATGGCGCTGCACAACACGGCCAAGGCGGGCTACTTCTCGAGCGACCGAACCATCCGCTCGTACGCTGAGGACATCTGGCATATTGGCAAGTAGGGGTGACCGGCCGGGGCACGGGCCTGCGGCCGGTCCGTCTAGAAAGGGGAAGGCATGAGCAAGAAGGAATGCGTCGCGATGCTTCTTGCCGGAGGGCAGGGCAGCAGGCTCAAGGCCCTGACCAACAAGGTCGCGAAGCCTGCGGTCTCGTTCGGCGGCAAGTACCGGATCATCGACTTCGTACTCTCCAACTGCGCGAACTCCGGAATCACCACGGTCGGCGTGCTCACCCAGTACCGTCCGTACCTGCTTCACTCCTACCTCGGCACGGGCGAGGCGTGGGACCTCGACGAGCGCGGTGCTGGCGTGGCCATCCTTCCCCCCTACGCCACGCAGAAGGGCGGCGCCTGGTACGCGGGCACGGCCGACGCCATCACGCAGAACATCGGCTACCTCGAGGAGCAGGACCCCGAGTACACGCTGATTCTGTCCGGCGACCAGCTCTACCGCATGAACTACGGCGAGATGCTCGCGGTGCACAAGAAGAACAACGCCGACCTGACGGTCGCCGTCATGCCCGTCGACTGGTCCGAGGCTTCCCGCTTCGGCATCATGAACTGCGACGACGAGGGCCGCATCGTCGAGTTCGAGGAGAAGCCCGCCCAGCCCAAGAGCAACCTCGCCTCCATGGGCATCTACATCTTCAACACCGACCTCCTCGTCCGCACGCTCGAGGCCGACGCGCAGGATGCCTCCTCCGAGCACGACTTCGGCAAGAACATCATCCCGACGCTGCTGGCGGCCGGCAAGCGCCTCTACACCTACCAGTTCAAGGACTACTGGCGCGACGTAGGCACCGTCGCCTCCTTCCACGAGGCGAACATGGAGCTCCTGGGCGAGCAGCCCGCGTTCGACCTGTACTCGACCGAGGCGCCGATCATGAGCAACGCCTCGACGAGGCCTCCCGCGTACGTGGGCCACTACGCCGACGTCGACGACGCGCTGATCGCCAACGGCTGCACCATCCTGGGCCACGTCAAGCACTCCGTCGTCTCCATCGACGCCTACGTGGGCGAGCGCGCGACCGTCATCGACTCCGTGCTCTTCCCGGGCGCCCGCGTCGAGGACGGCGCCACCGTCGTGAACGTCGTGCTGGGAACGAACGCCGTGGTCAAGGAGGGCGCGACCCTCGGTGACCCCAAGGAGGAGACGATCGCCATCGGCGATGACGACGTCATTGAGAAGGAGGCTGAGTAGAGATGCAGAAGGCGCTGGGTCTCATCACCGCAAACTATGGAATCGCCACCCCGAGCGTTCTCGTCGAGAACCGCCCCGTTGCCTCCCTTCCCTTCCTCGGCCGCTTCCGCCTGGTCGACTTCCCGCTCTCCAACATGGTCAACGCCGGCATCCGCACCGTCGGCCTGATCATGCCGCCCAACTACCGCTCCCTCATCGACCACGTCGGCTCCGGCAAGGACTGGGACCTCGACCGCAAGGAGGGCGGCCTGTTCGTGATGCCGGGCTCCCCCTTCGGGACCTCCCGCCAGGGCGGCCGCTTCCTCGTCCGCGACCTCGTGCTCAACAGGCAGCTGTTCGAGCGCAACAGCGAGGACTACGTGGTCCTGTCCACCTGCAACATCATCTTCAACGCCGACGTCAAGTCCCTGCTCGAGAAGCACGTAAGCTCCGGCGCCGACCTCACGCTCGTCACGCGCAAGATGGCCGAGGCCAACCCGAGCGTGCTCGGGCTCACCATCGAGGACGGCAAGGTCGTGGGCAAGAAGTTCGGCGTCGACTTCGGCGACACCGGCTTCCTCGACCTCGCGATCATCAACCGCGAGCTGCTCCTCAAGCTCGTCGACACCTTCAGCGCCATGGAGGACAAGGACCTCATCTGCGCGCTCGTCGAGACCGGTGAGGTCAGGCACCTGAACGTCCAGTGCGTCAACTTCGACGGCTACTACGCCGCGATCTTCGACACCGATCACTACTATCGCGCCAGCATGGACCAGCTCAACCCCAAGGTCCTGGCGGAGCTCTCCCCGAAGGAGCGCTTCATCAAGACGAAGGCGCACGACAACGCCCCCGCCAAGTACGAGCCGGGCTCGCACGTCACCAACTCGCTCGTGGCCGCCGGCGACCGCATCTACGGCTCCGTCACCGACTCCGTGCTCAGCCGTGACGTCATCGTCGAGACCGGCGCGACCGTGCGCAACTCGATCGTGATGCAGGGCGTCGTAATCCGCGCGGGCGCGCTCGTCACCAACGCCATCATCGACCGCGGCAACGTCATCGCCCCCGGCACCGAGCTGCGCGGGACGAACGACGACATCCTCGTCTTGGGCAAGGTCAGCGAGTAGGGACCCCATCATGGCAGACTCCGTAAGAAGAAAGCTCAAGATCCTGTTCGCCGCCTCTGAGGCGGTGCCCTTCGCGAAGACCGGCGGCCTCGGCGACGTCGCGGGGTCGCTCCCGCGCGCGCTCAAGCACGCCGGCGCGAAGGTCGCCGTCATCATGCCCAAGTACGGCAGCATCCCCAGCGAGTACCTGGAGCAGATGAAGCACGTCGCCGACTTCTACGTGCCGCTGAGCTGGCGCAGCGTCTACTGCGGGATCGAGAAGCTCAGCTATCGCGGGCTGGACTTCTACTTCGTGGACAACGAGGCCTACTTCAAGCGCGACGGCCTCTACGGCTACTTCGACGACGGCGAGCGCTTCGCGTTCTTCTCGAAGGCCATCTGCGAGGCGATCGCGAAGGTTCCCGAGCTCGCCTGCGACGTCCTGCACTGCAACGACTGGCAGACGGCCATGGCGCCCGTGTTCCTGCGCGAGTTCTACAACCAGCTTCCGGTCTGCCAGAACGTCAAGACGGTATTCACCGTCCACAACGTCAAGTTCCAGGGTCAGTTCTCCGACAAGGTCCTGAACGACGTCCTCGGCCTCGCCGACGTGCCCGCCGCCCGCGACCAGCTCTACTGTGCGCCACAGGCAATCAGCTACATGAAGGGCGCCCTGCTCTACTCCGACCTGATCACCACGGTGAGCCCGAGTTACGCCAACGAGCTGCAGATGCCGTTCTACGGCGAGGGCATGGACCCGATCTTCCGCCGCCGCGCGGGCCAGCTCAGGGGCATCCTGAACGGCATAGACACGACCGAGTGGAACCCCAAGACCGACCCCATGCTCCAGCAGAACTACTCCGCCCAGGACCTCGACGGCAAGGCGGAGGACAAGCGTGCGCTGCAGGAGGAGCTCGGCCTCAAGCAGGACCCGTCGCGGCCCCTCGTCGCCATGGTCGGCAGGCTGACCAAGCAGAAGGGCCTCGACCTCGTCCGCTACGCCATGAACTCCCTCATGTCCCGCGGCGTCCAGGTGGCCGTGCTCGGCACGGGCGACAAGGACTACGAGGACTCGTTCAAGTACTTCGACTGGAAGTACGGCGACCAGATGGCGGCGCGCATCACCTTCGACAACTCGCTCTCGCACCGGATGTACGCGGGCGCCGACCTCTTCCTGATGCCGTCCGAGTTCGAGCCGTGCGGGCTCTCGCAGATGATCGCCATGCGCTACGGCACGCTGCCCGTGGTGCGCGAGACCGGCGGCCTGCAGGACTCCGTCAAGCCCTACAACCAGTTCACCGGCGAGGGCACCGGCTTCAGCTTCGCCAACATGAACGCCGACGAGATGGCCGACTGCCTGCTCGGTGCCTGCGAGCTCTTCTGGACCGACGAGGACTCCTGGCGCAAGCTCCAGCTCCAGGCCATGGAGGAGGACTTCTCCTGGAGGCGCGCCGCCAACGACTACATGGACATCTACCACGACCTGCATCCAGAGGTCATTCGCTACAACAAGCGCCGCGACCGCTAGCATCGGGGCGCGCCCCGCGCCCTTCGGCGACGGGGCGGGCGCGGCGGCGTCGCGACAGGCGGCCTCCCATCCTGCAGGCTCTTGCGAGCCGGGGATGGGAGGCTCCTTTTCGTGCGGGCCCCGCTCCGCCCGTACCCGTCCCCTTAGCGCCCGCTCTCCCTCGCCCCGTCGCAAGAGGGCCGCTTTCTGGCCTATAGCTGGCCTTATGCCGAAAATGAGCTTGTGGACGATTGCGATACGTGTTATGGCGCGCGCGTGTTATGGTCATGTAACAGAATATCGCGGCCGAGTGCCGCTCTGGATGTCGCGGGGCGCTCCCCCGCCGCGAGGCCAGGCGAGGGGCCTGCCCGCTCGCGGCGGCCGGGGGCCAGGCGTCAGGCGGGAGTCGCCGCGCGCGTGGGGCATCCACGTCAGGGGGAACAAGTGAGAGCAAAGCACAGCACCTCGTGTAGCTCCTATCGCCGTCCCTTCGGGGCGGCAAAACTCGGAGGGGCTATCACGCTCGGCATCGACGTCTGGGACGAGCGCGACCCCAAGGCCCGCCTGAGGCTCTGGGTCGACGGCGAGGGGGAGACCCTCCTCGATATGGAGGGGTCCGAGCAGGGCGACCACGTCCACTTCGAGGTGAGCTTCACCCCCTCCAAGACGGAGATCATCTGGTACAGCTTCCTCCTCACCGCAGACGACGGCGCCGTGTGGCGCTACGGCGCGCGCGAGGAGTGCAAGGTGGGCGAGGGCGCCTTCGCGATGGGGGAGCCCCCCTCGTTCCAGATTACGGTCTACACCCCGCGCTACGTGGTCCCCGAGTGGTACCGTCGCGGGGTCGTCTACCAGATCTTCCCCGACCGCTTCCATCGCGGCGCCGACTGGGAGCGTCGCGTGCGCGACGCCCTCGGCCCCAAGCGCAACGGCCCCGGCCGCGACCTCGTGGCGGACTGGAACACCCCGCCGAGCTATCGCAAGGACGAGTTCGGTCGCATCAGGGTGTGGGACTTCTACGGCGGCACCCTCGAGGGCGTTCGCGAGAAGCTCGGCTACCTCGAGGGCCTCGGCGTCACGGTCATCTACCTCAACCCGATCTTCGAGGCGGCGAGCAACCACCGCTACGACACTGCCGACTACATGCGGATCGACCCCATGCTCGGCGACGAGGAGAGCTTCCGCCGCCTGTGTCGGGACGCGCGCGCCCACGGCATCTCGATCATCCTCGACGGCGTCTTCAACCATACCGGCTGCGACTCGCGCTACTTCAACAAGTACGGCAACTACCCCGAGAAGGGCGCCTACGAGAGCGCCGACTCGCCCTACGCGAGCTGGTACAACTTCACCGACGACGAGCGCGACCAGTACGTGAGCTGGTGGGGCGTCGACGACCTCCCCGACGTCAACGAGGAGGACCCGGGCTACCGCGAGTTCATCTGCGGCGAGAACGGCGTCGTTCGCAAGTGGCTGCGCCTCGGCGCGAGCGGCTGGCGCCTGGACGTCGCCGACGAGCTGCCCGACGACTTCATCGCCGACATCAAGCGCGCGGCGCTGGCCGAGAAGGACGACGCGGTCGTGATCGGCGAGGTCTGGGAGGACGCCACCAACAAGGTAAGCTACGGCAAGCTCCGCGCCTACCTGCAGGGCTCCGAGCTCGACGGCACCATGAACTACCCCCTGCGCGGCGCCCTCCTCGACTACCTGCGCGGGCGCGCCAGCGCCCAGCAGCTCGCCGACAGCCTGGAGACCCTGCGCGAGAACTACCCCGAGGAGGCCTTCTACCAGGAGCTCAACCTGCTCGGGAGCCACGACCGCGAGCGGCTCCTCACCATGCTCGGCGCGCCCGACACCGACAGCCTCGACGACGAGCAGCGCCGCAACTTCCGCATGAGCGCGGGGCAGCGCGGCCTCGCCGTGAGCCGGCTGTGGGTGGCCGCCCTCCTGCAGATGACGCTGCCGGGCGTGCCCTGCGTCTACTACGGCGACGAGGCGGGCCTCGAGGGCTACACCGACCCGTACAACCGCGCCCCCTTCCCCTGGGGGAGGGAGGACAAGGACTGCCTCGCCATCTACCGCAACGCCATTGCGGTCCGCAAGACCCTCAAGGTCTTCGAGACGGGCGACTTCAGGCCGTTCGCGCTCACGGAGAGCGTCTTCGGCTTCACCCGCACCGACGGCGACACGACCGTCTGCGTCCTCGCCAACGCGAGCCTCAAGGACTCGGCGACGGTCGAGGTGCCCATGTACGGCGCCCAGGTGGACGACATCGTCCAGGGCAAGGCTCCCAAGGTCGCGGGGGACGGCCGCACCTGCCAGGTCTTCCTGTGGCCGCTCGGCACCTCGGTGCTTTACTACCACGACCGCGTTCGCCTGCAGAGGCCGATGGAGCGCGGCATGGGCGTGCTCTGCCACGTGACGAGCGTCCCCAACGCGGGCGCGCCCGGTACGCTCGGTGCGCCCGCCGAGCGGTTCGTGGACTTCCTCGCGGACTGCGGCCAGACCTACTGGCAGGTCCTGCCGGTCAACCCGACCGACCAGTTCGGCTCGCCCTACGCCGGCCTCTCTGCCTTCGCCGGCAACCCCCTCCTGATCGAGGGGTTCCAGACCAGGCTCGACGAGCTCGTGGCCGACCTCGACTCCGACCGCGGCTACGCGCGCTTCTGCGAGGAGAACGAGGACTGGCTGAGGCCCTACGCCACCTTCTGCGCCATCAAGGAGGAGGTGGGGGAGGACGTGCCCTGGCAGCGGTGGCCCAAGGAGTTCGCGTCCTACTCGCCCAGGCTCTCCCGCGACCCCAGGCTCGCCGCGAGCTTCGAGGTGCACCGCCGCACCCAGTACGTCTTCGACTGCCAGTGGCACCGGCTCAAGAACTACGCCAACGACCGAGGCGTCCAGATCATCGGCGACATTCCCATGTACGTCTCGGGCGACTCCGCCGACGTGTGGGCCGAGCGCTCCGCCTTCGACCTCACGCCCGAGGGCTACGCGGCCGGTCGCGCCGGCACGCCGCCCGACCAGTTCGCCGCCGACGGCCAGCTCTGGGGCAACCCCACCTACCGTTGGGCCGACCTCGAGCGGGGCGGCTACCAGTGGTGGATCAGGCGCTTCAGGCGCATGATGGACCTCTACGACTACGTCCGCCTCGACCACTTCCTGGGCTTCTCGAGCTACTACTGCATCCCGGAGGGGGCCAAGGCCACCGAGGGCGCCTGGCGCTTCGGACCCGGCAAGGACCTCTTCGACGTCGCCCGCAGGGAGCTGGGACCGCTGCCGTTCATCGGCGAGGACCTCGGCACCGTGACGCCGGCCGTGCGCCTCTTGGTCTCGAGCACGGGCTTCCCCGGCATGGACGTCGTGCTGTTCTCCGACGGCGACCCCGAGCAGGGCTACCAGCCCGCGCCGGACAAGGTGGTCTACACCTCGACCCACGACACGCAGACCCTGCTGGGCTGGGTCAAGTCGCGCTATGGGAGCGAGAACCCCGAGCGCATCTACTTCGACCTGATGCGCAAGTGCCTCGCGAGCCCCGCGGACGTGGTCATGGTGCCGCTGCAGGACGTGCTCGCCCTGGATGACTCGGCGCGCATGAACGTGCCGGGCGTCGCCGAGCGCAACTGGAGCTGGCAGGCCGACGAGGGCGCCGTCGAGGCGAGCCGCACCTTCCTCGCCGAGCTCGCCCGCGATTCCGACCGCCTGCACCACCGTCGTTAGGGAGAAGGACTTGTTCATCGACCGCGTCTCGCAGCAGCTCCTTACGGCCCCCGAGCTCCTGCCCCTCCTGCACGAGCTCCACGAGGGCAACGACGCCTCCCTGGCCGTCGCCCAGAGCGCCCGCCCCCTCGTGGTGGCCGCCCTCTGGGCGCACGACCCCAGGCCCTGCCTGCTCGTGGTGCCGGGGGAGGAGACGGCCGACCGCGTGGCGCGCCACCTCGCCGCCTGGCTCGGCATCGAGGTCGTCCAGCGCTACCCCGAGCGCAAGGACTGGCCGTGGTCCGACAAGCCCGTCGACGACGCCGTCATCGGCGCGCGCTGCCGCGCCGTCGAGCGCCTCGCCGCCGGCGAGAGGTGCGTGGTGGTGGCGAGCGCGCGCTCGCTCCTCAGGCGCGTGCCCCCCAAGGGCTCGGGCTACTTCGCCTCGAGCACCTTCTCCGTGGGCGACCAGGTCGACTTCGAGGACGTCCCGCGCCTGCTCGTGGGCATGGGCTACGTCGACGCGGGCTCGGCCGACGAGCCCGGGGGCTTCCACGTGCACGGCGACGCGGTCGACGTCTTCCCGGCGCAGGCATCCTCGCCGGTCAGGATCGAGTTCTTCGGCGACGAGATCGACCGCGTGAGGCGCATGGTGGCCTCGACCGGCCAGACCATCGGCGAGCTCTCGAGCGTCACCGTGGGGCCCTGCCGCGAGCTCGCCCTCACGGACAAGACCGTGGCGCTCGCGGAGCGCGCCCTCTTCGACGCCGCGCAGGAGAGCACCTCCGTCGCGGCCGACCTCGAGCTCATCCGGCAGCGCTCCTCCTCGCCGACCGTCGACCGCTACCTGCCCGCCCTCTACGGCAAGACCTCCTCGCCCCTCGAGTTCGTGGCGCCCGACGCCCTCGTGGTGGTCGCCGAGCCGCGCGCCCTCTTCGACGACTGCGTGCACGCCTACGACGACATCGTCTCGGCCTGCAACAAGGCGCGCGTGGACCCCAAGGGCCTCTACACCCCGCCCCAGCAGCTCGACTTCGGCAGGCAGCAGCGCCTCTCGCTCCAGAGCATCCTGCGCGCCGGCGGCACCGTCACGGCGGAGATGCGCGTCAAGCAGCCCGACATCGCCGGCTCGGACACCAAGCTCCTCGCGCGCCTGCGCGGGCTCTTGGCGGACGGGGCGGCCGTGGCCTTCGCCGTGCCCGACCGCGGCGCGCGCGAGGCCCTCGAGCTCACCCTGACCGACGAGGGCATCCCCTACTCCGAGTCGCTCGCGGGCGACCCCGAGAACCGCGACCCGCTCGGCAGCGAGGCGGCGCGCACGCCCGCGCCCCTCCCCAAGGGAGAGGTCACCTTCTTCGACGCGCCGGTGCCCGCAGGCGTCGTCGTCCCCACGGCGCACCTGGGGGTGCTGTCCGTCTCGGACCTCACCGCGCGCATGGCCAAGCGCCACCACCGGGTCCGCAAGGTCGACCCCACGAGCGTGACCTTCCCCTTCAAGCCGGGGGACTACGTCGTCCACGCGACGCACGGCATCGCGCTCTTCTCGGACATCGTGCGCCAGGAGGTGGGCGGGCGCGAGCGCGACTACTTCCTGCTGGAGTACGCCGACGGCGACAAGCTCTTCGTCCCCCTCGAGCAGGTGGACCGCATCACGCGCTACGTGGGCCCCGACGGCTCGAGCCCCAGGCTCACCCGCCTCAACACGGCCGACTGGAGCCGTGCGACCTCGCGGGCGCGCAAGAGCGCCAAGAAGCTGGCCTTCGACCTCGTGGACCTCTACACCAGGCGCAGCACCGTGCAGGGCTTCGCCTTCTCGCCGGACACGCCGGCGCAGCTGGACATGGAGGCGAGCTTCCCCTACGACCTCACGCCGGACCAGGCGGGCGCCCTCGCCGACATCAAGGAGGACATGGAGCGCCCCAAGCCCATGGACCGGCTGCTCTGCGGCGACGTCGGCTTCGGCAAGACCGAGGTCGCCCTGCGCGCCGCCTTCAAGTGCTGCCAGGACGGGCGGCAGGTCATGGTGCTCTGCCCGACCACGATCCTGGCCGAGCAGCACTACGAGACCTTCTTCGACCGCTTCGCCCCGTTCGACCTCAAGGTCGCGGTGCTCTCGCGCTTCGCCACGCCCGGCCAGCAGCGCGCCGCGCTCGAGGGCTTCGCGAAGGGCGAGGTGGCCGTCCTCATCGGCACCCACCGCCTGCTCTCCGCCGACGTGAACCCCCACGACCTGGGCCTCGTGATCATCGACGAGGAGCAGCGCTTCGGCGTCCAGCACAAGGAGCAGCTCAAGAACATGCGCGAGCAGGTCGACGTGCTGACCATGTCGGCCACCCCCATCCCGCGCACCATGCAGATGGCCATGAGCGGCGTGCGGGACATGAGCCTGATCATGACGCCGCCCCCCGGCAGGCTCCCCGTGAAGGTCGTGGTGGGGGAGTACAACCAGGACGTGGTCTCGGCTGCCATCCGCAACGAGCTCGCCCGCAAGGGCCAGGTCTACTACGTGAGCAACCGCGTCAACACCATCGAGGACGCGGTCGAGCGCGTGCGCGAGGCCGCCCCCGAGGCGCGCGTGGGCGTGGCGCACGGCCAGATGAGCCCCTCCCAGGTGGAGGAGGTGATGATGGCCTTCGAGGAGCACGAGGTCGACGTCCTCGTGGCGACCACCATCATCGAGAGCGGCATCGACAACCCGCACACCAACACCTTGATCATCGAGGACTCGCAGCGCCTCGGCCTGGCGCAGCTCTACCAGCTCAAGGGTCGCGTGGGCCGCGGGCGCACGCAGGCGTACGCCTACTTCATGTTCCCCGGCGAGATCACGCTCACCCCGGAGGCCACCGAGCGCCTGACGGCCATCAACGAGTATCAGGAGCTTGGCAGCGGCATGCGCATTGCCATGCGCGACCTCGAGATCCGCGGCGCGGGCTCGCTCGTCGGCGCCGAGCAGCACGGCAACCTCTCGAGCGTCGGCTTCGACCTCTTCACGCAGATGCTCGGCCAGGCCGTCGCCGAGGCCCGCGGAGAGGTGGGCGACGTGGAGCAGCCCGAGGTAACGATCAACCTCCCCGCGGACTTCTACCTCGCCGAGGAGTATCTGCCCGAGGTCGACAAGCGCGTGCTCGCCTACCGCAGGATCGCGGCGGCGACGGAGCTCTCCGACGTCGACGCCCTCCAGCGCGACCTCGAGGACTCCTGGGGCGCGCTGCCCGAGGCCGGCCGCAACCTGCTCGACCGCGCACGCATCCGCATCCGCGGCGGCCGGCTGGGCGTGACCTCGGTCTCGCTCACCGGCGGAAGGCTCGTGTACCAGGGGATCGAGGTCCCGCGCGACGTCGCGCGCAAGCTCAAGCAGAGGCGCGCTATCGTGTACCCCAAGACCAAGAAGCTCGCCTACCCCTTCAGCGCGGGTAAGGAGGGGCCGGTCATCTGCGCCCTCGCCGTGCTCGAGGAGGTCGGCGGGGACGACGAGGACGAGTAGGGCGCACGGGCGGCGACGGGGAGAAGGACGGGTCCGGCCGCCCGCGCGTACGTGCCGGTGAGCCGGCATCGTGACGAAGGAGGCAAGAGCATGGCAGAAGCACCTGGGTCCGAGGCCGGCGCGCGGGCGCCGCAACTGCGCTGGGGCGTGATCGGCTGCGGCGTCATCGCCAACGAGATGGCGCAGACGCTCGCGCGCGAGGGGCGCGCCCTCGACGGCGTCGCCAACCGCACGCACGAGAAGGCGCAGGCCTTCGGCGAGCGCTACGGCGTGCGCCGTGTCTATGACACGATCGACGAGCTGATAGCCTCACCCGACGTGGACGCGATCTACCTCACGACCCCGCACAACACGCACATCACCTACCTGCGCCAGGCGCTCGCCGCCGGCAAGCACGTCCTGTGCGAGAAGTCCATCACGCTCAACTCCGACGAGCTCGCCTGCGCCCGGGAGCTCGCCGCCAAGAGCGGCGTGCAGCTGATGGACGCCTGCACGGTCCTGCACATGCCCCTCTACAAGGAGCTCCGCCGCCGTGCGCAGGCCGGCGACTTCGGCCGCGTCAACCTCGTGCAGGAGAACTTCGGGTCCTACAAGGACTACGACATGCGCAACCGCTTCTTCAACCCCAACCTCGCAGGCGGCGCCCTGCTCGACATCGGCGTCTACTCCATCACGCTCGCGCGCCTCTTCCTCGAGAGCTGCCCCACCGAGCTCGCGAGCCTCATGAACCCGGCGCCGACCGGCGTGGACGAGACGGACGGCATCCTCATGCGCAACCCGGAGGGCCAGATGGTGGTCCTCTCGCTCACCCTGCACTCCAAGCAGCCGAAGCGGGCCATGGTCAGCGCCGACGCCGCCTACCTCGAGGTCATGGAGTACCCGCGCGCGGACGCGGCGAAGGTCGTCTGGACCGCGGACGGCCGCGTGGAGGAGGTCCGCGCCGGCGAGCGCGAGCGCGCCCTCGGCTACGTGATGGACGACCTCGAGGCCGCGGTGGCGGGCGACGAGGAGGCGGCGGCCCAGATCGAGACCTCCGCCGACGTCATGGCGCTCATGACGAGGCTGAGGCGCGACTGGGGCTTCTCCTACCCGGAGGAGCAACAGGGCCGCTAGGCGGCGCTGCGGAAGGCGGACCCTTGGAGGCTGGCATGGCGGTAGACGACGAGGTAGAGAAGGACGCGGGCGCCGAGGGCGCCGCGGGCGAGAAGGGCGTGGGCCCGGCGGCCCCTGCGGGCGCCGAGGCGACGGCGATGGGGCTCCGGGCGGAGGGAATCGACCGGCAGACCCTCGCCCGCACCGGCGCGCCCGGCCGCCACGAGCAGTTCGAGCGCGTCGTCCGCATGGTCTGGCGGCTGCGCCAGCCCGACGGCTGCCCCTGGGACAGGGCGCAGACCCACGAGTCCATCGCGCGTGACCTCATCGGCGAGGCCTACGAGGCCCTGGACGCCATCGCCGAGGGCGACGACGCGCACCTGTGCGAGGAGCTTGGCGACCTTCTCGAGCAGATCCTTCTGCAGGCGCAGATCGCCGACGACGAGGGCTCGTTCGACGTCGACGACGTCTGCCGCGGCCTCGATGAGAAGCTCATCCGCCGCCACCCCCACGTCTTCGGGCCCGCGCCCGCGGACGCTGCGCCCGCGGCGGGCACCGCGGGCGAGGTCGAGGGCATCTGGGACGAGGTCAAGAGGGCCGAGCGCGCGGCCGCGGGGGAGAGCGGCGGGCCGCACGGGCTTCTCGACTCCATACCGCGGTCGCTGCCGGCGCTCATGCAGGCCCAGAAGATCTCGAAGCGGGCCGCGAAGGCGGGCTTCGACTGGTCGGACGTCTCTGGTGTCTGGGACAAGGTGGCCGAGGAGCGCGCGGAGTTCGAGGCCGAGGAGCCGGGCAGCGAGGAGGCGTCCGAGGAGTTCGGTGACCTGCTGTTCGCGCTGGTCAACGTCGCGCGCATGCAGCACGTCGACGCCGAGGAGGCACTCGAGCGCTCCAACCGCAAGTTCCGCCGCCGCTGGGCCAGGATGGAGGAGCTCGCGCGCGAGGTCGGCGAGGACCTCGAGGCGCTCCCGTGCGCCCGCCTGAACGAGCTCTGGGACGCGGTCAAGGCCGAGGAGCGCCGCGCGTAGCTCCTGTGGGGCTTCGCGCGCGCCTGCGGCCGTCTGTCATAATGGGTTGCCTATCGACGACGGCGGATGCGCCGGCAGGCCAGGCAGAAACGAAGCGCACATGAACTCACCCAGAGAGACAGCCCCCTCCAAGGGGGTCCAGCCCAAGCCGCACAAGCGCGTGGGCCGCGGGGCCACGCCCACCGGCCGTCGCGACGACTCGGCGGACGTGACGACCCGGCTGCCGCGCATCGGGGAGGACGGCAGGGTCGCCGACCCCACCGGCTCCGCGCCGCGGGCGGGGAGCAGGGCCTTCTCGCTGCCGCACCTGCCGAGGAAGGCAAAGCCCGCGCCGAGGCGCGAGGGCGCGCCCGCGGACGGGCGCCAGGGCGCCCCCGACACCGGCGCGGAGGGGTCGCCGGCCGCCGAGAAGGT
>OMVS01000029.1 GCA_900314575.1 uncultured Olsenella sp. | reverse complement strand
GCCGCGGCCTGCTGCGGCCGCGCGGACGGACGCTGGTGCCCGTGCTGCTGCGACACGTGCTGCTGGGGTCCGTGCTGCTGCGGCCTGGCCTGCTGGGGTGCGGCCTGCTGCGGCCTGGGCTGCTGGCGCTGGGCGCCTGCCGCCTGCGCCGGGCGCTGCTGGCGCGCGTGCGCCGCGGGGCGCGGGGAGGGCGTCTCCGCGCCCCGCGCTGCCTGGTTGCTTCCGTAGGCGCGATGGTGCGCCCTGTGGACGGGGATGGGGTCCGCGTCCTCGTAGGGGTTGGACCCCTGGCGTCTCGGGCCGGCGTCTGCGCCGGGCCTTCCCGTCCCATCGATGCTGCTGCTCATAGGTGCCCTGCCGCCCTTCCATCCCCGAGGTGCGGGGAAGCTCGCGTAAGGATTCTCGGTGCAGGCTCAGATACTAGACTGTTTCAGCGTACTTTGTCGGGGGTCGGGCGCCTCTTGACGATTTGACCAATATCGGCACCGCCCCCCGCGCCGGGCAGGGGGCGTCGAGCGCCGGGCGGGGAGCGGTGCGGCGCGGGCGGCTACTGGTCGATCCTGCGGACGACGAGGCCGCTCGGGAGCTTTGGCTCGAACCAGGTCGACTTGGGCGGCATGGTGCCGCCGGCGTCCGAGACCCGCATGAGGTCGTCCATCGTGGTGGGGAAGAGCGCGAAGGCGACGCCCTTATCGCCGGCTGCCGCCTCGAGCGCGGCCGGGCCCTCCGACTCGCTCAGGAAGCGCATGCGCGCGTCCCGGCGCGGGTCCTCGACGCCCAGGATGGGGCCGAGCACCTCGTCCTGCAGGACGGAGACGTCGAGCGAGGCGGCCGCGTCGGCGTCGCGCGCGCCCGGCTCGCGCCCCCAGGCGAGCTCATGCCAGCGCCCCGCGAGGTAGCAGCCGAAGTGGCCGCGCTCCTGCGGCCTGACGGGCTCGTCGCGCGCCTCCGAGACGGAGAAGCCCGCGCGCTCCAGGCGCCCGAGGAGCTCGGCGGGTGCGAGGCCCGCGCGATCGGTCACGGCGCGGTCGTAGGCGAGGATCCTGAGCTGGCTCGCGGGGAAGAGCGCCGCGAGGAAGCTCCCCGCCGCGCCCGCCTCGCCCCGCTCGGCGCGCCTCCTCTCGCACACCCGCGCGGCCGCCGCCGCACGGTGGTGGCCGTCGGCGATGTAGGCCTTGGGCACGCAGGTGAAGGCGGCCTCGATCGCCTCGGACGCGGCGGGGCGAGCGACGCGCCAGACGAGGTGGCGGACGCCGTCGGCCGTGAAGTCGTAGAGGGGCTGGGCCTGCTTTGCGCTGCTCAGGATGATGTCGAGCGCGAGCTGGTCGGGGTAGGCGAGGAGCACGAGGCCGGTCTGGGCTCCCGTCGCCTCGATGTGCCGCACGCGGTCGAGCTCCTTGTCGGCACGGGTCAGCTCGTGGCGCGCGACCGTGCCGTCGAGGTAGTCGTCCACCGCGACGGCGCCGATGACGCCCGTCTGGCGCCTGCCCGCGCTCTGGAGCTCGTAGACGTAGAAGCACGGCGTCTCGTCGGAGAGGAGCGTGAAGTCGCGCCTCCGCTCGAGGAGCAGCTCGCGGGCGCGCTCGTAGACCTCGGGCGCGTCGGGCGCCACGTCGGCGCAGAGGGTGGCGTCCGGGCGGTCGACGGCGAGAAAGGAGGAGGGGTGCGCCTCGAGGTAGGCGGCGGCCGACGCGCGGTCGAACACGTCGTAGGGGGGAGACGCGACCTCCCCGACTCGCTCGGGGTTCGCCCTGAGGCACTTCAGGGGCTCGACGCGCATGGGACACCTCCTAGACGAGGGCGCGCCGGCGTCTGCCGGCGCGCGTGGCCATCTGGACCTTGCATCTAGAGTCTAGCGGTGCGGGACCCGCCAGGCGATGGCGCTACCTTCCGCCGACCAGGTTGCGGACGCGGTGCATGCCGTCGATCGCCATGAGCTTCTCGCGCGTGGCGTTGTCGATCACGCCCGTGTAGTCCATGACCGTGTAGGCGTTCTCGCCGGCCTGCTCGTTGGCGAGGCGCTGGATGTTGGCGTTGGCGTCGCCGACGATGCCGGTGATGCGGCTCAGCATGTTGGGCTTGTTGTCGTGCAGGCAGGCGATGCGCCCGTCGAAGTGGCACGGGCCGAGGTCGCAGTCGGGGTAGTTGACCGAGTTGTGGATGATGCCCAGCTCGAGGTACTCCTTCATCTCGGTGATCGCCATGTGGGCGCAGTTGCGCTCGGCCTCGTTGGTGCAGGCGCCCATGTGGGGCGTGACGAGGGTGTTCCTCATCTTGAGCGTCTTGGGGGTGGCGAAGTCGGTGCAGAAGCGCGAGAGCTGGCCCGTCTCGAGGGCGTGCGCGACCGCGTCCTCGTCGACGATGTCGGCGCGGGAGTAGTTGAGCAGCATCGCCCCGTGGTTCAGCTTGCCGAGCATCTCCTCGTTGACCATGTGGATCGTGTCCTCCTTGGAGGGCACGTGCACGGTCACGTAGTCGCTCTCGCGGAAGAGGTCCTCAAGGCTCGACACCATCCTGACCTTGGTCGACACCTTGAGGGCGTGCTCGACGGAGAGGTAGGGGTCGTAGCCGAAGACCTTGGCGCCGAGCTCGACGAGGCTGCTCGCCACCTTGGAGCCGATGTTGCCGAGGCCGACGACGCCCACCTTGCGGCCGATCAGCTCGCGGCCAACGAAGGCCTTCTTGGCCTTCTCGGCGTCCTTGACCACGTTGGGGTCGCCGGCGTGCTCGCGGCACCAGTCCATGCCGGCCTGCGTGTTGCGGGAGTTGGCGAGCATCATGCCGAGCACGAGCTCCTTGACGGCGTTGGAGTTGGCGCCGGGGGCGTTGAAGACCACGACGCCGCGCTTGGCGAGCTCCTCGTAGGGGATGTTGTTGACGCCGGACCCGGAGCGGGCGACCACGCGCAGGGAGTCGGGGAAGTCGAGGTCGTGGATGTCGGATGCGCGCACGACGATGGCGTCGGCGACGGAGAGGTCGAAGGTCGACTCGTATCCCTCGCCGAGGTCGCACGGGGCGTCCTTCGTGATGTCCTTGGTGATGTTGTCCAGTACGCGCACGTATCGCATGATGGCTCCTCCTCGCCGCGTGGCGGCGTCCGCTTGGTCTGTCCGGGGGCCGCAAGCGGTCCCCGCCGCGTTAGGCCCGGCCGGCGTAGGCCGACTCGAAGTCGCGCATGTAGGCGACGAGCGCCCGCACGGCCTCCTCGCTGACGGCGTTGTAGCAGCTGGCGCGCATGCCGCCGACGAGGCGGTGGCCCTTGATGTTCACGATTCCGCGCTCCGCAGCGCCCTCGACGAAGGCCGCGTCCAGCTTGGGGTCGCCCGTGCGGAAGCACACGTTAGAGATCGAGCGGGAGGCGGGCTCGACCGTCCCCTCGAAGAGGGAGCTCTGGTCGAGGTAGTCGTAGAGCAGGTTGACCTTGGCCCAGTTGCGCTGCTCCATGGCCTCCAGGCCGCCCGTGCGCTCGATCCACCTGAAGACCTTGCCGCACAGGTAGATCCCGAAGGTGTTAGGTGTGTTGTACATCGAGCCCTTGTCGCACTGGAGGCGATAGCCCAGGTACTGGGGGGTCACGTCGGCGAGCGCGGGGCCGTCCCCCACCAGGTCGTCGCGGACGATCACGACCGTGACGCCGGCCGGGCCGCCGTTCTTCTGGGCGCCGGCGTAGATGAGGCCGTAGCGGCTGACGTCGAGGGGCAGGCTGAGGAAGCAGCTCGAGACGTCCGAGACGACGGGGACGGAGCCCGTCTCGGGGACGCCGCGCCGCATGGTGCCGTAGACGGTCTCGTTCTGGCAGACGTAGACGTAGTCGAGGGTCTGGTCGGGAAGGCCGTCGAGCTCGGGCGTGTGCGAGAAGCCCGACTCCTCGCCCGAGGCGAGCACGTCGGCGCGGCCGAAGCGCTCGGCCTCCTTCCAGGCGTTGCGGGACCAGTTGCCCGAGACGACATAGCCCGCGTGGCGGGTGCGCATGAGGTTCAGAGGGACCGCGGAGAACTGCAGGGTCGCCCCGCCCTGGAGGAAGAGCACGTGGTAGTCGTCGGGGATCTTGAGCAGCCGCCTCAGGGTGGCCTCCGCGTCGTCGATGATCTCCTGGAAGGCGGCGGAGCGGTGGCTCATCTCGAGCACCGAGTAGCCGAGCCCCTTGTAGTCGAGCAGCTCACCCTGCGCCTCCTCGAGAACCTCGAGGGGCATCGCCGCAGGCCCAGCGGCGAAGTTGTACACACGTGACATGGGCTTCCCTTCACGAGCCGCGAGTTTTCCCGTTTATAGCACAGCAGCCGAGGGCGTAACTAAAGCGTTACCGTAAGGTGTCAGACTGGTCGCACGCTGGTTCGGGTGATGGAGGAGACATGCTGAGCGTGATGGACGAGGAGGTGGCCGCGACCGTTCCCGGCCGCAGGCTCGTGATCTTCGACTTCGACGGAACGGTGGCGGACACCAAGCCCTGCATCGTCGAGACGGCCCGGCGGGTGCTGCTCGACTTCGGCATGGCGGAGGAGGACCTCGGCGACCTGGGCCGCCTGGTGGGGCCTCCCTTCCCCTACGCCTACACGCTGGTCTACGGCCTCTCCGAGGCGGACGCGGCGGAGGTCACGCGCCGCTACCGCCAGATCTACCGCAACCTCGGCCCCGAGGCCTGGCCCGCCTTCCCGGGCATGAGGGGGCTGCTCTCCTCCCTGCGCTCCGCGGGGCGCCTCGTGGCGGTCGCCTCCTCCAAGAACCAGCCTCTCCTCGAGCGCTGCATAGAGGGGCAGGGCACGGGCGACCTCTTCGACTTCGTGCGCGGCAAGCAGAGCGACGCCATGCGCTCGAAGACCCAGCTCATAGAGGCCGTCCTCGAGCACTTCTCCCTCGGGCCCGACGAAGCGGTCATGGTGGGCGACAGGAGCTTCGACGTCGAGGGCGCCTCCGGCGCCGGCGTGCCTTGCGTGGGCGTCACCTACGCGGACACGGGCGACCTCGCCGAGCTCGCGGGCGCGGGCGCCGTCGAGGTCGCCGGGAGCGTGGCCGAGCTCGAGGAGGCCCTCATGGGGGAGGCCGCCCCGGGCGCGTAGGGGACGCCCGGAGGTCGTGGGCGGCGCCCGGCGCAGCGCGGGGCCGCCGCTGCACGCCCGGGCGTTCGGCGGTGGCCGCCGCTCGTCGCCGGGCGTGCATGTTTTTCTCGCAAATGGAGATACTAGAGTCCAAGTTCCTCTCGCCTGCGGCCCTCGTGGCCGGAAAGGGGTCATCATGGCTGTATTCGATCCGATGGACATCGTCCGCAAGACCTTCCTCGCCGGCGTCGGCGCCGTCGCGACCGGGGCCGAGAAGTCCCAGGAGCTCGTGGGCGACCTCGTGAAGAAGGGCGAGCTCACCGTCGCCCAGGGCAAGGCCCTGAACGAGGAGCTCACGCGCAAGGCCACCGAGGCCTTCAAGGACAGCGAGGGCGCCGTCCTGCGCTCGCACCTCGAGACCATGAGCGCCGAGGAGCGCGCGGCCTACGCCAAGAAGGTCTCCGACATCATCTCCGACCTCGACACCGCGGAGCGGGAGACCAAGGTGGACGCGGACGTCGAGGACGTCACGGACGCCGAGGACGTAGCGGACGAGGGCGCGGACAAGTAGCGCGTGGCGACGGAACGAGACCAGAGGGAGGCCCCCGGCGGGGGTCAGGCGTCGGACGAGGTGTCCGAGACCTTCCGCGACTGGTACGCGTCGATGCTCGGCAGGACCGCCGAAGAGGATCCCACGATAGGGCTCTTCGGCGGTCGTGACGACTCGGCCCGCTACGGCCTCGGGAGCCGTAGCCGGGTGCGCCGGATCGCCGAGATCGTCTCCATCGTCCGCAGGTACGACATCCTCCACGGCCTGACGCCGGTGAGCTTCAGGCAGATGCTCGAGGAGCTCGGCCCCACCTTCGTGAAGGCGGGCCAGATCCTCTCGATGCGCTCCGAGATCCTCCCGGAGCCCTTCTGCCGCGAGCTCTCGAGGCTGCGCACGCACGTGGAGCCCATGGACCGGGAGGTCGTCCTCGCCACGCTGCGCGCGGAGTACGACCGCCCCATCGAGGACATCTTCGACGCGATCGACGACGTCCCCCTGGGCTCCGCCTCCGTCGCCCAGGTCCACAAGGCCCGCCTCGTCACCGGCGAGACGGTCGCGGTCAAGCTGCAGCGCCCCGGCGTGCAGGAGGTCATGGCGCAGGACATCGACATCATCCGCTCCCTGGTGAAGCACGCCGACCGGGTGGTGGGCAGCGAGCAGTTCCTCGACCTCGAGTCGGTGGTGGAGGAGCTGTGGCAGTCCTTCCGCGAGGAGACCGACTTCCTCGTGGAGGCCCGCTCCCTGGACGAGTTCCGCCGCAACAACGCCGACTGCGCCTTCGTGGGCTGCCCGAAGCCCTACCTCGGCCTGTGCACCCAGCACGTCGTGGTCATGGAGTTCGTGGAGGGCATCCCCATCTCCGAGACCGGGCGCCTCTCCGCCGCCGGCTACGACCTGGAGGAGATCGGCACCAAGCTCTGCGACAACTACGCCAAGCAGATCCTCGACGACGGCTTCTTCCACGCGGACCCCCACCCGGGAAACCTCATAGTCTCCGGCGGCAAGATCGTCTTTATCGACCTCGGCATCATGGGCAGGCTCTCGGCGCACGACCGCTCGGCGCTCAGGGACGTCGTCTACGCGGTGGGCGAGCGCGACACCGCGAGGCTGATGAACGGGCTCCTGCGCTTCTCGGTGCCCTCGACGGGCGGCGGCGTGGACCACGCGCACCTGCTCGAGGACCTCGACCTCATCATGGAGAACTACGGAACGGCCGACCTCGCCGAGCTCGACATCTCCTCGTTCGTGAACGCGATCATCTCGCTCGCGCGGCGCAACGGCATCGAGCTGCCCGGCTCGGTGACCATGCTCGCGCGCTCGCTCGTGACCCTCGAGGGCCTGCTCGACGAGTTCCTGCCAGGCGTCTCCATGATCGAGATCGTCTCCGGTCACCTCAGGGCCCACCTCGACGTCGTCGACCTCACGGCCGACGAGCTCAAGTCCCTCGCCCGCGAGGGGCGCTCCGCGCTGCACGGCGCGCTCCGGGCCGTCTCGGCGGCCCCCCTCGCCATGAACATGCTCACCCGCGGCCAGCTGCGCATGAACCTCGACGTCCCGGGCAGCTCCGACCCCATCGCGGACTTCTCGCACGCCTTCGACCGGCTGACCATGGGCATCGTGATCGCCGGCCTCTTCATCGGCTCCTCGGTCATCTACTACGCCAGGGTGCAGCCGGTCATCTTCGGCATCCCCGTGATCGGCTTCCTGGGCTTCCTCATCGCGCTGATCCTCGGCCTCTGGGTCGTGATCTCGATCATGAGGGACGGGCGCCGGCGTCGCTAGGGACGCGCGGCGGACCTCTCGTGGCGGGCTCTTGCGCCCGGGCGCCGGGTGGCCCATGATGTCCGAAGCGACACCTCGCACCAGAGATGTCGGAGAAAAGACGCCATGCGTCCCTGCAAGGAGGCCACCATGACCAGATTCCTCGTGATCGTCCTTCTCGTCGTCGTTGCGGCGGTCGTGCTCTCCACCGCCTACGTCGTCCGCCAGCAGCACGTCGCCATCATCGAGCGGCTCGGCCGGTTCGCGGGCGTCGCGGGCCCGGGCTTCCACGTGAAGGTCCCCTTCATCGACCGCACCTTCGACGTCGACCTCATGACCGAGGACGAGCACATGACCTTCGACGCGAAGACCTCGGACAACGTGACGATAGAGCTCGACGTCTCGATCCAGTACCACGTGGACTCCTCCGACCTGGGGCAGGGCGAGGGCAGCGGCGTGTGGAAGAGCTTCTACACCCTGAAGGACCCGGTCGCCCAGATGAAGGACTACCTGGCCGACGCCCTGCGCTCGCAGATACCCAACCGCTCCCTCGACGAGGTCTTCTCCGAGAAGGACGCGATCGCCCAGTCCATAGACCAGGTCGTGGCGAAGAAGATGCTCGGCTACGGCTACGTCCTCGTGACCACCCTCATCACCTCCATCCGCCTGCCGAAGGAGGTCCAGGAGTCGATGAACCGCATCATCGCCTCCAAGAACAACCTCGAGAGCGCGACCAACGACGCCAACGCCGCCCGCGCCAAGACGGTCATCGCCGCCAAGGCCCGCGCCGAGGCGATGGCCGCCGAGGGCAAGGGCATCGCCGACCAGCGCGTCGCCATCGCCGAGGGCATCAAGGAGTCCATCGACACCATCAAGGGCGCCGAGATGACCTCCGCCGAGGCCAACCGCCTCTTCGAGTACACGCAGTGGGTCGACATGATGAACGCCTACGCGCAGAGGGGCGCGAGCACGGTGGTGCTGCCGAGCGGCTTCGAGTCGGCGGCCAGCGTGTTCGAGCAGGTCCTCGCGGCCAGGCAGGCGCCACCCGCAGGCGGGGCGAAGCCGGACGCCTAGCGAGTGCGCGCGGCTCCGCGGGACCGCGTGCGCCCCCGTGGTCTAGAGTGGGTGCGTCCCGGCGGGCCGAAGCGCCCGGCCGGGCGTCACAGGGACGAGGTCCCGGGCCCCGCGCCCGGGCGGATGGGGGGCGCAGCATGGGCGAGGTCGCGAGCGAGGTCGGCGTCTGGCCGCTCGAGCAGTTCCGTGGGCAGTTCGGGGACGCGGCGGACAGGCTGCTGCTCGTGACGGCGCCGGGCAGGACGGAGATCGCGGGCAACCACACCGACCACGAGGGCGGCACCGTCGTGGCGGGTGCGGTCAGGCGCTACGTCCAGGGCGTCGTCGCGCCGCGCTCGGACGGCCGGGTGCGCGTGAAGAGCGAGGGGTACGACCTCGTCGAGCTCGACCTCCAGGACCTCGCGCCGCGCGCCGGCGAGCGGGAGACGTCGGCGGCGCTCGTGCGCGGCATCGCCGCCGGGATGGCGCGGGAGGGGTGCCCCTCGGGCTTCGACGCCTACCTCACGAGCGGCGTCGCCGTGGGCTCCGGCCTCTCGAGCTCGGCTGCCTTCGAGCTCGCGCTCGCCCAGGCGATGAACGGCCTCTGGGCTGGGGGGAGGCTGGACGCCGCCTCGCTCGCGCTGGTCGCCCAGGCGGCCGAGCGCGACTACTTCGGCAAGCCCTGCGGCCTCATGGACCAGATGGCGGTCGCGCTCGGCGGCATCGCGCGCATGGACTTCTCCCGCGCGGGGCGGCCGGACGTGACCCGGATCGACTACGACTTCGCCGAAGACGGCTTCGCGCTCTGCCTCGTCTCCGTGGGGGCCGACCACTCGGCCAACACCGCCGACTACGCGGCCGTGCCGCAGGAGATGCAGGCTGTGGCGCGGGCGTTCGGGAGGGAGGTCCTCTCCGAGGTCTCCGAGTCCGAGCTCCTCCACCACCTGGGGGAGGTCCGCGCCTCCCTGGGCGACCGGGCGGCCCTGCGCGCCCTGCACTACTTCAGGGAGGAGCGGCTCGTGGAGGCCCGCTTCCGCGCCCTCGTGGCGCACGACCTTGCGGCCTTCCTCGAGGCGACCACCCTGTCTGGCGCGTCGAGCGCCATGTACCTGCAGAACGTGTCGATCGGAGGCTCGGCGGAGCAGCCCGCGATGGTTGCGCTCGCGGTCGCCGAGGAGCTCCTCGGCGGGCGCGGCGCCGCGCGCATCCACGGCGGTGGCTTCGGCGGCACGATCCAGGCGTTCGTCCGCGCCGACGAGGCGCAGGAGTTCTGCCGTGCCATGGACGAGGCGCTCGGCGGGGAGGTCGCCGAGGTGCTGGCGATCGACCCCGAGGGCGCGCGCTTCGCCTGGGCGTAGGCCACGGGCGCGTGGGGACCCGGGCTGAGCGAGGCCACGGGCCCTGGGCCCCAAGCCCCGGGGCGCCCTAGCCCTCGTCGAGGAGGGCGGAGACGACCGAGAAGGTCGCCCGGTAGGTGCCGGGCGTCTTGCTCTCGCGGGGCCCCGCGACGTTGAGCGTGATGGCGCCGGGAAGGCCCGCGAGCCACGCGGCGGCGCGGCCGAGCTCCTCGGGGCCGGAGATGACGAGACACGGCCGGCGGAGGCTCGCCGCGAAGCGCACGGTCATCTCCGTACCGCTCCTGGGCTGCAGGCCGGCGGGAGCGACGACGAGAGTGGCGTGGGAGTCGCGCACGTTCCAAGCGGTCCGCTCCACGTAGCCCTGCGACGCGCCCTCCCTGAGCTCGGGGTAGTCCTCGAGGAGGCCGGGAGCCGTGGGGCGGTCCTCGGCGAGGCCGCCCGGGGGGCACCAGCCGCAGATGGGGACGCCGTGCGAGCGGGCGGCGTCGAGGGCGGCCCGGTCGGCGCCGGTCTGGCCGCCGGAGCGGACGTAGGCGACGCGCGGCTGGTGCTCGATGATGCGGAGGGCCTCTGCCTGCTGGCTGGCGATGTAGGAGGAGCGGTCGGGGTCGGCCGCCTCGGCGACCTCCCACTGCGCGCGCGTGAGCGTCTCGTGACCGAGGCGGCGCGGCGAGATGAGGAGCTCGGTCAGGCCGATCGACTCGAAGGCGAGGCGCTCCACCTCGCGGATCGCCTCGGGCATGAGCCCGGACCCCTCGAGCTCCGGGCTCGTCTCGTAGTCGAGGGTAGCGGGGCCGGGGGTGGGGGTGCCGTCGGGGGAGAGGCCCGAGAGCCATATCCTTCCCATCGTCGCGCCGTGGGCCGCGAGCGTGCCGCGGACGATGTCGAAGCCGACCGCGCCGGAGCCGAGGTCTTCGGGAATCAGGGCGAGCGAGGCTGTCTCGAGGGGCTTGGGCTGCATCTGGTCTGGCCTTTCGTCTCGTTTGTGGGGTGCGCACCGAGTGACCGTCGGCGAGCGTGCCGCCGCGCGCGGCGCCCCAGAGCGGGCGGGAGGCTCGCGGCGGGCGCCCTCAGTCGACCATGCGGACGTACTCGATGCGCGGCTGGTCCTGCCTGGCGACGGTGCCGTTCGAGTCCTGGACGCCGACCTCCGCCAGGGCGTCGACCACCGCGAGCCCGGCGTCGTCGCTCACGTGGCCGAAGGCGGCGTACTTCCCGTTCAGGCTCGGGGCGTCCTGGTGGACGATGAAGAACTGGGAGCTCGCCGAGTCCGCCTTGGAGCTCCTCGCCATCGAGATCGTACCCCGCTTGTGCAGGATGGCGTTGGGCACGCCGTTCTCGGCGAACTCGCCCTTGATCCGCTGCGGCGAGCCGCCGGTGCCGTCGGCGGCGGGGTCGCCTCCCTGGACCATGAAGCCCTTGATGATGCGGTGGAAGGTGAGACCGTCGTAGAAGCCTGAGTCCGCGAGGTCGGCGAAGTTGCTCACCGTGATGGGCGCGCTGTCGGCGTCGAGCTCGAGGGTGATGGTGCCCAGGCCGGCGACCGAGATCTCGGCGTGGTGGAGGCCCGCGTCGTAGCCGTTGTCGAGGGGCGCCGTTAGGACGGCGTCGTCGCGGGTGCCGTGCGTGCCGTCCGAGGACGCAGGGGCCGAGGAGGGGGTCGCGTCCGATGGGGACGTGGAGTCCCCGTCCATGTCCGCGGCGTCGCCTTGCTGGGCCGGGGCGCCCGAGCAGGCAGAGACGAACCCCGCCGAGGCCAGGAGCGCGGTGGTGGCGAGCAGCGAGCGCCTCGTGAGTCCGAGTTCCCTCCAGTCGAGCGTGCGTGGCATGAGGCTCCCTCCCGTCCGTGCGGGCCCCGAGGGGCCCTGCGTAGCGTGTGGGCCATGGTATCCCATGGTCATGGACATCTTGTGCGCACGCGGTGGCGAGATGCCCGCGCGCGGGCGTCGTGGCTAGGCCAAGGCGAGCCCGGAGGGGTCGCCTTGGCCGGTACGCGGGCGGGGCCGGGGCAACCTGCCCCGGCCCCGCCGGAAGTGGTGGTCCTTGTCGCACGTCTGGGCGCGAGGCCCGCTTGGACGGGGCCGCGGCCGGGCGCGAGCCCTACTCGAGCTCGAAGGCCCCGGTGTAGAGCTGGTAGTAGGTGCCGTGCTGGGCGATGAGCTCGTCGTGCGTGCCTCGCTCGATGATGCGGCCGTGGTCGAGCACGATGATCACGTTGGCGTTGCGGACCGTGGAGAGGCGGTGCGCGATGACGAAGGTCGTGCGGCCCTTCATCAGGGCGTCCATGCCGCGCTGCACGATCTGCTCGGTGCGCGTGTCGATGGAGCTCGTCGCCTCGTCCAGGATCATGACGGGCGGGTCGGCGACGGCCGCGCGCGCGATCGAGAGGAGCTGGCGCTGGCCCTGGGAGAGCTGCTCGGCGTTGTCGGTGAGCCAGGTGTCGTAGCCCTTGGGGAGGCGCTCGATGAAGGAGTCGGCGCCGGCGAGCCTCGCCGCCTGGATGCACTCCTCGTCCGTCGCGTCGAGGCGGCCGTAGCGGATGTTGTCCATCACGGTGCCGGTGAACAGGTTCACGTCCTGCAGGACGATGCCGAGGGAGCTGCGCAGGTCGGCCTTCCTGATCTTCTCGATGTTGATGCCATCGTAGCGGATCTTGCCCTTCGAGATGTCGTAGAAGCGGTTGATCAGGTTGGTGATCGTCGTCTTGCCGGCGCCCGTGGCGCCGACGAAGGCGACCTTCTGCCCGGGCTTGGCGTAGAGGCTGACGTCGTGCAGGACCTCGTGGTCGGGCGTGTAGCCGAAGCTCACGTGCTCGAGGCGGACGTCGCCCTCGAGCGGCGTGTAGGTCACCTCGGAGCCGTCCGCGTGGGGGTGCTTCCAGGCCCAGAGGTCGGTGTGCTCGTGGGTCTCCACGAGCCTCCCTCCCTCGGAGGCCATGTTGGTGAGCGTGACGTAGCCCTCGTCGGCCTCGGGCTCCTCTGCGAGCAGGTCGAAGATGCGCTCCGCCCCGGCCAGGCCCATGACCACGAAGTTGATCTGCTGGGAGGTCTGGCCGATCGAGCCGGCGAAGCGCTTGGTGAGGTTGAGGTAGGGGACGATGATGTCGACGCCCATGACCATGCCGGACAGGGAGAGGTTGGGGAAGGAGGTGGCCATCATGACGCCGCCTGCGAGTGCCGCCAGCACGTAGGCGAGGTTGCCGAGGTTGAAGAGGATGGGGCCGAGCGTGTTGCCGTAGATGTTGGCGTTCTTCGAGGCCTCGAAGAGCTCCTCGTTCACGCGGTCGAACTGCTCCTGCTCGGCGGCCTCGTGCGTGAAGACCTTGATGACCCTCTGGCCGTTCATGGCCTCCTCGGCGAAGCCCTCCTCCTTGGCGAGGGTGACCTGCTGGCGCAGGAAGAAGCGCGCGGAACGGCCGCCGATGACCTTGACGAGCCAGCCCATGAGGGCGATGACGGCGAGCACGACCACGGTGAGGTCGAGGGAGTACCAGAGCATGACGACGAGGGTGAAGGCCATCTGCAGGAACATCGTGAGCAGGTTGGGCAGCGCCTGGCCGACGAGCTGGCGCAGGGTGTCCACGTCGTTGGTGTAGTGGCTCATGATGTCGCCGTGGGCGTTCTGGTCGAAGTAGCGGATCGGCAGGTCCTCCATGTGGTCGAACATGTCGTTGCGGACGTGCATGAGGGTGCCCTGGGTGATGACGGCGCCGAGCTGCGACTGGATGACGTTGCAGGCGAGCGCCACGGCGTAGACGCCGATGAGCTCAACCACGATGGGGACGATCTCGGCGCGCGCGCCCGCCCAGTCGCCGGCCTGCCAGTAGCGGCCGATCACGTCGATCGCCCGCTGCATGTAGACGGCGGGCAGGGACGTGAGGAGCGCCGCCACCACGATCGTCACGATCATGATGGTGAGCATCACGGGGTAGAACGAGAAGACGAGTCGGATCGTCCTCGCGAGCGTGGCCATCGGGTGCGCAGCCGCCTTCCCGCGGCCGCCCTGGGCGGCGCCCTCCTCCGGGGCGGGGCCGCGCTTCGCGCGCCCGTCCTTCTCGGCCTCCTTGGCGTCGATTGCGTGCCTACTCATGGTCATGCACCTCCTCGGTTGCGACCTGTCCCATCTTGAGGTCGTGGGACTGCTTGTTCTGCGACGTGTAGGTCTCGCGGTAGATGTCGCTCGAGCGCAGCAGCTCCTCGTGGGTGCCGATGGCCGAGATCCGGCCGTCGTCCATCACGACGATGCGGTCCGCGTCCTCGACCGAGCTGGTGCGCTGGGCGATGATCACCTTGGTGGTCTCGGGGATGTAGTCCCTGAAGCCCTTGCGGATGAGCTTGTCGGTCTTGGTGTCGACCGCGCTCGTGGAGTCGTCCAGGATCAGCACCTTCGGCTTCTTGAGCAGGGCCCTGGCGATGCAGAGGCGCTGCTTCTGGCCGCCGGAGACGTTGGTGCCGCCCTGGGTGATGTGGGTGTCGTACTTGTCTGGCATGAGCTGGATGAACTCGTCTGCCTGGGCGAGCTTGCACGCCTCGACGAGCTCCTCGTCGGTGGCGTCGGGGTCGCCCCAGCGCAGGTTCTCCTTGATCGTGCCGGTGAAGAGCACGTTTCGCTGGAGCACCACGGCCACCTTGTCGCGCAGGGTGTCGAGGTCGTACTCGCGCACGTCGTGACCGCCCACCCTGACCGTGCCCTCGGTCGCGTCGTAGAGGCGGCAGATGAGCTGTACGAGGGTGGACTTCGACGAGCCGGTGCCGCCGATCACGCCTATGACCTCACCGCTCCTGACGTGCAGGTCGATGTCGGTCAGGGCCATGCGATCCGCGTCGGCGGAGTACTCGAAGCTCACGTGGTCGAAGTCGATCGAGCCGTCGGGGACCTCGGTGAGCGCGTCCTCGGGGCTCGCGAGGTCGGGCTGCTCGAGGAGCACCTCGCAGATGCGCCGCGCGCTCTCCTCGCTCATGGTGACCATCACGAAGATCATGGAGAACATCATGAGCGAGATGAGCATGGAGAAGCTGTAGGTGATGAGGGCGGAGAGCTGGCCCACCTGCATCGCGGCGCCGGCGGACTCGACGATCGCCTTGGAGCCGAAGTAGATCACGAAGGTGTAGACGACGTCGACGGCAAGGTTCATGAGCGGCATGTTGTTGGCCAGGATGCGCTCGATGTGGACGAAGTCGTGGTAGAGCGCGCCCGAGGCCGCGTTGAGCTTCTCCTTCTCGTGCTCCTCGCGCACGAAGCCCTTCACGACGCGGATGCCGGAGACGTTCTCCTCGACCGAGTCGTTCAGGCGGTCGTACTTGCGGAAGACCCGCTTGAACATCGGCATCACCTTGGCGGCGATGAGGAAGAGCAGGAACCCGAGGACGATGGAGACGAAGACGTAGACCGTCGCCATGGGGCCGCCGGTGACGTAGGCCATCACGATCGCGAAGACGAGCATCATGGGGCTCCTGATCGCGGTCCTGATGATGTTCATATAGGCGAGCTGCACGTTGTTGGCGTCGGTCGTGAGGCGCGTCACGAGCGAGCTCGTCGAGAAGCGGTCGATGTTGGAGAAGGAGAAGCGCTGGATGCTCGCGAACATGTCGTGGCGCAGGTTCTTGGTGAAGCCGGTCGCCGCTATGGAGCAGGTGACGCCTGCCGCGGCGCCGCATGCGAGCGAGAGGATCGCGAGGCCGACGAGGACGACGGAGGTCCTGCCGATCGCGTCGAGGCCCGCCCCGGCCTGCATGGAGTCGATGAGGCTCGCGGTGATGAACGGGATGATGCACTCGATCACGACCTCGCCCACGACCAGCACGGGCGTGACCAGCGACGTCGTGCGATACTCCCGGATGGAGGCGCCGAGCGTCGAGAGGATCATCCCCAGGGTGAGTTCGGCCGCGGCGCCCGTGCGCTGGTGGCTCTCGACCTCCTGCTCCCGCTTGATGGCGGCCTGCTGCTCCGCCGTGAACCTCTGCCTAGCCATTGGCATTCCCCCTCTTCTCTTTCTTCTCGCGCCAGTGCGCGAGGAGGGCGTCGAGCAGGTCCGCGAGCCGCTCGCGCTCGCTCGCGTCCAGCGCGCCCAGGAAGTCCTCCCTGAACTCGTTCTGCTGTGCGCGAAGGCGCTGCGCCTCCGCGTGGCCCTCCGGCGTGAGCGCGATGGAGCGCTTCCGCGCGTCGTCCGCGCAGACGCTCTTGGTCACGAAGCCCTTCGACTCGAGCTTCCCCACGACCTCCGAGAGCGCGGCCGAGCTGATGCCCATCTCGTCCTGCAGCCCCCGCAGGTCCTGCCTGCCGTCCTCCTCGAGCAGGCGGATGAGCACGTGGCTCATGCCGCCCCTCCCGCCCCCGTGGGCGTGGAGGAAGCTCCCGAGGCAGGCGATGTCTCGGACGATCCTGTGGTCGACCATCCAGTCGTCCCGGGCCTCGCCGCACAGCTCGTCGCCGCCTGCGTCCCTTTCCGCCATCGCCCCTCCCTTCGTCCGTGTCGTTCCAGGTTGCGTAGGGAATGCTAGGTACCTAGAGAAAAAGAGTCAAGGTACCGAGGGATTAAACCTTCGGTACCTTGACAACCACACATTTCGTGGCGGTGCGGACGGCGCCGGCCGCAGCGCGCGGCTGTCGGTGCGGCCAGGCGCCGCCGGTCAGGGCCGCGTCCGGCGGCCCGCCCTCCCTAGCGGCGCTCCGCGAACGCGATGGTCTCGAGCAGGATGCGCGCGAGGGCGCGCGGGTCCTGCTTGGGGACGGAGTGCCCCAGCCCCTCGAGGACGACCAGCCGCGCGTCGGGCACGGCGGAGAAGATCGCGCGCGTCTCCGAGGGCTCGATCACGTCGAACTCGCCGGCGACGACGGTGGTCGGGCAGCGGACGGCGGCGAGGGAGGCGGCGCCGATGTGCGGCTCGACCTCCATGAGCCGCAGCAGCTCGGCCTCGCGGGCCGCCTCGTCAGGGGTGGGGGAGAGCAGCGCGGGGTCGACCGCGCCGGAGCGGACGAGCGCGGCCCCCTCGCCCTCGCGCCACCAGTCCGCCCACGCCTCGAGCGACGCGCGCGCGGACTCGAGCCAGCCGTCCTCGTCGCGCACGCCCTCGGGCGTGAGGTTGGCCCCGACCGAGACGAGGCTCCTCACGAGCTCGGGCCTGTCGCGGGCGAGGAGCAGCCCCTCGATGGCGCCGTCGGAGAAGCCCAGGACGTGCACGGGGGAAAGGCCGAGCCCCTCGAGGGCGCCCGCGGCGTCTGCGGCGAGGAGCTCGTAGGTGAGCGGCGCGGATCCCCTCGTCGAGCGGCCCTGGGCGCGGGAGTCGAGGGCGACCACGGGGTGGCCCGCCCGCACGCAGGCGTCGACGACGGGACCGAAGATCGCATGCTCCTCGCCGTTGCCGTGGAGCATGAGCACGGGGGTGCCGGCGAGGTCCTCCCCGTAGACGAAGGCGGCGATGCGGGCGCCGTCGGGCGTGACGTGGGCGCAGGCCCTGTCGGGCGGCGTGGCCGGGCGCGCGTAGGGGCGCGGGAAGTGGGGCGCCGGGGGAGCGGGCGGGCGCCGGCGCCTCGCCGGTCGCTCGGGCCCCCTGTCCTTCTCCGCCATGCCTACCTCACCTGCGACGGGTGCTTCTCGAAGAAGTCGAAGCGCGGGGGGAGCTCGACGAGGGCGTGGTCGCAAGGCCCCTCGCCGAGCGCCTCGCAGAGCTCCCAGGGCTCCTTGAAGGCGTTCTCCCAGGAGAAGAACAGATCGTGGGGGAAGCCCAGGTAGTCGCAGATCCGCTCGCAGCCGGCGGGTGCGGCGGGGTGCATGAGCAGCGTCAGGGTGCGCAGGCAGGCGAAGGCGTTGGCGAGGGCCTGGCGGTAGGCGGCCTCGTCGTCCTTGGCGGCCTTGGACTCGTCGCCCCAGCGCTTGTTGGCCTCGCGCCCGAACGCCTCGGCCACGGCCAGCGCGCCGTGCGCGTCGAAGAGGTAGGCCGCGCGCTCGAAGGCGAGGGTCGCCTCGGTGCAGGACCGCGCCACCTCCTCCGTCGCGCGCTCCTCCATGAGGTGGCCGCCGCAGGCGCGCTGCGCGCCGTACAGGCAGCTGCGGGCGATGCGGTTGAAGATGTTGGTCAGGAAGGCCGACTCCTTGAGGGCGGGGTCCACCACCCTGGGGTCGTCCCGCACGAGGACCTCCTCGCCGGTCGCCTTGTCCTTGTGGCTGACGGAGGTGTCGTAGGGCTTCGGCGCGAAGGAGACGGCCTTCTGGTCGAGACCGAGCGAGAGCCAGTGGCAGCGCAGCTGCTCGGCGGTGTAGTGCTCGAGGAGCTCCGCGGCCATCGGCGGCTTAATGGCGCCTGAGGAGGAGGCCTTCTTGTTCATGAAGAGGATGTGGTAGTTGGCGATGGGGGTGTCCTGGAACAGACCCCAGTCGAGCGCCTCCCACATCGCGGGCTGGGCCACGCAGTAGAAGTAGATGTTGTCCTGGCCGATGAACTGGTAGACCTTGGCGTCGTCGGCGCACCACCAGTCGCGCCAGTCGGTGGAGGAGTAGCGGCCCTCGGGCGCGAGGGCGAGCGCGGTCTGCACGAAGCTGATCGGCGCCCAGAGCGACTCGGGCCAGCACCAGACCGTGAGGCCGTGGGTGTCCTCGAGGTCGGGGGCGGGCACGCCCCACTCGATGTTGCCGGTGATGCGGAAGGGCAGCAGGGTCTTTCCGGTGCGGAAGCGCACCCCCGCCCCCTCGAGGACCTCGCGCGCGGCGTCGCGCTCGCGCCAGTCGGAGAACTCGACGGAGAAGGACGACTGGTTGGACTCCGCCTCGTGGACGGTGTGGGCCGGCAGCCTCCCCTCGCAGGCGTCGAAGCTCTCGCGGAACTTGTTCTGGACGTAGATCACGGGCTCGACGAGGGTCTCGCGCACCGTCTTGGTGACGATGGCGCGCACCTGCGGGTCCTTGTCCCACCTCTCCATGAGCTCGTCGAGCGTGCCCCTGAACTCGGGCAGGTCGAAGTACCAGTTGTCGACCGGGCGCAGCTCGGGGGTGGTGCCGGTCAGCTGCGAGACGGGGTTGATGAGCTCCTCGGGGTCGAACTGGTGGCCGAGGTCGCACTCGTCTGCGTAGGCCTTCTCGGACTTGCACCCGCGCACCGGGCAGCGGCCCTGGACCTGGCGGCCGTTCAGGAACTGGCCGGCCTTCACGTCGAAGAACTGGCGGGTGCTCATCTTGTGGAGGTAGCCGCGCTCATGCAGGCGCTCGATGACCTCGGCGGAGAGGCGCGCGTGGAACTTGCGGGCGGGCTCGAGCCCGGAGCCGGCGAACAGGTCGAGGCTCACGCCGTAGGCGTCGAGGGCGGCCTTCTGCGCCTCGTGGTTGGCGCTCACGTAGTCGGTGATGGTCCCTTCGTAGCCCTCCTCGGCGACCTTCTTGCGGTAGCCCTCCATGATGGGCGAGCCGTAGCAGTCCGTGCCGGAGACGAACAGCACGTTCTCGCGGCCGATGCGGTCGCGCAGGAAGCGCGCGAAGAAGTCGGCCGGCACGAAGACGCCGCCGATGTGGCCGAAGTGCAGGTTCTTGTTGCCGTAGGGCATGCCGCCGGTGATGACGGCGCGGTGCGGGAACGCGGGGCGCGTGCCCGCTGAGGCTTCTGGAGACATTCGTGCTTCCTTGTCACTCGTGCAGGGCGCCCGTGCGCCCAGTCGACTCATAAGTGCTATGAATTATCCCACAACGGCGCGGGCGTGGCCGGCTGGGCAGAGCGCCTCGCCGGGGGAGGGGGCGCGCATGGTGCGGGACCAGGGGCGCGGCGTCGATCGGGGTGCGGCGAGCGCGCACGAGGGCGAGAAGGACGCGTCGTCCGGGCGCGTCGTGCGCGAGGTGAACGTCCTCGAGGACGAGGGCCTCCGCCGCCAGATGACCCTGGGCTCGCTCGCCGTCGGGGCCGTCGGCTGCGCGGTCTCCCTGGCCTGGGCACTCGCGCCCGGACCCTCCCACGAGGGCGTCGGCCCCGCCTGGCTCCTCGCCCTCACCCTCGTCTCGCTCGCCGCCCTGCCCGTCCACGAGCTCGTCCACGCGGCGGCCTTCAGGCTCGCGGGAGGGCCGGGGACGCGCGTGCGCTTCGGCCGCGAGCCCGGCATGCTCACCACCTCGGCCTTGGGGACCGTCTTGCCACGCGCGCGCTTCACGGCCGTCCTTCTCGCCCCTATGGTGCTGCTGAGCTGCGCCTTCCTCGTCGTGTGTGCTACCTTGTCCCTGCCGCTGCTCGGCTGGTGGCTCTTCGTGCTCCACCTCGCGGGCTGCACCGGGGACCTCGCGATGGCCTGGGCCATCGCGCGGACGCGCGGGGCAACGAGGGTCGAGGACTGCGAATTCGGGATACGGCTGCTCGCGTAGCGGGCGGGATGGGGGTCACATGCGAGGAAGGCGAAGGCTGCTCCTGCACGCCTGCTGCGCCCCGTGCTCGCTCGAGCCGGTCAAGTACCTGCGCGAGGAGGGCTTCGAGCCGACCATCTGCTGGACGAACCCCAACATCCAGCCCGTGGCCGAGCACGACCTGCGCCTCGAGGTGCTGCGCGCGTGGGCGGCCGACGTCGCGCACGTGGAGCTCGTCGTCGGCGCGGACGACCGGGAGGCGTGGGAGCGCGTCGTGGCCCCCGCTGGCGCCGATCGGGCGCGCCGCTGCCGCGCCTGCTACGCGGTGCGCCTCCAGGAGGCCTGCCGCGTGGCGCGTCGCGAGGGCTTCGAGTACGTGAGCACCACGCTGGCGGTCTCGCCGTACCAGCTTTTCGACGAGTGCCGCGAGGTGCTCGAGGCGACGGCGCGCGCCAACGGGCTGACCCCGGTCTGGCGCGACTTCCGCCCGCACTACCCGGAGTCCGTGACGGAGTCGCGCGGGCTGGGGATGTACCGGCAGAACTACTGCGGCTGCCGCTTCAGCGCGGCCGAGGCCGCCGACGAGCGCCACCGGGCGCGCGACGAGCGCAAGGCGGCCAAGGCGGCCGCCCGCGCCGAGCGCGCCGCGGCCG
>OMVS01000037.1 GCA_900314575.1 uncultured Olsenella sp. | reverse complement strand
GGGGTCGTCGAGCACGCGGCGGATGTCGGCGAGGCTCATGCCGAGTTCGCGGTAGAGAAGGACCTGCTGCATGCGGTCCTCCTCGGCAGGTTCGTAGCTTCGGTAGCCGTTTGGCTGGCGACACTGCTGCGCGGCGGCACCTCGCCCGTGGCATCTGCTGGCCCGGACGTCGCCCCGACCGCAGGTCCTACTCGACCAGCGTGATGAGGTAGAGCTGCGGGTAGTCGACGCCGTCCGCGGCACCGCCGGCCGAGTCCGCGCCGCTGGCGGGCGCCTGCTCCCGCCGCGCCTCGAAGTCTTCGTAGCGCTCGACGAAGTCGTCGACCGGTGCGACGGTGTAGGCGTGCGCCTGGGTCGTGCCGTCGGAGAGCTCCGCCGTCACGTGGAGGCGCGACTGCGCCAGCATCGTCGCGAACTCCTGCATGCACAGTGCAATGAGCCTGTGCCACTTGGCGTCGAGGTCGGCTCCGGGGTCCATCCCGCGCATCTCGTCGGAGAGCGACGTGATCTCGTCGGTGGCCGGGAACCACGCGACGACCTTGCGCGTGAGGTAGTAGGGGAGGAGCTCGTCATCGCCCTGCTCGTCGTAGTCGACCGAGAACTGCGTGTTCTGGTGGTAGGGCACCTCCTCGCCGAAGCCGACATCCTGGTGGCTCTCCTGCACGAACGCCAGCGCCCGCTGCTGGCCGCCGCCGGCCTCTGCGTCGGCGTAGCCGTCCAGCAGCTCGAACGTGAGCCTGCGGATGCCGGCGCCGGTGCAACTCAGGTCCATGTCGCAGGCCACCATCCACCAGCGGTCCTCGCCTTCGGAGACGGACCCGCCGCTGCCGAGGCCGGCGAGCACGGAGCTGCCGTCGCCCTGCGGCAGGCCGTTCGCATAGGCGCGCAGCGCGAACCCGTCCTTCGCGGCCCCCGCGACGTCGCCGCCGCGCCGGTAGACGGAGCCGATGGCGAAGACGGCGCCGACGCTGGCCGCGCTGACGGACAGCCTGATCAACCCGCGCCTGGTCAGGGGGTGCGAGCCGGGACGGCGCGACCACGCGCCCGTAGCCGCCTGCGCAGACTCTTCCGCGCTCCCGCCCGAAGGCTGCCCGACGCGCCCGTCACGGATGGCGCGCGCCGCCCTCAGGACCGAGTCCTGCGCGCGCCGGGGGAGCCGCACGTCCCGCCCGAGCCTGGCGAACTCCTGCACCTCGCTCGCCACGGGGTCGCCCGCGAGCGCGTCCTTCTGGCCCGTGCGGTCCTCGCCCGCGCGCCCTTCCAGCGCGTCCTTCTCGCCCGTGCGGTCCCTGCGCGTGTCACTCATATGCGTATCCATCCTCGTAGCCCTCCCTCTCCAGCATCTTGCGGAGGCGCAGCCGCGCCCTATGCAGCTTGGTGCGAACCGTAGCCGGACGCACGCCCATGATCTGCGCGATCTGGTCGCAGCTGTACTCCTCGACGTAGAACAGCACCAGCGCCGCGCGCTGGTCGCTGGGCAGCCGCGCGACCGCCGACCATACGGGGGTGCGCTCCAGCCGGCGAACCAGCACGTCGGCGGGGTCCTCGGCAAGAGCGCCGGGCCGGCCGGCGGCTGCTTCGGCACCGTCGGCGCCACCGACGCGGCCGGCGCCGGAGCGCGCCGCCACGTCGAGGTCCCGCTCCCCGTCCAGGGTGGAGACGCTCCGCCTCCAGAAGCCTCGATACAGCTCGTGGCAGCGGTTGATGGTCACCCGCAGCAGCCACGCCTTTAGGTGCTCGTCGCTCTCGAATCGCGTCGTGCTGCAGAAGAGCCGCACGAACACGTCCTGCGCCACGTCCTGAGCGTCCTGCTCGGAGCGGGTCTGGCTGAGCGCGACCAGGTAGACCGACCCGCCGAAGCGCTCCATCGCGCTGACGAGGAACTCCTCCGATCGCAGCGGCGCGCCCTTGCCCCTTGCTTCGTTGCCCATGGCTCCCTCCTCTCTGCCCATAACATGCGGCCGGGGCACGAATGTTCCCGGGTATTTGTGGCCGGTCGGGGAGAAGGACGCGCCGCCCGGGCATCGGCTGCTTCGCCGCAGCCCGCACCGGTTCCGTGGCCCGCACCGGTTCCGTGGCCCGCACCGGTTCCGTGGCCCACGCCGCCTCGCCGGTGGTCGTCAGGTTGCCGAGAGCCTCCTGCGCGGCGAGCGCGAGGGAGATGTCACCGTCTGTCGCGAGGATTGCGACGGGCTCGGCGGCCTTGTCGCGGCAGCAGGTCGCCGTGGACTTGAGGACCTTGCCGCCGTCGGTCCTGGAGAGGTGGGCGAGCCGGTCGTCCCGGCGCGCCGGGTCTGCCTCGGGCGCCCTGGGCAAGACGGCGGGAGGGCCGCCGCCCGCGTGCCGGCCGGAGACGTGGGCCTTCTCGATAGCGACGATCGTCGCGCGGGGGCCGGCGGGGAGTGGCGGCAGCGCGCCCGATGCCCCCCGCACGGCCGCATCCGCCTCTCCCGTCACGCTGGGGGCGGGCGGTCCTTCTCCCATATTGTTGCGCAACGATATCTCCGGCGCGCCCGGTATCTTGGGGCGAGCGATGGGCGCGACGCGAGGCGTCGCGCGAAGGCGGCGCGGACGGAGGGGAAGCGATGGTTGCGAAGGTCATATCAAGGCGGGAGTTCCTCGAGGCTGGGGCGGCGTTGGGAGGCTCCCTCGCGGCGGCGGCTATCGCCCCGCGGACCGCCCTCGCCGAGGGGTCGACGTCCGCAGGCCAGGCCTCCGCAGGCCAGGCCTCCGCAGGCCAGGCGCCCGCGGAGTCCGGTGATGACACGTACGTGACGGGCGTGGGTCCGACCGGCGACCAGACGACCCTCTACGCGGCCCGCGCGCTCTCCTCGTGGGGCTTCGTTGACGCGAGGGGGGAGTGGGCCATCGATCCGCAGCTCTTGTACTCCGAGCTGGAAAGCCGCGTCTCGCCCTACGACAACCTGTACTACAGCAACCTCCTCGGCAGGGTCCCGGGCGTCTTCGACTCCGGGCTGCTGCCCGTCAACGGCTTCTCCCATGGGGACATAGGGAGCAGATACTACATCAACAAGGCGGGGGAGGTGGTGGTCGGGAGGCTGGCCGACGCCTACGAGCTCAGCGAGGGCCTCGCGGCCTGCCGATTCGCGACTGGGGGCGACTACGTCTGGCGCTTCGTCGACGAGCGCGGCGCCACCGTGATCGATGACCTCAAGGTCGCGTATGCCCCCGGCTCGCAGCCGCTCCTGACCTGCTTCAGCGGCGGGCGCGCGTTCCTGGGCAACGACGAGGGCAAGTGGGCCTGCATCGACGCCACCGGCTCTTGGGCGCTGCGCTCGGCCGAGGACGCCTCCGCGCCCTACGTATACGACGCACCCATCGCCTTCGTCGACGGCCGCGGGCTCGACCGCTCGACCTGCGAGGTCATCGACGCCGACGGCAACAGGCTGGGGGCGATCGACCGCGGGACCGCGCGGGCGGACGAACTCGGCCGCGACCTCCGCGGCGGGCGCTACTACTTCGACGGGGCCGTGTACGACGAGACGGGCGCCAAGGTCGCGGACGGCATCTCTGACGCCGGGTTCTTCTCCGACGGGGTCTGCCCGGCGGAGTCCGGCGGCTGGTGGGGCCTGCTCAACGCGGATGGGAGCTGGGCCGTCTCCCCGCGCTACCAGCAGGTCAACAACGTCTCCAACGGGCTCGCGTTCGCGATGGACCCCACGACCGGCCTCTTCGGCTACGCCGACCTAAGCGGGGACTGGGTGGTCCCGCCCCGCTACAGGGGCTTCTCCAAGGGGACGCTCGCGGAGACGACGCCCAGCGGCGTCTCCGCCTTCACGCCGGACGGCCTCGCGCTCGTCATGGCGGTCGGGTCGTGGTGGGACCCCAAGAACGCCTCCAACAGGGAGGGCTGGATCGACCGGTCAGGCAACTGGCTGGCGTCCTGGCAGGGTCCCAACTACGAGGGGGAGTAGGCCCGGGTTGTGGCGTGGGCAGCGGGTCATGGCAGGCGGATTCGGGGGAGGGCCAAAGATGGTTGCAAGGGATAAGGACGTGGAGGTTCGGTGCACGGCCGGGACGCGCACGGCCGGGACGCACGCAGCCGGGCAGCGCACGGCCGGGACGCGCACGTGCGAGCGGTGCGCAGCCGCGTTTGACGTGAGCCGGCGCGGAATGCTCGGGCTGCTCGCCGGCATGACGGGCCTGGGGGCGCTCCTGCAGCTGGGCGGATGCTCTTCGGGCGCGGGCGTCGCCCAGCCGAGCGGCGACTCGGCCGCACGGGAAGGCTCGTCCGAGGATGCGTCTGCGCCCGCGAAGGAGGAGCTCGAGGTCGGCGAGGACCAGCTCAAGGAGGACTGCAAGAGGGCCGCCCTCGACGGGGCGTCGCTCGCCGCTGACGCCTACCTCGCCAGGGGCTACAAGGACCTCGCGCTCAAGGGCGTCGAGGACGTGTTCGAGCAGGTGGACGGCACCGCGCTGACCGCGCGCTTTACCGCCGTGTGCTCGACGGGCGAGGTGGAGCTGCGGCGCGGCATGGTCGCAACCTACGAGGGAGGGGCCGGCTCCTGGGAGTACAAGGACGCGAGCGTCGCCACGGAAAGGTTCAGGGCGGTCGCCGGGATAGACCAGGACCCGCTCGGGCGCTTCGGGTCCGGCGCGAGCGTGGCGTTCGACGAGGCTGCCCAGACGTGCAGGGTAGAGGTCGAGCCCAAGGAGCAGTGGTTCGAGAAGATCGAGGGTCCCTACGTCCTCCGGTATGCCTTCGGGACCGACCGGTGGTGGTTCGAGGGCGCCGACACGAGCGCCGCGAAGGTCTCCTTCGAGAACCTGCTGGGCGAGTACGTCGACCCGGACAACAAGGACCTCAAGGACGACGGCTGCAAGCTCGAGGTGACCGACGTCGCGGATGACGGCACCGTGACGGCGCACCTCACGGTCCACGACGTCGACGGGGGCAGCTCTCTGTTCGGCATCGCGCCTACGGACAAGTCCGACACGGCGACCATGACCGGGAAGATGTACTACCTCGTCACCGCGGACGGGACCCACCGCGTCGGGGGCTTGCTACAGGGCAAGGGCGACAAGAGCGGGAGGGACTTCGCCTGGTCCTTCCGGGCGGACAGCAAGGTGACCTCCGGGCACGGTTACACGAAGGTGCTGAAGGTCGCCTCGGCGGAGGGGTCGCCCCTGCCCTCGGACGGCCTGCTCGAGGTGCCCGAGGCCCAGAGCGCGACGAGCCGGTAGGCGCCGGGCCCGCGGTATCCGCCAATATAAAGAAATAAATGAAACCGAGCAATTCCACTTATCCCGACAATTCTTAAAGAAATTGTCGGGATAAAGCGATTTGAGGGGGTAGCAAATCGCTTTATCAGAACAAATTTTCGAGAAATTGTCAGGAAAAAGCGATTTGCGCAAGAAGCGGCCGCGCCAGCACGTTCCGCCGCCACGGCCCAGATGCCATGGAGCGGATAAGGACGGCTGATGGGCGTCGACTCGTGTGGCATGCTCCTCTCGGCCGTTCACGAGGTCGACGGGGAAGAGCGCCTGCACCTGCTGATGCTCGATGACGCGATTCTCGCCCGCGCCAAGCCGTACTAGTCCGACGCCGGGGTGGCGCCCAAGGCCGGGGCGGCGCCCGCAGCCGGGGTGGCGCCCGCAGCCGGGGCGGCGCCCCTGGCCGAGGTGGCGCCAGCGTCGACCGTCGCCCGCGCCTAGCGGAGTTTCCGCAGGTGGCAACCCCTGTTTTGGCGTGCGGGAAAAATTTCAAATTCCCGCTTGCATCTCGGGACTGCATCCCTATAATAATTATTCGTGCGACGGAGACGGAGCACTCACCGATTCCCCGGTGGCGCAGTGGTAGCGCAGCTGACTGTTAATCAGCCTGTCGCAGGTTCGAACCCTGCCCGGGGAGCCAGAATTCTTCACCCCAGGTGGCCTGAGCCACCTGGGGTGTTTGCTAATATCTCGACTCGAACGAAGGGTGGTCGCGGCATGGACGTCCAGGAAGCGATGAACGTCGTTCTCGACACGATGAAGGCGGCAGGCGAGCCGCTGAACGCGGGCAAGGTCGCCGAGAGGAGCGGGCTCGACCGCAAGCTAGTGGACAAGGCGATGGCCGCCCTCAAGAAGTCCGGTGCGATTGTGTCGCCCGTGCGCTGCAAGTGGGAGCCGGCCGAGTAGGGGCGCTGCAAGGCGTGCCCACCAAGAGGAGTGCGACGCCTCCGGGCGGAGGCATCGCGTCCGTCGAGAAGGACCGCGTGCCCCGCGAACGGTCCTAGCCCCGGCTCTGGTCCCGGCCCCGGGTTCAAGGACCTTCCCCGCGGGGCCTGCCTGCGGACGCGGATGGCTCCGCCAGGCCCCTGCTCGCAAACGTGCACGGCGGCGGGTTCGTGGGTGGCGACGCGGACGTGCTCGACACCCAGAGCGGGCGGATCTCTGACGAGGCGGGGTTCGTGGTGGTCGCCGTCGACTAGACGAAGGCGGACGTCGAGCCGGTCGCGTTCGGGGCGGCCGAGACCTGTGACATCATCGAGTCGAACAACCCTGAGGGGAGGGGCGCCGCGGCTGGCGACGCCAGCTCCGAGGCGGGCGACGCCGGCGCCGAGGCAGATCGAGGCCTGGGTGGCGGCGAGGCAGCCGCCCGTCGCCCGGGTCGTCGTTTCCGGTACGCGTCTCTAGAATTACGCACGACTGAGTTTAGGTTTGTGGATTTGCAGGCACTCTACGTTCGCGGACCCCAGCCGTGCGTAACCGCACGGGTTCGGCCGGCGCGTCCGTCGGCCTCCTGCGCGCCCGCATCCGCCCTTTCGGGGGATAATAGTAAACCAAGACAAACTTATTCGGATAAAATCGTCCTATCGGCGTGGAAGCCGCCCGCGCACGCGCTGCCCGCGCCCGTGCCGCCCGCCCGCGCCTGCGCCGGCGCCGAGCGCCCACCCCGACGAAGGGAGCAGCCATGGGCCTGATCCGCTCGTTCTTCAACAACACGCGGAAGCCGACCGGGCTTCGAGGCAGGCTGATGCTCTCCAGGATGAACGCCGAGCACGCGTCGGTCTCCGACTGGGGCATGGCGCAGCTGCGCGCGACCTCGCCGCGCTCCATCGCAGAGCTTGGCTGCGGCGGCGGCCGCAACGCCGCCGAGCTGCTGCGCCGCTACCCCGACGCGAACCTCACCGCGATCGACTACTCGTCCGAGTCGGTCGGGCGCACCGCGCGCGTGAACGCGGCCGAAGTCGCCGCGGGCCGCTGCCGCACCCTCCAGGCCGACGTCTCCGACCTGCCGCTGCCCGACGACAGCTTCGACCTGGCGACGGCCTTCGAGACCGTCTACTTCTGGCCGGGGCCTGTCGCGAGCCTGCGTGAGGTGCTCCGCGTCCTCAAGCCCGGCGGGACCCTCCTCGTCGTGAACGAGGCCGACGGCACCGACCCCCGGGACGCGCGCTGGACGCGCGTGATCGACGGCCTTTCTATCTACACGGAGCAGGAGCTCGTGCGCTTCCTGCAAGAGGCGGGCTTCGTCGACGTTCGCTCCTACTGCGACGAGCGACGCCACTGGCTCTGTCTGCTGGCGGAGAAACCCGTGTAGCCCCTCGTCCGCGCCCCATCGCGACGCTCTCCCTAGGCCCCGAAGCGCTCCAGCCAAAGTACAGCCCCGTCGCGTACCGCATCCGCGCCGACAGGTGAGTCCTACGCGCGTCGTCGTACCCCGTCTGCCCCCGTCTCCGAATTAATGTCCCGTAGCTATGGCAAAGTGGATTCAGGCTTTTATATCCAAGCCGCTACAGACCAGGGGAGGGCTCGATGGTGGGGTACGACGCACTCGAGACGCTGTCGGAGCAGGGGCGCTCGCTCTGGGGGAAGTCGGACTACGGGGTGGGCGAGGAGTGGCTTCCGCTCTACGTCCATATGGCCGACTCAGCGGGCGTCGCCGACAAGCTCTGGGACGAGTGGGTCCCACCGTCAACCCGGGACATCGTCGCCAGGGCGTACGACGGCGACCTCTCTCGCGCCCGCTCTCTGTTCGTGTTCCTCGCTGCCGTTCACGACATCGGCAAGGCTACGCCGGTGTTCCAGGCCAAGGGAGTCTCATGGCGTCCGGGCGAGTCCGGCGACCTCCTCTGGAAGCCGGAGCATGCCGGTTTCGTCATCAGGCGCGACCTCACAGGCTGCCGGGATCCAACGCATCCCATCGCCGGGCAGTTCCTTCTTACCCGGTACCTGCAGGGCCATGGATACGGCGAAGGAAGGTCTGGCAAGAAGGCCGCGACCTCAGTTGCCTGTGTGGTCGGTGCCCATCATGGCCGCTTCCCGACCATACAGAGGCTCGCCGACGCAAATGAGAAGAAGCTCGCCCTCGGCATCGAGGGCGAGGGCTCGAGCGCGTGGGTGCAGGTGCAGGATGAGCTCATGGGCTGCGCCGCAGAGCTCGCAGGCCTCTCGCCGGACGGTCTTGACGAGCTCAGGTCGGATGGCATCACGGCGGCGGTGGAGAGCGTCCTCACCGGTCTGGTCGTAATGACCGACTGGTTAGCGAGCGATCAGGGGCTCTTCCCTCTGGTTCCGCTCTTGGGTGGAGAAGGACGGATGGGCGCCCGAGAGGCTTCGGAACGATGCCGGCGCGGGTGGGCCGGCGCATCCATCCCTCCCTCATGGAGCGAGGGCGAACCGCGGGTTGTCCCTTTCCCGCACTTCTTTTCCCAGCGTTTCGCGCTCCCCGAGGGCGCAGCGCCGCGACCGGTGCAGACCGCAGCGGCACGTATCGCCTGGGAGTCGTCGGATCCGGGCATCATGGTGGTCGAGGCCCCCATGGGCGAGGGCAAGACCGAGGCGGCGCTCTGCGCGGCAGAGATGCTCGCGTGGAGGTACGGCCTCGGCGGCGTCTGCGTCGCTCTCCCGACGATGGCGACGACCGACGCGATGTACGAACGGGTGGAGTCCTGGCTCAAGCTGCTCCCTAACGGCAAGTCCACGGCCGACAAGGACATCTTCCTCGCGCATGGCAAGGCGAGGCTCAACGAGCGCTTCCAGAAACTCGTCAGTCGTTCCCGGAAACAGGCATCGCTTTATTTCGGCGACGACTCGGAGGACGAGGGAGACCGGACGCGGGCGGATGACGTCATCGTTTCGGAGTGGATGCTTGGCCGCAAGCGCGGCATGCTCGCCAACTTTGTGGTGTGCACGGTCGACCAGGTGCTCATGGGAGCCTTAAAGATGAAGCACCTCTCGCTCAGGCAGCTTGCGCTGGCAAACAAGGTGATCGTCATCGACGAGTGCCATGCGTACGACGTCTACATGCGTCAGTACCTGCACGTCATGCTCCAGTGGCTGGGATGCTGGCGGACGCCGGTTATCCTTCTCTCGGCGACCCTGCCGGTTGAGCAACGCGACCAGCTCGTCGAGTCCTACCTCGCAGGACGGAGGCTCAGCGAGTCTCCGGAGGGCTCGGCGAGGGTCATGAGGGCAGCCTCGAGCGGTAGCGTAGCGCGCGCCTCCGGAAGCGGGGGCACCTTAGAGGGGCCGGAAGAGGGGCCTTCCTCCCTGGGAGCGAAGGCGAGCTTGACCACAGGTCCAGGTACGGACGCGTACCCGCTGATTACCTACTCTGACGGTTGCACCGTGAAATGCGAGCAGACGAGACCGCCAGGCAGGTCCGTGAGCGTGTCCCTGTCCCTGATAGGGGATGGAGTTGAGGACCTCGTGAGACTTCTCTCGGAACGTCTCTCCGAGGGTGGCTGCGCGGGAGTCATCTGCGACACCGTTGGAAGGGCGCAGGAGGTTGCCCGCTCGCTTGCGAAAGCCTTCGGGACGGAGGTGGTAACGCTCGACCACTCGCGCTTCATGGACGTAGACCGCATGGAGAACGAGAGGAGGCTCAGGGAGACCCTCGGGCCGCATGCGACGGTGGAGGACGGACGCCGGCCGAGGCTCTCCGTCACCGTCGGGACGCAGGTGCTCGAACAGTCGTTGGACATCGACTTCGACCTGCTCGTGACTGACGTCGCGCCGATCGACCTACTGATGCAGAGGCTCGGCAGGACGCATCGTCATGCTCGCGGAGAGGGGGATTGCGAGAGGCCTGCGGCGCTGAGGGCCGCTTCTTGCTACCTGAGGGGTGTCTCCTCGTTCGAGAGTCAGGGGCCGGTCTTCGCCCCCGGCCTGACCAAGGTCTATAACGAGGCAAGCCTCGTGGAGGCGTTGGCGGTTCTCGGTCTCGAGGAGATTGGTCCAACGAAGACCATCACCCTTCCGTACGACATACCGCGGCTGGTCAGGACGGCGTACTCGGAGGAGGTCGCGGGTTTCGTCCCAGACGGCTGGGCACGTTCGTACTCCTCCCAGCGCGACGCAAGGAGGGATAGGGACGCCCTGAAGGTGGAGAGGGCCAAGGCCTGCCTGCTCCCCGGCGCTGAGTTCATGATCGGCCAGAAGAAGACCCTATCCAACCTCAGTGACAGGGTCGACTCCGGCCAGCAGGGCGGGCAGTGTCTCCTGCGTGATGCGGACCGTGGGCAGCGCGCTGTGCGTGACACGCAGGAGACGATAGAGGTGCTCCTCGTACGCAGGGATTCCGATGGCGAGGCTGCCCTGATGCCCTGGGTCGGCGGTCGGGGAGTGGCCAGAGGAGAGACGTTGCCAGAGGACTCCGAGCCAAGCGTCGAGCAGTCGGTCCTTCTTGCCCAGTGCGCGGTCAGACTCCCCCTCTCCATATGTCCGCTCCAGAAACTCGACGACTGCATCAACGAGCTTGAGCAGGGCTGCTGGCCGATCGTCCGGTGTTGGCAAGAGTCGCCGTGGCTCTCGGGCAGGCTGCTGCTCCCCATGGAAGAAGTGGAACCCGGTCACTTCGAGGCGACGGTCATGGGGAAGAGGGTCGCGTATACCCGTCGGGCGGGACTATCTACCGTTCAAGGATAATTGTACATCCATATTTCAGTTGAGAATAGAATAGTAGTTAGAAGCTCTGATATTCCCCTGACGGGGATGACCCCTGAAACATGGAGGGAGCTTCGTGCTCCCCACGAACGTGGGGCTGTTGTTTAGATGCGATGAGCAAGGACGGTGGAAGGAGGAACGTTGACAGACGACGAGGAGACCCCTCACTTCAATGTGTTCGTGGACAGCTGGATTCCCGCTATCTACCAGGACGGCTGTAGCCGAGAGGTGTCAATCGACACCCTGCTAAGGGACTCCTACGACATCCGGGAGATTGGTGGGGACTCGAAGCAGCAAGCCTTGCCAGTTATCCGCTTCACGCTCGCGATTCTGCTCAGGTCCCTGTCGAAGTGCGGGATGACGAGCGAGGACGAGCTCCTGGATTACTGGGAGAAGACCTGGCGGGCGCACGCCTTCGACATGGATGCCATCCATGCGTACGTCGACCCCCTCTTGGACAGGTTCGACCTATTCGACAAGGCGCATCCCCTCTTTCAGGTGGCGGGTCTCGAGTACGCAGACAAGGCGCCCGATGGCATCGGCGAGCTCGTCGCGGACATTCCCAAAGACGACAAGTTCCTCTTCTCGCTGAGGAACAGGAATCGGCTCGAGGACTTGTCGTTCGCGGAGGCTGCGAGGTGGCTGGTGTTCCAGCAGGCGTACGCGACTGCTGGCATCAAGACACCAGTGAAGGGCAACACGCATGTACAGAAGGGGAAGGTGTACCCACCCAAGGGGGCTGTAGGCACCGGAATGCTCGGGGCCATCGGGGGTCTGTACCTCGAGGGGCGGAACCTGTTCGAGACGCTGATGCTCAACTTGGTCCTGATGGACGACATTCGTGGCGAAACCCCCATCGTGGGCTGCGAGGAGGACATCCCGGCCTGGGAGAGGGATGCGACCTCGAGCGACTATCGCGTCCCCGGCCCGGGAGAGCCGCATGGCCCCGTGCAATGCTTCACCTGGGAGAGCAGGCGCATTCGACTGGTCCTCGATGACGAAAAGACGCACGTCATCGGCGTGGTTAGCTGCTACGGGGACATCCCAAACGTCCTGGACATGGATGGTTCGGAGCCGATGACCGCCTGGAGGCCGAGTCCTGCTCAGCAGAAGCGCCTGAACCTGCCGTACGTGCCTCGCATGCCAAAGCTGCACGATCCTTCACGTGCGGTCTGGAGGGGGCTGGCGTCAATCGTCGCAATCGGGGAGAGCGGAGACCTTCGACCTGGGGTAATACGCTGGGTGGAGCGGTTGCGGTACGAGGAAGTCCTCACCGCGAAGGACCTCCCGGTGGTCGCCATCCATGCCCAGGGGATGGGATACGGGACCCAGAACAGCGTCTTCAGCGATGCCGTCGACGATAAGTTCGACCTGAGCGTATCCCTCGTCGACCACGAGTCCAGTGCCTGCTCTCAGGCCCTGGGCACCATCGAGCTGATCGACCAAGCCGTCGGCAAGGTCGTGAACTTCGTCTCTAACACCCAGAGGGCCGCGGGCGACAAGGCTTCATCCACCGTCGCCAAGACGGAGAGGGAGCGTGCCAGGGAGGCTGTCTACTCCGTGCTGGACGCGGACTGCCGCGCGCGCCTCGCCCATTTCCCCGAGGAGCCGGACGAGGTCCAGAGCTACTGCACGAGCTGGAAGGGGGAGGTGCGTGGGATGCTCTTCGCGTACGCGACCCGCTACATGAACTCATGTGAGAGGTCGTTCTTCGACGAGCACGACGGGATGACCGTCGGCAGGGCCATGGCCCTGCTGAGGGCGAGCCTGTACGAACTGCTCGGAAGACCCGTGGACAAGGACGTGCGGGGTCTGGTGGAGCCGCAGGGCGTCTCCGCAAGGACAGGGAGGGAGTGATTCATACGTCATCGATCAGAGGGATGTCTAGAGCAATCTCGAGGTACGTCGACTCTAAGGTCTTGGGCCTGCAGTCCGGATACCTTGCTGGCAAAGCCTCGTCCAGGGCGACAATGGCACGCCTAAGGCGCTTGGACACGGCGGGCGAGGCCTCGTGGATGAGCGTGGGAGAGGAGATCTTCGCTGGCCTTCCTGAACTCTCGGCGGGTGAGGACGTCGAGAGGAAGGAGATGGAAAGCGTCAGGACCGCGCTACAGCTTTACGCGACCCTGCAGCAGGCTAAGGGTGTGCCGGTAGCCGTAGGCGGTGAAGGGAGGGTCGCGGGCGCTTCGCTTGCCAAGGCCTGCCGAGTGCTCGTCGAGTCGAATCGTGGCGAGGGGTCCTCTGGCGTCAAACGTAGGCTCGCCTCGATAGAGGCTGCCACGGACTTTCAGGGCGTCAGGCAGGGCGTGCGGACGCTCGTCAGGTTGATACGCACCGCGAAGACCACCGCACCGATCCAGCTCGACATCGGATTGCTCGCATCGGACCTCTTCGAGCTGCAGTGCGAAGAAACGCGAGGGGACGTCTTCATGCGATGGGCGAGGGACTTCTTCCGCTTCGAGCCGAGCGTGAGCACGAAGAACGAGGAAGCTACGGAAACCAAGGAATCCAGGTAACGGAGGCCGGCAATGTATCTTGACATGCATGTTCTGCAGAGCGTACCCCCCTGTGACATGAACCGTGATGACACCGGGACACCCAAGACGGCAATCTACGGAGGCTACCAGCGGTCGCGCGTCTCGAGCCAGGCGTGGAAGCACGCGATGCGCGAGATGTTCCCCCGCCTGGTGGATGCCGAGAAGCTCGGCGTTCGCACCAAGCACGCGGTCGCGCTGATCAAGGAGGCGATCGACCGGAAGAACCCCGACCTACAGGAGGTGTCGGAGGACCTCGCGAGCGACGTACTCAAGATTACTGGGGTACAGATCGAGAAGTCGAGGAGGAGCGGATCCGAGAAGGGATCCGCGGTCTCCCAGTACCTCATCTTCATAGCGAGATCAGAGATCGAGAAGCTCGCGGACATAGCCGTGGAGGCTCGGGAAGCTGGCGAAGACCTGTCGAAGCCGTCCAAGGACCGGAAGAAGAAGGTCCAAGAGGCGTTTCATGGTAAGCAGGCGCTAGACATCGCCCTCTTCGGCAGGATGCTGGCTGACGCACCCGACCTCAATACCGATGCGAGCGCGCAGGTCGCCCATGCCATCTCCGTTAACAAGGTCACGCAGGAGTACGACTACTTCACTGCAGTCGACGACTGCTCTGCAGATGACAACGCGGGCGCCGCGATGCTCGACACCATCGGGTTCAACTCGTCTACGCTCTATAGGTACGCCACCGTCTGCCTGCCCTCCCTCGAGGAGCAGCTTGGTGACGTGGAGGCGGCTGCCGCCGGGACGCAGGCGTTCCTGAAGGCCTTCGTCGAGTCGATGCCGACCGGCAAGCAGAACACGTTCGCCAACAGGACGCTTCCGAGCCTGGTCCTTGTTGCTCTGCGCAACGACCAACCGGTCAACGGGGTCTCAGCGTTCGAATCCCCGGTGATTGCGAAGGAGGGCGACTCCATCTCGCACCAGGCAGAGGACCGTCTTGCACGCAAGCTCGCCGAGTTCTCGGAGGCATACGGAAACGCTCCTGCGAAGGTCTGGTGGACCGCTGTGGACGGAGGGGCTGAGTCCCTGGAACGGATAGGCGAGAAGGTCAGCTTCCCCGAGATGCTCGAGGGGGTAAGGTCCAGCGTCGCCGAGGCCCTTTCGGCAGGTGAGGCGTAATGTCCGTGCTTCTGTTGGAGCTGTCGGGACCCCTTCAGTCATGGGGGGACTCGTCAAGGTACGTGAGGAGGGGGACGCGAGGTGAGCCCACGAAGAGCGGCATCGTTGGCATGCTGGCCTCGGCTCTCGGCAGGTCTAGGGAGGACCCCCTGGACGACCTCGCGTCCCTCGAGTTCGGGGTGCGACTGGACCAGCCGGGGAGCATTCTCGTCGACTTCCAGACCGAGCGACCTCAGGGAGACACGAAGAAGGCCATGCCGCTCTCGTATCGCTACTACCTCTCCGACGCGAAGTTCCTGGTCGCGCTTGCAGGGGATGCGGACTGGCTGAAGACCATCTGCGATGCGGTTTCCCATCCGGTCTGGCCGCTCTTTCTCGGGAGGAGGTCCTGCCCGCCGGACAGGCCCCCTGCGCTAGGTGTCCGCGAGGAGTACGCAGACGTCAGAGAGGCACTCTCGTCAGAGGCGTGGCTCGCCACGGAGCGCTACAGACGACGTAACCCAAGGCTCAGGGAGCTGGAGGTGGCCTGCGACGCACGCGAGGATGAACCCGCGGAGAGCCAGGATGACCATCCGCTCAGCTTCAGCGGCGCGTGCAGACGCTATGCGGGCAGAGGCGTTTATAGGTTCAGGGTCGGCATCGAAGACCTGTCCGACCGAGATGGCGATGCTCGGCATCAGCCGGGAGAGAAGCTTCCCGCACATGACCCCATGGGCTTCTTCTAAGCGAGAGGAGGGAACATGTACATCTCCAGGACGCCGCTGAACACCGCTAGGCCAGAGACGATGAGACTGCTCGCGTCTCCGTACCGGATGCACGCGGCAGTCGAGAATGCCTTTCCGCCAGATGCCTGTCGCAAATCGGACGAGGGCCGGATACTTTGGAGGGTCGACTCGTCAGCTGGTCCGACGCACGAGACATGGCTCTATGTCGTGAGCCCCGATCGCCCGGACTTCTCCCACATCGCGGAGTCGTGCGGCTGGTCCGCTTCGGGATCAGGCGAGACGAAGGACTACACGCCGGTGCTCGACCGCATCAAGAGCGGCCAGAAATGGCGGTTCCGGCTGAAGGCCAACCCTGCGCGCAAGGTGCTCGTCGACGAGGGGAGAACTCCAAACTCCAAGGTCGTGGGAACCATCCAAGGGCACGTCACGATGGAGCAGCAGGCCGACTGGCTCCTGCGCCGCGCGGAGGAGCACGGTTTCAGGGTGTGTGCGAGTCCCGAGGGCTACGACCAGCTCGTGCTCTCCCAGCGTCACAAGGAGAGGTTCGAGCGCGACGGACGACGGGTCACCCTCGTCACGGCCGTCTGCGACGGAGTTCTCGAAGTAAGTGATTCGTATCTGCTGAGGCATACCCTCTGCTTCGGGATGGGTAGGGCTAAGGGCTTTGGCTGCGGCCTCCTGACCATCTCGCCGCTTGGATGATGTCCCATTAGCAACAATGTATGTCGCCTTGAGAGGGGCGCCTATGTCTGACGCGAATACCGCGAAGAGAGGTCGGGCAGCAGGCGCCCCTCCACCTGACCTCGTCGACCTAGTGAGGGTCGAGGATAGAATCTCATTCCTCTACTTCGAGCACTGCAAGATCAACCGACGGGATAACGCCATCACCGTGAGGGACGACGAGGGGACAACTTACATCCCCTCGGCCACGCTCAGCGTGCTCTTGCTCGGCCCTGGCTCGTCGATGACGCACGACGCGATGACACTGTTGGGCGAGAGCGGTGCATCTGTCGTGTGGGTGGGGGAGAGGGGCATCAGAATGTATGCCTTCGGACGACCGCTTACCCATTCGAGCACGCTGTTGCAGGCGCAGGCGAAGCTCGTCTCGAACACGAGGACTAGGTTGGCCGTAGCAAGGAAGATGTACGGAATGAGGTTCCCCGGCGAGGACGTGAGCAAGCTCACCATGGGTCAGCTGAGGGGGCGCGAAGGGGTGCGTGTGCGTCGAATCTACAAGGAGTGGTCAAAGAAGACCGGAGTCCCATGGACCTGCCGGGAGTACAACCCGCGCGACTTTGACGATGCCACGGAGATTAACAAGGCCCTCTCTGCAGCGAACGTCTGTCTTTACGGAATCGCGCACTCCGTAATCGTCTCCCTGGGGTGCTCGCCTGGCCTGGGCTTTGTTCATACGGGACACGAGAGGTCATTCGTGTATGACATCGCCGATCTCTACAAAGCCGAACTCTCCATCCCGGTCGCGTTCAAGACCGCTGCCGAGAAACCCATGGACATCGGCGCAGAGACGCGAAGGATGATGAGGGACGAGGTCTTCGACCTGAAACTGCTTCCACGTATGGCCACGGACATCAAAAGTCTTCTCGGTCAGGACGATTCTGCACAAGATGCGAAGATGCGGCCAGACGTCAACCATGTTGCGCTCTGGGACGAGAAGGCGGAAGAGGTGTCAGCCGGGAAGTCCTATGGCAAGGATCTTGAGCGAGAGGGTGACTAGGGATGCTCGTAATCGTGCTGACCGCTTGCCCCGTGGGGTTACGTGGTGATCTGACGAGGTGGTTGCTTGAGATATCGCCCGGAGTCTTCGTTGGTAGCGTGTCAGCAAGGGTAAGGGAGGGTCTGTGGTCGCGCGTGCTCGGGATGGTGCATAACGGTCGAGCGATTATGGTCTACTCGTCGAACAACGAACAGCACCTAGCCTTCAAGACGTTCCAACCTGACTGGCAGGCCTTCGACTGTGATGGGGTCGAGCTGATAAAGCGGCCGCTCGGAACGGACGATGCCACGATGGTTCCGGTGCCGGAGAGCGGTTGGAGCAACGCAAGCAAGTATCACGCAGCTAGGAAGTACGGGAGATAGCTCGCTTGAGCTATCGCGGATTGCGGACCCTCCAGTAACTGGCAGGGGGAGTGAACTTTGACAAGTGCATACGTTTTACGGATTAGTCGTACAATGCTGCAGGTCGTTAAGTGTGCTCCCCGCGCATGCGGGGATGATCCGTCGGTGAGCGCCTGCCGGGGGTTAGGCGACTCGGTGCTCCCCGCGCATGCGGGGATGATCCCGCGACGGTGCCGGTGTTGGTGATCGTCGCAGCGGTGCTCCCCGCGCATGCGGGGATGATCCCGTCCTAGGCGTCTGCTCGCCCTTGGGCTCGTTCGTGCTCCCCGCGCATGCGGGGATGATCCCATGATGGAGCTGAAGCGCATCGACTCGTGGGACGTGCTCCCCGCGCATGCGGGGATGATCCGACCTTCTGCGCCATGTACGAGGTCTCGGGCGACGTGCTACCCGCGCATGCGGGGATGATCCCCCGACAAGACCAACGTTGTATTCGCGCCTCGCCGTGCTCCCCGCGCATGCGGGGATGATCCCGTCAAGGTCAGCGGCACCGTCACCACCAAGGCGGTGCTCCCCGCGCATGCGGGGATGATCCCACCGGAGGCCGCGGGTACATCGCGGGGACGGCCGTGCTCCCCGCGCATGCGGGGATGATCCCGTCATGCAGCTCGCGACGGACGCCAGCGACCCCGTGCTCCCCGCGCATGCGGGGATGATCCTCGACCTCGCGTTCGTGAATCCCGAACTCTGGCAGTGCTCCCCGCGCATGCGGGGATGATCCCAGCGCGCACCTGAACATGGGACCAGGCGACGTCGTGCTCCCCGCGCATGCGGGGATGATCCACCACAGCGCGGCTTTTACCGTGATGGGGAAACGGTGCTCCCCGCGCATGCGGGGATGATCCTGCGGACGTCGGGCCAAAACCGCTATTGGCCGAAGTGCTCCCCGCGCATGCGGGGATGATCCCTCAAACATGGCACGTGGTACGTGAGGGACACCGGTGCTCCCCGCGCATGCGGGGATGATCCCAGGATCCGAAGGGAGAGGTGACCATGTCGATCAGTGCTCCCCGCGCATGCGGGGATGATCCGTCGTCCATGGACCCGGAGTTCGCCTACGTAAAGGTGCTCCCCGCGCATGCGGGGATGATCCCTGGGGCAACGCCGGGGACCATTGGGCCGTCGTGGTGCTCCCCGCGCATGCGGGGATGATCCAATACGCCCCAGCGAATCGTATAACAGGCCATCTACGTGCTCCCCGCGCATGCG
>OMVS01000109.1 GCA_900314575.1 uncultured Olsenella sp. | reverse complement strand
TGGCCGCGCCCGGCCGCGTCGCGCTCGGAGAGCGCCTCGGCCGCGCCACGTGCGCCGGAGCGATCGGCGCCGCCGCGCCTGCCGTGGCGGGAGTCGTCGCCTTCGCCGTCGCCTCGCTGCGAGCGGGAGCGCCTGTCGCCGGAGCGGGCCTCGCGGGCCTCCTCCTTGGCGCGCTCCTTCGCACGCTTCTCCTCCTCGGCGCGCTCCTTCATGATCTTGTCCTGCTGGGCGATCTGCTCGAGCAGGCTCGTGAAGGACGGTACGGACTTGGGGGCGTTGTCGCGGACGCGGTTGCGCTCGGCCTCCTCGGCGGCGCGCTTCTCCTCAGCTGCGCGCTCCTCCTCGGCCTTCTTGCGCGCGGCCTCGGCGGCGGCGCGCTTGCGCTCCTCCTCGGCGCGCTCGGCCTCGCGGCGCTTCTCGGCCTCGAGGCGCTCGGCCTCGGCCTTGGCCTTGGCCTCGGCCTCCTCCTTGGCCTTAGCCTCCTCCTCGGCCCTCTTCTGGGCCTCGATCTCCTGGGCGCGGGCCTCGAGTATCGGCTTCAGCTTCTTGCGGACGATGGAGACGTAGGCGTCCTCCAGGGTGGAGGAGGCGGACTTTGCGGGGATCTTCATCTCGCGGAGGTGGCCGAGCATCTCCTTGCTGCTCATGCCGTACTCCTTGGCGAGGTCATGTACGCGAGTTTTGGCCATTTATCAACCTTCCAGACGATGCGGGCTCGGTAGGCGCCGCGGGTTAGATCAGGGAGTCGGGGTCGTTGGAGACGTCGTCCGTGCCGAGCTCCATGAGCTTCTCATGGATGCCGCAGTACTTGGACCCGGGACGCGCCATGTTGCGGCACTGGATCCCGGTCGGGCCGACGTACTCGCAGCGATGGCCGTCCTCGTCCTCTTCGTCGAGGAGGTCGGCCTCGGGGCGCTGGGGAAGGTCGTGCAGGATGTCCTTGGCGAGCGACTCGTTCTTGATGTCGATGTGGTAGCCGGTGAGGCGGGCGGCCAGGCGGGCGTTCTGACCCTCCTTGCCGATGGCCAGCGAGAGCTGGTCGTCGGGCACGATGACCGTGGCGTGGTTGTCCTCGGGGTCGACGAGCACGCGGGAGACGCGCGCCGGCGAGAGGGCGTTGGCGACGCAGCGGGCCGGGTCGTCGCTCCACAGCACGACGTCGACGCGCTCGCCGCGCAGCTCGGAGACGACCGTGCGCACGCGGGAGCCCTTGGGGCCGACGCAGGCGCCCACCGGGTCGAGGTGGCTGTCGAGCGAGGAGACCGCGACCTTGGAGCGGATGCCCGGCTCGCGGGCGACCGAGCGGACCTCGACGATGCCGTCGTAGACCTCGGGCACCTCGAGCTCGAAGAGGCGCTTGATCAGGTCGGGGTGGGTGCGCGAGATCACGATGGGCGGCCTCTGGCGCTCGCCGCGGACGGGCGGCTGGGTGCTGTTGGGGTCCCTCACCTCGACGATGACCGCCTTCAGGCGCTGGTTGTGGGAGTAGTGCTCCCCCACCGGGCGCTCGTTGCGCTCCTCGGGGTAGCGCCTGAGGTCGAAGTGGGGCAGCTCGGCCTCGACGCCCTCGCGGATCTTCACGATCGTGAAGTCCGGCGTGGACTGCAGCACGGTGCCGGTGATGATGTCGCCGACGCGCTGGGAGAACTCCTCGTAGATCTGCTGGCGGGCGGCGTTACGCACGATGGCGTTGATCTCGGCCTTGGCGTGCTGGGCCGCGATGCGGCTCGTGCCCTTGGGCGTCACGTCCTCCTCGTCGAACTCGGTGTACTCGCCGGTCTCCTCGTCGAAGGAGTCGTCGCGCGGGATGAGCTTGTAGACGTAGACCTTGCCGGTCGCGCGGTCGATCGTCACCTTGGCGCCGAAGTCGAGGTGCAGGACCTCGGCGTAGCTCTTGGCGAGGGACTGCTCGAGGCGGTCGAGCAGGTACAGCTCGTCGATATGCTTCTCCTGGCAGAGGGCCATGAGAGCTTCCATCATCTCAGATGCCATGAAATCGGTTCCTTCCCTCTATTCCGAGGCCTGGCCGGACGTGCCGCCGGCGGCCTTGTCCTTCTTGCTGGCGCCCGGCTCGGGGCCGGCGCCCTTCTCCCCCGCCGCGGGCCTGCCGGCGCCGGCGGCCTTGCGCTTGCCGGGGCCCTTGCCCGGCTTGGGCTTGGGGTCGAGGTCGGGCTTCACGTTGCACGACGCGACCTCCTCGAGCGGGAACGAGACGTCGCCCTCGTCGCAGCTGAGGAGCACCCTGCCGTCCTCGAAGCCGACCAGCCTGCCCGTGTAGTGGCGCCGGCCCTCGCGGGCGCGCGTCTTGAGCGAGACCTGCTCGCCTGCGAAGCGCTCGAAGTCATGCGGGCGCCGAAGCGGCCTCGAAAGGCCGGGCGAGGAGACCTCGAGCGTGAAGGAGCTACTCACGGGGTCCATCTCGTCGATCAGCTCGGAGATCCAGGCGGTCTCCGCCGTGACCTCGTCGAGCGAGATCGACGGGGCGGACTCGTCGGCGTGGTCGATGCGCACGCGGACGGTCGGCGCGCCGCTCGCGCCGACCACCTCGACGCTCACGATGTCGACGTCGTGGGCAGGCGCCTCCTGCTCGAGGCGAGCGAGGATGCGCTCCGCCAGGGCGTCAAAGGTTGCCGCAGACATTGGCCGTCCCTCCCATCCGGGTGCCTTGCACCCCTGCGCTACATACAGAAAGGAAGCGGGGCGAAAGTTCCACCCCACTTCCTAACAGCTACCTACATAGTCTATTACACTTTAACACGGGTTTCTCGCAAGTCAAGGACATGTGGAGGAAAACCGCCGGCTTTGGCTAGACTGGTGCGAGAGAGAAAGCGAGCGAACATGACCCTACGCCAGCTCAGGTACCTCATCGCCGTCGCGGAGCGCGGCTCGATAAACGCGGCCGCCCAGGGGCTCTACACGACCCAGTCCAACGTCTCGGCCTCCATCCAGGAGCTCGAGGAGGAGCTGGGGATCACCGTCTTCAACCGGACCAACCGCGGCGTCACGCTCACGACCGAGGGCACGGAGCTGCTCGGCTACGCGCGCCAGGTGGTCGAGCAGGCCGACATGCTCGAGGCTCACTACCAGGGTTCCGGCAAGGACGCCCTGCGCCTGTCCGTCTCCACCCAGCACTACGCCTTCAGCGTGCAGGCCTTCATCAACCTGCTCGACGAGTGCGAGGACGCGGACTACGACCTCACCATGCGCGAGACCTCCACCGGCCAGATCATCGACGACGTGGCGAGCTTCCGCAGCGAGGTCGGGATCCTCTACCTCGACTCGTACAACTCGCACGTGCTGGGCAAGGCCTTCCGCGACGCGCGGCTCGTCTTCGAGCCGCTCTTCGAGGCGGGGGTGCACGTCTTCGTGGGCGAGAAGAACCCGCTCGCCAGGAAGGACCTGATCGAGCTCTCCGACCTCGAGGGACTCACGCGCTACTCCTTCGAGCAGGGTCGCGAGAACTCCTTCTACTACTCCGAGGAGCCCCTGAGCTACCTGCCGCACGCCAAGAACATCCGCATCTCGGACAGGAGCACCCTCACCAACCTGCTCATCCACCACAACGGGTACACGCTCGCGACGGGCGTGCTCACGAGCGCGATGCAGCAGGGCATCGTGTCGGTGCCGCTCAACACCAGCAGGACCATGCGGGTGGGCTACCTCATGCACCGCGACCGCAAGCCCTCGCGGCTCCTGCTCGCCTACATCGACGAGCTCAAGCGCATCGTACGCGAGAACCCCACCATCTCGGCGGCGCCGGACCGGGGCAAGGAGTAGCCGCCGGGGGCGCGCTGGCGGCGCGCTGCGACCGGCGGCGCGCCGGCACGAGGCTGGCGGCG
>OMVS01000081.1 GCA_900314575.1 uncultured Olsenella sp. | reverse complement strand
GGATGAAGCAGGCTATGCAGAAGCCCATGTTGCCGGGGTTCCCCAGGAAGACCAGAAGTGACGCGATGACGCCTATGACGGCGCCCCCGCAGATGATCGCCACTCTCTCCTTGCCTTGGTTCATGGCACTCCCTTCCAGAGTAGATGTCACGAGCTTGAGGTTCTTGTCCTCGAGGCTCCACTAACTCTCCGCATTATGCTCTGAGATTTCAGAATTATTAAATATTGGGAATGGTAATCGTGACTTTTGCCATCGGCATCGCCTGCGGCCCCGCTCGGGGATTGGCGGCGCGCCCGCGGGCCCGGGGCAGGGACAGTTGGTACAGGGCGGGCCCGGGCGGGCCCTCCCAAGGGGCCCTCCGACGAAGGGAGCACGAGATGTCCCGCTACCTCGACAACTGCAGCACGTCCTTCCCGAAGCCCCCCTGCGTGGCCGAGGCGGTCTACGAGTACATGACCGAGGTGGGCTCCAACGTGGGGCGCGGGCGCTACCAGGACGCCTACAGCGTGGAGGAGAAGGTCATGAGGTGCCGCGAGCGCCTCGCCGACCTCTTCGATGCGCCGGACGCGAGCGGCGTCGCCTTCACGAAGAACGTGACCGAGGCCCTGAACGTCCTCCTCAAGGGCTACCTGCGTCCGGGCGACCACGTGATCGTGAGCTCCATGGAGCACAACGCCGTCATGCGCCCCCTCGTCCAGCTCGAGGAGAGGGGCGTCACCTTCACTCGCGCGCGCTGCACCGACGAGGGCGACCTCGTGCTCGAGTCGCTCGAGGACTGCCTCAGGCCCAGCACCCGGGCCGTAGTGATGACGCACGCGAGCAACGTGTGCGGCACCGTCCTGCCCATCCGCGAGGTGGGCGCCTTCTGCCGCGCGCACGGGCTCCCCCTCTTCCTGGACAGCGCCCAGAGCGCGGGCGTCCTCCCCATCGACATGGCGCGCGACAACGTGGCCGCCGTGTGCTTCACGGGCCACAAGGGTCTCATGGGGCCGCAGGGCACGGGCGGCCTCGTCACGGACCCCGAGCTCGCCCGCTCCCTGGAGCCGCTTGTGGCGGGCGGCACCGGGAGCCGCAGCGACAGCGAGCAAATGCCGGACTTCCTCCCCGACCACCTCGAGGCGGGCACCCTGAACCTTCCGGGCATCGTCGGCCTGGAGAGCGCCCTCGCCTGGATCGACGAGGTGGGCGTCGACGCCATCCACGCGCGCGAGTCCGCGCTCACCGCGAGCCTCCTCGACGGGCTCTCCGAGCTCGAGGCGGCCGGGGTCCTGCGCGTCGTGGGGCACCGCGGGACCGAGGGGCGCCTCTCCGCCGTCTCCGTGCAGACGCCCGGGCGCGACGAGGCGGAGGTCGCCGACGGGCTCTCGCGCGAGTACGGCATCATGACCCGCGTCGGCCTGCACTGCGCGCCCTCGGCCCACAAGACGCTCGGCACCTTCCCCGAGGGCACGATCCGCCTGTCGCTCGGCTACTTCAACACCGCAAACGACGTCGACGCCGCCGTCACGGCCCTCGAGGAGCTCCTGGACTAGCGCGAAGGTCCTTCGGGACGCCGCAGGCGCCGGCACGGCCGCCGACAGGGATGCTCGGCACGAGAGGGGCGGGGCCCGGCGCGAGCGCGCCGGGTCCCGCCCCATCGTAGCGAGGAGAATCGTCGTTGCCGTGGGCCCCGGCTATCCGCCGAGGTAGGCCTTGCGGACGTCGTCGTCGTGCAGGAGGTCCTGGCCAGTGCCGGTCTTCACGATCCTGCCGGTCTCGAGCACGTAGCCGCGGTTGGCGATCGAAAGCGCCATCGACGCGTTCTGCTCGACCAGGAGGATCGTCGTGCCCTTCTCGTTGAGCTGCTTGATGATGGCGAAGATCTCCTCGACCAGGATGGGCGCGAGGCCCATGGAGGGCTCGTCGAGCATGAGCAGCTTGGGGCGGCTCATGAGGGCGCGGCCCATCGCGAGCATCTGCTGCTCGCCGCCGGAGAGGGTGCCTGCGACCTGGCCGGCGCGCTCCTTCAGGCGGGGGAAGTGCTCGTAGACGACCTCGAGCTCCTCCTCGTTCTCCTGGGCCGTGTGCAGGTAGCCGCCCATGTCGAGGTTCTCGTCGACCGTCATCTGAGCGAAGACGCGCCTGCCCTCGGGGCAGAGGGCTATGCCCCTGCCCACGACCTGGTGGGCCTTGATGCCGACGACGGACTGGCCGTCGAACTCGATCTGACCGGACTCCGGCTTGATGAGGCCTGCGATCGTGTTCATGGTCGAGGACTTGCCGGCGCCGTTGGCGCCGATCATGGTCACGATCTCGCCCTCGTTGACCTCGAAGGAGATGCCCTTGACCGCCTTGATCGCCCCATAGGAGACGTGCAGGTCGCTGACGCTGAGAAGAGCCATCACTTCACCCCCTGCTTGCCCAAGTAGGCCTCGATGACCCGCGGGTCGTTCTGGATGTCCTCGGGCGAACCCTTGGCGATGATCTTGCCGTAGTCGAGCACGCCGACGACCTCGCAGATGCCCATGACGAGGCTCATGTCGTGCTCGATGAGCAGGATGGCGATGTGGAGGTCGTCGCGGATCTTGCGGATGTTGTCCATGAGCTCTTCGGTCTCGTTGGGGTTCATGCCCGCCGCGGGCTCGTCGAGCAGGAGCACCTTGGGATGCGTCGCGAGCGCGCGCAGGATCTCGAGGCGCCTCTGCGCGCCGTACGGGAGGTTGCCCGCCCGTTCGTCCGAGAGCCCTTGCATGTCGAAGATGCCGAGCAGCTCCTGGGCCTTCTCGTGGAACTCGGCCTCCTGCCTCCAGTGGCCCGGGAGGCGGAAGATGTCGGTCACGAGGTGCGAGCTCATGGAGTTGGTGAAGCCGACGAGGACGTTCTCCTCCACCGTCATCTGCGAGAAGAGACGGATGTTCTGGAAGGTGCGCGCGATGCCCATCTTGTTGACCTGCACCACGCTCTTGCCCGCCGTGTCGTAGCCGTCGATCAAGACGGTGCCGCGCGTGGGCTGGTAGACGTTGGTCAGCAGGTTGAAGATGGTGGTCTTGCCCGCGCCGTTGGGGCCGATCAGGCCGGCGATCTCGGTGGGGCCCATGGCGATGTTGAAGTCGTCCACGGCGGTGAGGCCGCCGAAGTCGATGCCGAGGTGCTGGGCCTGCAGGACCGGCATCTTGCCCATGTCGCGCTCGGTGACGAGGTTGGGCTCCTCGACCTGCACCAGGACGGGCCTGCGGCGCTTCTCGGGCTCGGGGGCGACGTCCGCCCGCTTGCTGGTCTCGTTAGGCATTCTCCTGCACCTCCTTGGCAGCCCTCTTCTTCCAGGGGTAGTCGTGGTTCATGACGCGCTCGATGACGCGGGAGAGCGAGAAGTCGTAGGTGCCGAGCAGACCCTGCGGACGGAAGATCATCACGAGGATCAAGACGATGGCGTAGACGACCATGCGGTAGTCGGAGAAGGCGCGCAGCGCCTCGGGCAGGATCGTGAGGACCGTCGCGGAGAGGACGGAGCCGAGCATCGAGCCCATGCCGCCGAGGACGACCATGACCAGGATCTCGATCGACTTCATGAAGCCGAACTTGGAGGGCGCCATGACGCCGATGCAGCCCGCGTACAGCCCGCCGGCGACACCGGCCCAGAAGGCGGAGACCACGAAGGCCATCGTCTTGTAGTAGGTGGTGTTGACGCCGGAGGCCTCGGCCGCGATCTCGTTGTCGCGGATGGCGAGGATGGCGCGGCCGTGGCGCGACTTCATCATGGTGTGGATGAGGAAGAGCGCGATGGCGACCACGACGAAGGTATTGAGGAAGTTGGTGTAGCCGGGGATGCCCGTCAGGCCCTTGGCGCCGCCGGTGAGCTCGAAGCCGAGCACTCCGTCGATGTTGAGCATCACGACGCGGATGATCTCGGCGAAGCCGAGGGTGATGATGGCGAGGTAGTCGCCCTTGAGGCGCAGGGCCGGGATGCCGATGACGAGGCCGGCCAAGGCGGAGCAGGCGCCGCCGAAGAGCAGGCCGAGCGCTACCAGGAGCACGACCTCGGGGCCGCCAGCGGAGATGGTGCGCGAGGTGAGGCCGAACACCGGGGCCATCTTCATGATGAAGAGGGCGCAGGAGTAGCCGCCGACGCTCATGAAGCCGGCGTGCCCGAGGGGCAGCTGGCCGAGGTAGCCGGTCGCGATGTTGAGCGAGACGGCCATGATGATGTAGACGCCGACCTGCTCTATGACGGTGGACTGGTAGCGGCTAATCACGCCGCCGTCGATCATGAGCTCGCCGAGCACGAGGAAGAGCAGGACCAGCACGCCGTTGATCGCGTAGCGCACCGGCATGGAGAGCGTCTTGCGCCCGTGCTCCCCCCTGTCTCGCCTGGCGGCGGAGGTGGTGATGTAGGGCTTCTTCTCAGCGTTCATGTCTTCTTCCATGGTCAGCCTCCTAGACCTTCTCGTTCATCGTACGGCCGAGGATGCCGGTGGGCCTGAAGATGAGGACGATGATGAGCAGGAGATAGACGACGGCGTCCTTCCACACGGGGAAGCCCAGGGCGGAGACGAGGACCTCGGCCATGCCGACGAGCAGACCGCCGATGACGGCACCGGGAATCGAGCCGATGCCGCCGAGGACCGCCGCCACGAACGCCTTGGTCCCGAGCATGATGCCCATCGTCGGCGTCGCCTGCGTGTAGGCCATCGAGTAGAGCACGGCGCCGATTCCGGCGAGCGCAGAACCCACGGCGAAGGTGAAGGAGATGGTGTTGTTGACGTTGATGCCCATGAGGCGGGCGGCGCCCATGTCCTCGGAGACCGCGCGCATGGCCTTGCCGAGCTTGGTCTTCTGGACGAGCAGGTTGAGCACGATCGTCGAGACCGCCGTCACCGCGATGGTGAGGATGGCGGTGAAGTAGAGCGTGACGTCACCGACCTGGATGGTCGTGATGTCCGTGAACGCGGGGACGACCTTGGCGTCAGCGCCGAAGACGAGCTGGGCGCCGTTCTCGAGGAAGTACGAGACGCCGATGGCGGTGATCAGGATCGAGAGCCTCGGGGCGTTGCGCAGGGGCGCGTAGGCCACCTTGTCGATCAGGACGCCGAGCAGGGTGCAGCCCGCCACAGCCAGAATCGCCGCCACTATGGGATGGAGCCCCAACTGGGCCAGGGCGATCCAGGAGATGTAGGCGCCAACCATTATGATGTCGCCATGGGCGAAGTTCAGGAGCAGGATGATGCCATACACCATCGTGTACCCCAGGGCGATGAGCGCGTAGACGCTACCTAGCTGCAAGCCGTTCAGCAATTGCGCCAGCACAGTCACTGTGAACACTCCCTCCGATTTGGTACAGGGACCGACCGTTACGAGAAACGTGCCAGGCTTCGCGCTGACTCCGAAGGTACCTGGCACGTGAAACGAGACTCTAAGAGAGGGGCGTCCGAGCCTCCCGGACGCCCCGTACCTTCTTCGTGGAGAGTGGCCAGGGACTCGCCGTCCCGGCGCTAGGCCTCGATGGAGCCGAAGACCACCTCTTTGCCGTCCGCGTCGAAGGAGATGATCAGGGACGACTTCTCCGGGTCGCCCGTGCCGTTGAAGGAGATGTCGCCGGTGACGCCGGAGACCTTGTTGCCCGCGATGCCCGCCACGGCCTTGTCGACGAAGTCCTTGTCGTCTGGCTTGGCGCCGCCGTCGAGGGCGACCTTGATGCCCTCGGCCAGGACCATAGCTGCGTCGTAGCCGAGCGCGCAGAAGTTGGTCGGGGTCTCGTTGTACTTGGCCTCGTAGTCGGAGACGAACTTCTTGACCTTCTCGTCGTCGTTGTTGGCGATGAAGGAGCAGCAGTAGTAGCAGTTCTGCAGCTCGCTGGCGGTTGCATAGCCACCCGAGGCGATGTTGGACCAGCCGTCGACGCCGAAGACCGGGCCGGTGTAACCCTGCTGGCGGGCCTGGGAGATGATCTTGCCGTCGTCAGAGTAGTAGTTGGGCGAGAAGATCGCGTCGACCCCGGCGGAGATGATGGTGGTCAGCTGCGTCTTGAAGAAGACGTCGCCGGCGGAGTAGCCGAGCTGCAGGTTATCGGGAGTGGAGACGCCCTTGGCGGCGCACTCCTCGACGAAGGCCTTCTGGACGCCCGTGGAGTAGTCGTCGCCGGAGTTGTAGATGGAGCCGACGGTCTTCCAGCCCTGCTTCGCAGCGAAGTCCGCGATCAGCTTGCCCTGGAACGGGTCGGTGACGCAGGCGCGGAAGGTGTTGTCGCCGAAGGTGACGACGTCGGCCGCCGTGGCGGACGGGGTCACGCAGGGTACGCCGTCGTTGGCAGACGCCTGGGCGACCGCGATGGTCGGCGTGGACGTGACGTCACCGACGATGCCGACGACGCCCTCCTCGACCATCTTGTTGTATGCGTTGACGGCCTCGGTGGCGTCGCCCTTCTCGTCCTGCTCGTTGAGCTCGACGGTGTAGTCGCCGATCTTCGGGTTCTGCTCGAAGTACAGGTCGGCGCCGTAGCGGCAGGCGAGGCCGTACTGGGCGACGTCGCCGGAGTAGGGGCCGAGGACGCCGATCTTGATGGTCTTGTCGCCGTTCGAGGAAGAGGACCCGCCGCAGCCGGCAAGAATGGAGGCACCACCCATTCCTGCAGCAGCGAGGCCTGAGAACTTGACGAAACTGCGCCTTGAGACGTTGCGAGCCATATGCACTTCCCCCTTCTTTGAAGTCCGTATTCGTATGCACTCCTGTGAAATGCAAGGCCTACTCTAAGCTCTCGCATTCGCGCGGCAGGTAAGCTTCCCTTCAAGTTATCTGGGACGTAACAAAGGGCTTCGCTGCGGCTCGACTCACAAAAGCGGGCTTCCCGGTGGCCCTCGTCGGGAAACTCTGCATATTGAGGTCCCCGTAACACATGAGAAATGTAATTGAACTAAGAGGAGCGCCCCCGGCGGCGCGCAGAGAGCCTCTCTGCGACAATGCATACCCCAAGGCCCGTCAGCGCCCCCGCGAAGTCGATGGCTACGTCGCGCGGCGACGCGCTGCGCCCGGGCACGAAGAGCTGGATCGCCTCGTCGGCGGACGGTATGGCGAGCGCGGCCGCGAGCCAGGCCACGCGCCTGCCCGGCCCCTGCGCCTTTCGCAGCAGGAGGCCCAGGACGGCGTACTCGAGGAAGTGCGCCGACTTGCGCACGGCGAAGGTCGCGACCGTGCGGTCGCTCACGCCGAGGTGGGCGAAGAGGCCCTGGAGGAGAAGCACCACGCGGTCGCTCTCGGCGGTGGAGGCGGGACCGGGCACGAGCGAGTGCCCCCAGACGAAGCAGACCCAGGCGACGAGGAGGGCGGTCCAGACGGCACGGGAGCGCGCCCGAGCGTCGCGCGGCCTCGCTCCCCCGTCGCCCCGTAGGTGACGCGGGCCACACGGCAGCCGGCCCAAGGCCTAGGCCATCCGCTTCTTGGGGTCGGTCTTGAGGTGCTTGGGCCTCTTGGCCTGGCGGCGCGCCTCGCCGAGGTCGCTCGTGCCGCCGTCGATGACGCGCAGGCCCGCGCGGCGAGTGCCGGCGCGGCGCTCCCGGGCGTTGCGCTCAATCTCCTCCTGCACGATGAGGTCGGCGTGGCGCACGGCGTCGAAGCCGTCGGACGCCCCCGAGAGGGGCGCGGCGGAGCCGGAGAGCACGTTGCCCGTGAGCATCTCCGCGGCGGCCTCGGGGACGACGAGCGCGTCGGCGTCGTCGGAGGTGCGCACGCTCATGTTGGGGAGGCTCTCGTCCATCGCGCTCAGCGCCTGCTCGAACAGGTCCCCCTCGGCGTCGGCCTTCGCCTGGCGCGGGGCGGGTGCCCCCACCTCCGGCACGCGGACGTCTGCGCGCCGGCGCTGCTCGGGGCGCGCCGGC
>OMVS01000141.1 GCA_900314575.1 uncultured Olsenella sp. | reverse complement strand
GAAGCCTTGGAGCGGCGAAGGGCAAGCGCCAGCGTGATCGGGATGATGGCGAGCGTGCGCGTGAGCTTGACGGTCACGGCCTTGTCGAGCGTCTGGGAGCCGAGGCCCCACATGCTGTCCCACGTCGCGGCCGCAGCGGTGACGGAGGACGTGTCGTTGACCGCGGTGCCGGCGAATATGCCGAAGGGGCCGCCGCTCGTGGTGCTGAAGCCGATGGCCTTGCCGAGCAGGGGAAAGAGGATCGCGGCGAGCACGTTGAAGAAGAAGATGACCGAGATTGACTGGGCTACCTCGTCGTCGTCGGCGCCGATCACGGGCGCCGTCGCGGCGATGGCGGAGCCGCCGCAGATCGAGGAGCCCACGCCCACCAGCGTCGATATGTTGGACGGGATGCGGAGGGCGCGGTGAAGCGCCCATGCGACGAGCAGCGCCGTCGCGATGGTGCATGCGATGATAGGCAGCGACTCAGCCCCCGTCCTGGCGACGACGGCCAGGTCCATGCCAAACCCCAGCAAGACCACGGCAGCCTGCAGCACGTACTTGGACGTCCACCGGATTCCCTGGGCGGCGGCACCCTTGCGCGTCCAGGTCAGCGTCACGACCATGCCGGCCAGGATCGCGAAGACGGCGCCTCCGACCACGGGGAGCGCGCGGCCGGCCAGCCACGAGGGTACGGCGATGGCCAGGCAGGCCAGGATGCCGGGCAGGTTGCGTCTGAAGTACTGCATGATGTCCTTCTCCATCTGATTTCCTTGCGCGGGGTGGCAGGGCGGCGTCGCGGGGCGGCGGCGGGCGACGGGCGGGCTGCGGCGGCGGGCCGTCGCCGGACGGCGACCTGACGCGAGAATTCTACGCAACACTATGACTAAGGTAAATTTATATATGCTGATATGCCGATAACGTTGCGTTATCGTATGGTGGCATGGCCGTTTGGCGGGGCGCTCTGGGCGCTCGGAGGCGGGTCGCTCGGGGCGCTGGGGCGCTCGCGACGGGTCGCTCTGGGCGCGGGGTGAACAGGCTGGCGCAAAGAGGGCGCACGAAGGGAGAGGCATGCTGGACTTCAGGGTGAGGACCTTCCTGACCGCCTGCGACACCCTCAACTTCACGAAGGCCGCGAGGGAGCTCTGCATAACCCAGCCGGCCGTTTCGCAGCACATCCGCTACCTCGAGGAGAGCTACGGCGTCACGCTCTTCTCGCACGAGGGGAAGGTGACGCGGCTGACTTCCGCTGGCATCGCGCTGCGCGACACGATGCGCCAGATGGCGACGGACGAGGCGCGTCTGAGGGAGCGCCTTGCCAGCGGGGCGGACGCGCCGGCGGCGGTGTCGTTCGGCGTAACCATGACCGTGGGCGAGTACGCCGTTGCGGCGCCGCTGGCCGCCTACCTGCGTCGTCACCCGCAGGCGCGCGTGAGCGTGACGCTGGGCAACACGGCCTCGCTGCTCGCGCGGCTCGACGCGGGCGAGATCGACTTCGCGCTGGTGGAGGGCAACTTCGACCGGACGGGACGCGGCACCCTCCCCTACTCGACCGAGGAGTTCGTGGCAGCGTGCGCGTCTGGCCACAGGTTCGCGCGAGAACCACGCGTCCTCGACGACCTTCTCGACCAACGCCTCGTGGTCCGGGAGCGCGGGTCGGGCACGCGGGCGATCCTGGAGCAGAGCCTGGCCTTGCGGAACCTCCGCGTGGAGGACTTTCGCCAGCGCGTGCAGGTGGGCAGCATCCACGGCATCATCCAACTGCTGCGCTACGACTGCGGGGTCTCGTTCCTGTACCGCACCGCGCTGGAGGGCGACCTCGGCCGCGGCGAGCTGCGCCTCATCGAGCTGGAGGGCTTCCCCCTGCGGCACGACTTCGCGTTCGTCTGGAACGCGGGCAGCGTGTTCGCCGAGGAGGTGCGGCGCACGTGCGCCGAGCTGTGCGAGCTCGGGCGGGCGGAGCTCGAGACGGACCGGGCGTGAGTCGGGCTGCGCGGACGGGCGCGGGCGGGCCGGGGCGTCGCGGGCCGGCCGGGGTGCCGAGGGGCGGGCGAGCCGCCGAGGGCTG
>OMVS01000064.1 GCA_900314575.1 uncultured Olsenella sp. | reverse complement strand
AGCGCCGCGCTCGGCATCGGCCCCGTGGCGGACGCGCTCGGCGAGGGGCTCGCCTGGTTCCTGACGCCGGAGCCGGTCCTCCTCGCGCGCGGCGAGGGCTTCGCGACCTTCGGGCCCCAGCACCTCGCGGTCCTCGCCTGCTGCCTCGCGTCCTTCTCCCTGCTGCTCCGCCGCTACTGCAGGCTGCCCGCCGGCCTCGCGCCCGGCTCGCCGCGCCGCAGGATGCTCGTCGCGACCTCCGCCGTCCCGCTGGCGCTGCTCGCCTCCCGCGACGTGGCGCTGGCCGTCGACGGCCTGCTCGTCCCCATCTTCTGGCCGCTCCACGTCTGCAACCTCTGCGAGTACCTGGCGCTCGCCTACGCCCTCACGTGCGACTCCGGCGCCGGCGAGCCCGTGGGCGAGGTCCTCTTCGCGTGGGGCGCGACCGGCGGCCTCTCCGCGCTGCTCTTCCCCGGCTGGAGCTACTGCCCCATCCTCACGTACGCCTCGCTCGGGGGCTTCGCGGAGCACACGCTGCTGCTCGTGTGCGCGTGGGCGCCCGTGGCCGGAGGCGACTTCTCGCCCAGCGTGCGGCGCAGCTGGATCCCGGCGCTCGCGGCCCTTCTCGCCGGCGCCCTCTTCCGGCTGGCCAACCCGGTCTTCGACACCAACTTCTTCTTCGTGACGCAGCCGCTCGCGGACACGCCCTTCGAGGCCTTCGCGGACCTGCTCGGCAACCCCGGCTACCTGGTGCCCTACGCGCTGGGCGCCTACGGCGTCTGGATCGCGTGGTACGCCCTCGCGGCGCACCTGCCTTTGTCCTATCATGCGAGCGAGGCGCGGGGACGCCGGCGGTGAGGCGGCCCGCGCAGGTCTAGACGCGCGCCATGCGCAGGGGAGGAAAGATGCGGCTGTTCGCGTTTGCGCTCAGGGAGTACGACGAGCTCGGCTACCTCGAGGGGTACGCAGGGGAGCAGGGCTTCGAGTTCGGGTGGACCTCGGAGTACCCGAGCGAGGAGAACCTCGGCCTCGCGCGCGGCTACGACGCCATCAGCTGCATCACCAACCCCATGGGCGCGGCCCGCCTCGACGCCCTGCACGACCTGGGCGCCCGCTGGATCGCCACCCGCTCGATCGGCTACGACCACATCGACGTGGCTCACGCGCGCTCGATCGGGATGCGCGTGGCGCACTCGGCCTACCCGCCCGAGGGCGTCGCCAACTACGCGATCATGCTGATGATGATGGCGGCGCGCAAGATGAAGCTGATCGAGCGGACCGACGACGCGCAGGACTTCGGCCTGCACGGCAAGATCGGGCTCGACATCTCCCAGGCGACGGTCGGCGTCGTGGGGACGGGGCGCATCGGCGCGACCGTGGTGCGCCACCTGTCCGGGTTCGGCTGCAAGATCCTCGCCTGCGACCCCTACCCCTCCGAGGAGGTGGGCAGGCTCGCGACCTACGTGAGCTTGGACGAGCTTCTCGCCTCGTCGGACATCGTCACCCTGCACGCGCCCGGCCTGCCCGAGAACCATCACATGATCGACGCGGCCGCCTTCGCGCGGATGAGGCGCGGCGCCATCCTCGTCAACGCCGCGCGCGGCTCGCTCGTGGACACCGCCGCCCTCGTGGACGCCGTCGAGACGGGCCAGCTCGGGGGAGCGGCGCTCGACACCATCGAGAACGAGAGCGACCTCTACTACCTGGACCGCTCGCGCGACGTGCTGCCCAACCGCGACCGCGCGGTGCTCAAGGGGCTGCCCAACGTGATCGTGACGCCGCACATGGCCTTCTACACGGAGGAGGACGTCCGGAACATGGTGCGCAGCTCGACGGGCGCCCTGCTCGCGTTCTCGCGCGGGGAGGACTCGCCCTTCGAGGTCAGGTAGCGACTGCCGCAGGTTGGCGCGAGCCCTAAAGATTCGAGAGTAGTCAGTAAATAGAGTTGAACAAAGTGAATGTTCTCTTTTCGATTACTGAGCGGGGAACGGGGCGTATAGTTACGGGAGCGGTACATATTGCGAGAAATGTAGGATTCTTTGTGTGCAGATTCAGAAACACTCTGAATCATACGAACGTTGTAGGAATCGGAACATACCATTAACTTGCGTATGTTTCGGAAGAGATGCAGGCGAGCAACGAAGGAGAACGACATGCCACAACCCACGATCGGCACTCCCTGGAAGAAGCTCAACTCCCCTGTGAGCGAGGAGGAGATCTCCTGGCTGGACAAGTACTGGCGCTGCGCCAACTACCTCTCCGTCGGCCAGATCTACCTTCGCTCCAACCCCCTCATGAGGGCTGACTTCAAGAACCAGGACGGCCCGGATGGGTTCACCCGCGAGGACGTCAAGCACCGCCTCGTCGGCCACTGGGGGACCACGCCCGGCCTGAACTTCCTCTTCGGCCACGTCAACCGCCTCATCCACGACCACCAGCAGAACGCCATCTTCCTGATGGGCCCCGGCCACGGCGGACCCGCCGGCACCTCCCAGTCCCTGCTCGACGGCACCTATCGCGAGGTCCGTCCCGACATCACCGACGACGAGGCCGGCCTTCAGAAGTTCTTCCGCCAGTTCTCCTACCCCGGCGGCATCCCCAGCCACTACGCGCCCGAGACCCCCGGCTCCATCCACGAGGGCGGCGAGCTCGGCTACGTGCTCTCCCACGCCTACGGCTCCGTGCTCGACAACCCCAGCATGCTCGCGGTTGCCGTGGTGGGCGACGGCGAGGCCGAGACCGGCCCGCTTGCCACCAGCTGGCAGACCAACAAGTTCATGGACCCGCTGACCGACGGCATCGTCCTGCCGATCCTGCACCTGAACGGCTACAAGATCGCCAACCCGACCATCCTCGCCCGCATCTCTGATGCCGAGCGCGACGAGTTCTTCCGCGGCATGGGCTACCACCCCTACAACTTCGTCGCCGGCTTCGACGACGAGGACCACGCCTCCATCCACCGTCGCTTCGCGGCGCTGCTCGAGGCCGTCTTCGACGAGATCTGCGACATCAAGAGCCGCGCGGCCGCCGGCGAGGCGTCCCGTCCGTTCTACCCGATGATCATCTTCCGCACCCCCAAGGGCTGGACGTGCCCCAAGGAGATCGACGGCAAGAAGACCGAGGGTTCCTGGCGTGCCCACCAGGTGCCGCTGGCGTCCGCCCGCGACACCGAGGCCCACTTCGAGATCCTCAAGGGCTGGATGGAGTCCTACGAGCCGGAGGGCCTCTTCGACGAGAAGGGCGCCATCCGCTCCGAGGTCACCGAGTTCATGCCTGAGGGCGACCTTCGCCTGGGCGCCAACCCCAACGCCAACGGCGGCAGGGTCCGCGAGGAGCTTGACCTCCCCAAGACCGAGGACTTCGCGATCGACGTCGAGGAGGCCGGCCACGGCTCCGGCGCCACCGAGGCCACCCGCGTCCTCGGCGAGTACACCGGCGCGCTGATCAACGACAACCGCGACCGCTTCCGCATCTTCGGGCCCGACGAGACGGCCTCCAACCGCCTGCAGCCGAGCTACCAGGTGACCGACAAGCAGTGGTTCAACGGCGACCTCAACGACGATCCCGCCAACGACGAGCACATCTCGCCCGTGGGCAACGTCATCGAGCAGCTCTCCGAGCACCAGTGCGAGGGCCTTCTCGAGGGCTACCTGCTGACCGGCCGCCACGGCCTGTGGTCCAGCTACGAGTCCTTCGTGCACATCGTCGACTCCATGGTCAACCAGCACGCCAAGTGGCTCGAGGCCACCGTGCGCCACATCCCCTGGCGCAAGCCCATCTCCAGCCTCAACATGCTGCTCTCCAGCCACGTCTGGCGCCAGGACCACAACGGCTTCTCCCACCAGGACCCCGGCTTCGTCGACGTCCTTCTCAACAAGGACTTCAACAACGACCACGTCGTGAACATCTACTACCCGGCTGATGCGAACCTGCTGCTCGCCGTGGCCGAGCGCGCCTACACCTCGACCAACTGCATCAACGCCGTCTTCGCCGGCAAGCAGCCCGCGCCGACGTGGGTCTCGCTCGACGAGGCCCGCGAGGAGCTGAAGCAGGGCGCCGCCGAGTGGAAGTGGGCCTCCACCGCCACCTCCGACGAGGACTGCGACATCGTCCTCGGCTGCTGCGGCGACGTGCCGACCCAGGAGACCATGGCCGCCGTCGAGCTGCTCGACAAGCTCGGCGTCAAGGTCCGCGTGGTCAACGTGGTCGACCTGCTGAGCCTGCAGAACGCCTCCGAGAACGACCACGCCATGAGCGACGAGCGCTTCGTCGAGCTCTTCGGGGCCGACAAGCCCGTGCTCTTCGCGTTCCACGCCTATCCCGGCACGATCCGCCGCCTCATCTGGGACCGCCCGAACCACGACAACTTCCACGTCCACGGCTACGAGGAGCAGGGCTCCACGACCACGCCGTACGACATGCTGCGTCTGAACCACATGGACCGCTGGGCGCTCGCCGCTGACGCCCTCGGCATCCTCGACGCCGAGAAGTGGGCCGACCAGATCGCCGAGTGGAACAAGTTCCGCGAGGACGCCTTCCAGTTCGCGGTCGACAACGGCTACGACCACCCCGCGTTCACCGACTGGGTGTGGCACGGCGCCAAGGACCGCGGCGCCGCGATCAGCGCGACGAAGGCCACCGGCGGCGACAACGAGTAGCCTGCCGCCAGGATGCCGCGAGGGGCCCAGGAGGTACTGAGGGTTCCGCGGGCACCGAGAGTCCGGACCGGGCGGTGCCGAGACGGCGTCGCCCGGTCCGGCGAGATGAGGGGGAGGGCACGCAGCGTGCTGCGGCCCTCCCTTCTCGTATGAAAGGCAGTAGCGCTGGGCGCCTGCGTCCACAACGGGCGCTTTCCGCAACGGCCACCTGCGTCCACAACGGCCAGCTGCGTCCGCAACGGGCGCTTTGAGGAAGGGGAGCACATGCAGGAGATCACCAAGTGGATCGCGACGCTGGTCGCGGCGGAGTTCGTCTACATCTTCATCCTGGAGACGGTCATGACGACCTCGGACACCACGGCGAAGGCGCTCGGACTTGATCCCGAGAGCCTGAAGCACGAGGACATGCAGGTCTCGATGAGGAACCAGGGCGTCTACAACCTCGGCATCGCGGGCCTCTCGCTCATGGCGGCCTGGGTCGCGGACTCGAAGGTCATGCTCGCGGCGGTCATGGTCTACATCGTGGCGGTCGCCGCGTACGGGAGCATGACGGTGAGCAAGAGCATCCTGGTGAAGCAGGGCGGCTTCGCCATAGTCGCCCTGCTCTCGATGATCGTGTAGGGGGCAGCGAGGTCCCCCGGGAGCCCGCGTTACCCCCGGGGGCCACGGAGCCACTGGGGAGGCGGTCCTTCTCGACCGCGACCACCCAGCTACAGGCGCCGCGCCTGCTCGAGAAGGGCCTCCTTGAGGTCGGCCTCCATCTGGCGCATGCGCTGCTGCGCCTCGGCGCGCTGGGCGCGGCCCTCCTCCTGGACCTGGATCGTGTCCTTTATGGTGGCGATGAGCTCGGAGTTGACCTCCTGCAGCGTGTCGACGTCCACGACGCCGCGCTGGTTGGCCTTCTCGGTGTCGATGGCGCCCTGGTGGAGGGCCTTGGCGTTCTCGCGCATCAGGCGGTTGGTGACGTCGTCGACGCTCTTCTGCAGGTCGAGCGCACGCCGCTGGTTCTCGAGGCCGAGCGCGATCACCATCTGGCTCTTCCACATGGGGATGGTGAGGCTGACGGTCGTCGAGATCTTGTCGGCGATGACCTGGTCGGCGCTCTGCAGGATCTTGATCTGGGGGCAGCTTTGCAGCGCCACGACGCTCACGCGGTCCAGGTCGTCGAGGTGCTTCTCGAACCGGTCGAGCTTCCCCTTGAAGTCTTTGAGCACCTGGCCGGCCATCGGGTCGCCGGAGGCCTGGGCCTCCCGCTCGAGGCGCGGCAGCTGGTCGGCGCGGAACGCGGCCAGCGCCTGCTCGCCGGCGGCGACGTAGATCTTGAGCTGGCGGTACTGCGCCACGGAGCGCTCGTAGAGGCGGTCGTACATCGCGATGTCTGAGATCATCTGCGCCTGGCTCTGCTCGAGCCGGCCGACGATCTCGTCCACCTGCGGCGCGACCTTCTGGTACTCGCGGCGGATCTGGTCGGCCTTCATCACCACGTTGCCGATGATCGGGACCTTGCGGATGCCGGAGAGCGAGCTGTCGTCAACGGTCGTGAGCAGCTCGCGCAGGAGCTGGCCCGCCTCACCGGTGTCCTTGCTCGACACCTTTTCGAGGACCGTGTCGGAGAAGTCCGCCATGTCGCGCTGGGCGTCGGCGGCGTAGGTCTGGTCTATCGCCGCCTGGCCGAAGTCTATGGTGCGCGCGATCTCGTCGGCCTTGCGCTGGTCCTCGGGGGAGAGTGCGGATGCGCGGGCGACGACCTGCTGCTCCGTCTGGCCCTGGGGGCTGAGGTCATCCGCGGTGGCGGCCGTCGGGCTCATGAGGGACTCGAGCGAGACGGTCGGCGGGTTGGCCGGCGCATCGGGTCGGGGGTCGCTGGGAAGCGCGGTTTCCTGTGCCATGATGCCTCCTGGGATTGGGTTTCCTACGATGCGCTTGCGGCTAGACGCCGAGCGCCTCTGACCACGCGTCCTCCTTGAAGCCCGGCGTGAGGGGCTTGCCGTCGACGAGCAGCAAGGGGCGCTTCACCAGCATGCCGTCGGTCGCGAGGAGCGCGTAGGCCTCCTGGTCGCTCATGCCGTCGTCGAGCCGCTGCTTGACGCCCTTCTCGCGATAGAGCCTGCCCGAGGTGTTGAAGAAGCGGCGGATGGGCAGGCCGGACGCGGCGTGCCATGCGGCGAGCTCCTCGGCGCTGGGGTTCTTCTCCACTATGTTCCTGTCCTGGAAGGCGACGTGGTGGTCCTCCAGCCACCGCTTGGCCTTCTTGCAGGTGGAGCACTTGGGATACTCGATGAGTAGGACTTCCATGGGGTCTCCTTCCTCGGTGCGCGAGGGTGCGGCGGGTGGTTCCGCGCTCGTGCGCGACGGGCGCTCGTGCGCGAGGGCGTCTGGGTGTAGAGTATCCCACGAATCGAAGGAGGGGCGGGACCTGCGCCGTGGTAGGCGCCGGACGGTATTAGCCGCTGCGCTGGGGCCAGCGCACCGCGCGCTGCCCGTGCGTGCCGGGCGACTCCTGCGAGCGGCGGATCACGGCGGGGAGGCTGGATGAAGACGGTCACGTTCTACTACGTCCGCCACGGCAAGACCGAGTTCAACGACGAAGGCGTCATCCAGGGAGGCCGCGTCGACTCGCCGCTCGTGCCAGAGACGCTTCCTGTGATCGAGCAGAGCGCCCGCGCGCTTGCGGGGATTGGCTTCGCGCGCTGCTACTGCTCGCCGCTGGGACGTGCGCAAGAGACCGCCCGGCTGCTGGTCGACGGCATGGGGGAGACGGGCCGACTCGAGGTCCGTACCCTCGACGACCTGCGAGAGTTCGACTTCGGTGAAGTCGACGGCAAGAGGTATGCCGACTTCGCGCCCCGCTTCGCCCGCTGCTTCGTGCGACAGGACTTCTCGCCCGTCGGCGGCGAGAGCGGGCGGCAGGTGCGAGCTCGCGTCCGGCGCGCGTTCTCGCGGATGCTCTCCGAGAGTGCGGACGACGATGCCGTGCTGGTGGTCGCGCACGGTGCGCTTTTCAGGTACGTACTGCTCGAGTTCGCGGGCGACATGGGACCGCTCGGACGCAGGCTCAGGAGCCTGACGGTGCGTACGCCCAACGCGGGGATCGGCGTCGTGGTGGGCTGCGAGGCGGATGGGGAACGTGACGCCGCTGCGGGCGGCGCTGCCGCAGGTGCTGGCACGGGCGCTGACGGCGGCTCTGGCGCGGGTGGCGCTGGTGGCGTGGACGGCTGTGGGGTCGCTGGCGCGGGCGGTAGCCCCGACGTCGTCCGCGGAGGCCTCGGCCATGGGATGAGCTTCCGGCTCGTCCAGCTGCCGCTGAGTGGCGAGGACTTCGCGAAGACGCGGTACGGTGAACCTCGATAGCGTGACCCGATGCGCGGCATTTGGACGCGGACGGGACTCGGGGTCGTCTGGCCGCCCGTCCCTCCCGCAGTCCCCGTGCACGCCGTACGCGTCCTGAGAATGGGAGGGCACCGAGAATCAAAATTGCAAAAGAATTGAGCAAATCGCTTTTATTGAACAAAATCGGCAGAAATTGTCCGATAAAAGCGATTTGCCGGGGGCGCAAATCGCGTTTATCGGACAAAAAATCGAAAAAATGTTCGGAAAAAGCGATTTGCGTAGTTTACGCCCGACACGCAGAGGTGAACTGTGGAACGCAGCATAGAGGTCCACGACGCCGGGCGGCCACACGCGGCCTGTGCGGCCAAGGCCGGAGCCGCATTTCGGGGCTTCCCATCGGCCCTCCCGTCACGCGTCAACGCCGCGGCACTCCGGCGCAGTTGAGGAGCGTACGAAACCCTTCCGTATGCAACACGTCCGAGAAGGTGAACCGGACGACCTTCGCACCGAGCAGGTTGAGCTTCGACTCTCGGATGCGCTCTCTGGACATGACCTCGGCGACCGGACGTCCTCCGGTCATCTCGGGCTCGTAGTACTTCTCGAGGCCATCGAGCTCACCGAGAATGAGTCCGCCGTCTGCCGCGGCCCAGCAGAAGTCGACGCGAAAGACGTGCCCGGGCCTGAGGGGGTCGGGAAACGTCGCCTGGAGCTGCGGGGCGGCGAAGCCCAGCGAGAGCATCGTGGCCCGGGCATACGACTCCCCGCCGTTCTCGCTCAGCGGGTTGGCCCACTTCGCGACCCCGAGCGCCCTGTCGAGTGCCTCGCGTTCGCCGCGTCCGCGGACATGCAGGGCGAGGAGCTCGCTTCTCAGGTCGTCCAGCTGGACCTGACGGCTACGGAGATATGAGTCCGCGACGGAGAGCGCCCGGGGAAAGTCCAGCTCGGAGAGGCAGTCGAGGAGCGTCCGGGCGATGGTGGTGACCCTGGCCTCGTTCGCCATCACGAACTCCAACGGGTGGGAGGGGTCCTGCCGCACCAAGACGCCGCCCGTGCCCGAGGGGCGCGTGCGAGAGGCCCTGACGTTCAGCACGTCGGCATCGAGGAGCGGAACCTCGAGCCCGTGCGCGATCGCCGCAGGCGCCTGCCGGAAGCCCCAGCTCCCGGTCGAGTCCGACACCGACCTCATCACGTGAAGCACCCTGTCGGCGGGCGTCAGCGACTCCCAGTACCTCGTGCGCGCGAACAGGCCCCGCCGGGGCGAGACGAACGTCCCGCCGCGGACGCGCTGCCTGAGGAGGGCCCCCTCTGCGGGGTCTTCCGGGCGAAGGCATCTCCCGCGGCGTTCCGCCGACCGGGCGTGAGCCTCGATCGATGCGCTCTGCGACTTCCCATAGCCACGGGCCATCCGCTCGCCCCCTTGGGCTCCGATGCGTGCTGGTGCGGGAACCATAGCAGAGGATGCGTCGCCGTGCTTGGTGAGCCTCTGGCGGCCTTGTGGCAGCGTGCTCGCAGCCGGCGCACGTAAGGCCTGGTCACCGCGGCTGGTGCGGGCGTTCTGTGCCAGGCTTCCATGTTCGTGAGCGCGGGGTCGCCGCGCGCCAGGGGCCGCCGCACGCCCGAGCCCACGCCCGGGGCCGCCAGCTGCCCCCTAGTCCTTCTCGTTCAGCCATGCCTCGAGAAGTGCGAGGTAGCGTGGGGTGTCGTCGTAGTAGCACATGTGGCGGCAGTCGGCGAAGAGCTCCCAGCGAGCGTCAGGGATGCCGTCTGCGAGCTGCTTGGCGATGAGCGGCGTGCAGAGGTCCTCCTCGCCCGAGATGACGAGCGCCGGACAGGGAACCTCCCCCAGGCGGGCGGAGTAGTCGAAGTCGGCGAGCGTCCCGGTTGGCATGAGCTCGTTGTCTCCCCATGCCACGACGTAGGGCACGCGCCCGCCCGCGTGCGGACGGCGTACGCACTCCGGGTCGTCCTCGGTGAGAGGGCCGATGCAGAAGAGCTCCATGTAGTGCTCGATCGCCGCCGCGAAGTCCCTGCCGGAGAAGTCGCCGCGCGCCTCCGCGTCCAGGATGCAGTGCCGCTCGGCCTCGCTGAGGTAGCGCAGGCGCCGGTGCCCCTCGGCGCCCCAGAGCCGTGCGGACGCGGTCGTGCTGGAGAGCGTCACGGACGCGACGCCGCGCGGCCGGCGCTCGCACAGGTAGGCGATAGCCAGCATGCCGCCCCACGACTGCCCGAGCAGGTGGAAGCGGTCGAGGTCGAGGGCGCGCACGACGCCCTCGAGCTCCTCGAGCCAGGTCTTGGCGCGCCACAGCTCGGGGTGGTCGGCCATCGAGGGGTCCCAAGAGAGGCCGCATCCAAGCTGGTCGTACATGACGAGCGCGCGTCCGTCGCGGTCGGCGAGCGGGTCGAGAAGCTCCAGGTAGTTGTGGGAGGAGCCGGGCCCGCCATGAAGCAGCAGCAACGGCGGCTTGGGCAGGCCCGCCGCCGTCGGCTGCGGGCGGTTGGGCTCGACCACGCGGCAGTACGTCCGGTAGCCGCGGAAGGGGACATAGGTCTCGCGTATCTGCATCGACGATCTCGCTTTCCGTCCAGCCGCGTGGCAGGGTGCTAGCGCGCGTCCTCGAAGGCGCGCAGCAGCTCGTCGTAGGTCTCGAGCGCCGGCAGGTCGGGGTTGTCCCGCCTGATCTGCTCGGTCGTGCGGAAGAGGAAGCCCGCCTTGGAGGCGCGGATCATCGCCAGGTCGTTGTAGGAGTCGCCGGTCGCGATGGTCTGCATGCCGGCGGACTGCAGCGCGCGCACCGTGGTCAGCTTCGAGTCGGGGCAGCGCATCCTCACCCCGGCCACCCTGCCGTCTCTGACCTCGAGCGAGTTGCAGAAGATCGTCGGCCAGCCGAGCTTGCGCATCAGCGGCCGCGCGAACTCCTCGAAGGTGTCGGAGATGATGACCGCCTGCATCTCGCTGCGCAGCCGGTCGAGGAAGTCCCTTGCCCCGGGCAGCGGGTCGATGGTGTCGATGACGTCCTGGATCTCGCGGATCCCGAGCCCGTGCTCATCGAGCACGCGCATGCGGAAGTCCATGAGCTTGCCGTAGTCCGGCTCGTCGCGCGTGGTGCGCCTCAGCTCTTCTATGCCGGTCGCGTCGGCGAACGCGATCCAGATCTCCGGCACGAGAACGCCCTCAAGGTCCAGGCAGGCGATGTCCATGGTCGTCCTTCCTCGAGAGGTGCGTGTCCAGCACGCGCCTCGCTGTTTTCTACCGAGAAGATCGTGGGGCCGCGACGACCGCGGCGCCCGCGGGCGCGGTCCCCGCGCCGGTCGCGGCGCCC
>OMVS01000022.1 GCA_900314575.1 uncultured Olsenella sp. | reverse complement strand
CCCCTCGCGGGCGACGAGGTCGTGGTGGCGTCCGTCGTACTCCCGGGCGGCCTTCGCGAGCGCCTCGGCGGCGCGCGACTCCTCCTGGCGGGCGGCGTCCAGCCTCGCGCGGGCGGCGTGCAGCTCGCGCACCGCGCCCACGGCCTCCTGCGCCTCGCGCTCTCGGTCGTGGGCAGCCTGGGCCTCCCGCTTGGCCTCCCCCATGGCGGCCGTGACGTCGAGCTCGTCCCCGCGCTCGGCCTCGACCAGCGCGCCGAGCGCCTCCACGCAGGCGTCGGCGTCGAGCTCGGGCCGCTCCCCCACGAGGACCCTCAGGCCCCGGTCGTGGTCGAGCTCGGCGTCCTGCACGTCCACGCGGGCGACGGCGGCCGAGAAGTCCGCGCGCGCCCGCGCGAGCGCCTCGGCGGAGGAGCGCGCGCCCGCCGCGAGCTCGGACTCGAGCCGGTCGAGCTCCTCGGTGCCGAAGATCTTGCGAAGGACCCCCTCGCGCGCGTCCGGGTCCGCGTTGAGCAGCTCGCGGAACGCCCCCTGGGCGATCATCGTGACCTGCCGGAACTGGTTGTAGTCGAGGCCGAGGAGCCCCGTGACCTCGCGGTCGACCGCCTTGGTCCCGCTGGCCAGCACCTCCTCCCCCGAGGCGAGCGTGGCCACCGCGGCCCTGCTCACCAAGGCGGAGGCCCCCTGGGTGCGCCGGCGCCTCTCGAGCATCTGCTGCGGCGCCCTGGTCACGCTGTAGGTGCGCCCCGCGTGCTCGAAGTCGAGGGTCACGCTCGTGGGCGCGTCCGCCGGCGAGAAGTCGCTCCTGAGCGTCGTCACGTCGCGGCCGCCCGACGCCCGCCCGAACAGGGCGTAGGCGATCGCGTCGAAGACCATCGTCTTGCCTGCCCCGGTGTCCCCGTATATCAGGAACAGACCCCGGTCGCCGAAGCGCGAGAAGTCGAGCTCCTGCCTCTTGGCGTAGGGCCCGAAGGCCTCCATGGTCAGCCTCAGCGGTCTCATGCGCGCTCGTCTCCCCCCATGACGCGGTCGAAGGCCTCCCGCACGAGGGCGGCCTCCTCCTCGCTCGGCTGCCTTCCCGCCTGCTCCGAGAAGAACTGCGAGAAGAGCTCCTGGATGCTGCGGCCCGTGACCTCGGCGTCCGGGGTCGTGGCCCCCGCCGCCCGGGTGATGGAGTTGTCGAAGGTCACCTGCTCGAGGTTGGGCCAGACGTGGCGCAGGCGCGCCACCACGTCGAGCGCCGAGTCGTCGGTGACGATGGCGCGGACGTAGTCGAGCCGCTCCGCCTCCGGCTCCGCCTGGGCCCGCGCGACCAGCTCGTCGAGCGAGCCGCGCTCCGCCCTGAAGTCGTGGAGCGGGCGGACCGGCCTGAGCCTCACGCCGACGCCAGGCGCGGAGGCCGTGGGCGCCGGCTGCAAGGCGGGCGTGGGGGCGAAGTGCTTGCCGCGCGGCGCCGCCTGGGCTCCAGGCGCGCCCACGTCAACGACGGCGAACGACTTCTGCTGCACGATCTCTGAGCTCGAGAGCTTGAGCGGGCTGCCTGCGTAGCGGCAGGTGTCGCGCCCCACCCGCTGCGGGCGGTGCACGTGCCCGAGGGCGACGTAGTCGAAGCCGTCGAAGGCGGAGAAGTCGACGTTGTCGAGGGTGCCGAGCGAGAGCCGCTCTGAGTCGCTGCGCTCGGGCGAGGCTCCGCCGCAGGTCACGAACTGGTGCGCCACGCACACGTTGGGCCCGCGCGAGAACTCCGGCAGGCCGCGGACGTGGTCGAGCACGAACCTGAGCGCGGTGTCGTAGCCCACGACCCCCGAGGCGTCGAGGCCCAGGCGCTGGGCCCAGGCGCGCACGTCCGCCGGCCTCACGAAGGGGACGAGCCAGAAGGTGGCGCCGTCCACCTCCACGTGGACCACCTCGCCGGTGAGCTCGCCCGCGATGTAGACGCGCTTGTCGGCCGCGAACGTCGCGCCGTAGGCGAGGCGCGCCCCGGAGTCGTGGTTGCCGCTCACCACCAGCGTGTGGACGCCCCGGCCCGCCATTAGCCGCAGGAAGGCGTCCCACTGGCGCAGGGCCGCCTCGCTCGGGTTGGGGCTGTCGAAGACGTCGCCGGCGACGACGAGGGCGCTCGCGCCCTCGCTCTCCACGACGCCCGCCAGCTCGTCGAGGACGTGGGCGAGGTCCTCCTCGAGGGGCATCTGCGCGAGCCTCCTGCCCAGGTGGAGGTCGGCGGTGTGTACGAAGCGCATGTCTGTCACCTCTCTCGCGGGCGCAGGCGCCGGCTCGGCCGGGGCGTGCCCAGAATCAGATGGTACTCCCCGAGGGCGTGGGGCACCCGGCCGAAGACGCGAAGGAGGGCCCCGGCCGGGACCCTCCTCGAAGCCCTTCTCCCACCCGCGCGGGGCGGGCCCGAGGCGCGGGGAGCACCCCCGCGCCGGCGGCTCTAGCGGCTCTGGCTGCCGCCGTAGTAGCGGCGGTAGTAATCGTAGAGGTCGTACGGGATGCTCTCCGAGCCGTTCCCGCCCGATACCGACGACGAGCCGGAGCCCGTGGTCGCGCCCTCGTCCGAGCCGAGCGTGACCTGGGCGGTCTTGGTCTCGTTGCCCCTGACGTAGGTGACCGTCACGGTGTCGCCCACCGAGTGCGACCTCACCGCGAGGATCAGCCCGTCGGCGGAGGCGACGTCGGTGTCGTCCACCTTGGTGATGATGTCGCCCACCTGGATGCCCGCAGAGGCGGCGGACCCGCCGTCGGTGACGGCGGCGACGTAGGCGCCCTCGTTGGCGCCGAGGTTGTTGGCCTGGGCGTTGGTGGCGTTCACGGTCTGCACGGAGACGCCCATGTAGGCGTGGGTGACCGGCTCGCCCGCGATGATCTTCTCCGCGATGTCCACGGCGTAGTTGCCCGGGATCGCGAGGCCGATGCCCGAGAAGGACTGGGTCTCGGAGGCGAGCAGGGTGTTGATGCCGACGAGCTGGCCCTGGGCGTTGACGAGGGCGCCGCCGGAGTTGCCCTGGTTGATTGCAGCGTCGGTCTGGATCAGGTTGGTGTAGATGGTGTTGCCGCTCGCGGACTGCGTGAGCGTGGAGCGGTAGAGCGCCGAGACGATGCCCGTGGAGACGGACTGCTCGAGCCCGAGCGGACTGCCGATCGTCATGACCCACTCGCCCACCACGAGCGAGGACGAGTCGCCGACCTCCATCGGGGTGAGGGTGGTTCCGTCGTCGACCTCGGCGTGGACCACCGCGATGTCGCTCGAGGCGTCGGAGCCCACGAGCGTGCCCGTGTAGCTCCTGCCGTCGATCGTGACCGAGATGCTCTGGGCGCCGTCGACCACGTGGTAGTTGGTGATGATGTTGCCGTCGTCGTCCAGGATGACGCCGGAGCCGAGGCCCGTGCCCTCGCTGGACGTGACGGTGATGGTGACGACGGAGGGCAGGCACTTGGAGGCGACGGCCTCGGCGGTCGTGGCGTTCTCGTCGTTGGTGTTGATCGTGATCGTGCCGTTGTTGGACGAGGCCGTGGTCGACGTGGTCGCAGACTTCTGCGCACCGCCGATCACGCCCGTGCCGAGAAGGGCACAGACCAGCGCCGCCGACACGACGCCGCCGGCGACGGCGCCACCCACGACGCCCCTGGCGCCCGCCTTGCCGTGCCCGCCGTCCCCCTTGCCGGAGCCGGCACCGGCGGTGCCGCCGGGGGTGGGACCTGGGGAGGTGGGTCCCTGCTGGGCCTGGGCGTACGAGATCCTCTCGGTGCCCTGAGGCTGGTTCGGCTGGTCGGAGCCTCCCGAGGCACCGTAGGAGCCCGGCGCGGGAGGTGTCTGGTTGTAATCGCTTGCCATGGTATCGCCCCTTGCTGTCTAGGACAACGTGACGGGCGCCGGTCTGGCGTCTCGCCTCTTGACAAGGTGAACTCTACCCCGCCGGTACGCGCCGCATTCTACGACTGCCCAGGTCCACACCACTCGGACAAGCCTCTTGGCTACCTGAAGACCCGCTGCCGGCAAGCTGAAAGCGCGGGGCGCCTGCCAGACGCCCCCGACGGCGGAGCCTCGCCTAGAGCTTGAAGAGGTAGCCCACGCCACGGACCGTGACGATGTGGGCGGCCACCTGCGGCCCCACCTTGGAGCGCACGCGACGGATGTGGACGTCCACCGTGCGCGTGCCGCCGCAGTACTCGAAGCCCCACACGCGGTGCAGCAGCGTCTCGCGCGAGTAGGCGCGCGAGGGGTGGGTGGCAAGGAAGGAGAGCAGCGAGTACTCCATCAGCGTGAGGTCCACGGGCGTGCCGTCGATGTAGACCTGGTAGGTGGCGAGGTTGATCGTCATGTTGTCCACGGTCACGATGTCTGCCGGGGCGCTCTCCTCGCCGGGCCAGAGCAGCAGCGAGCAGCGCGCCTCGAACTCGGCCTCCCCCGCCGTCGCGAGGATGAAGTCGTTGTGGCCCTGGACGGGCATGCGCAGGCTCTGGAGCTTGTCCTCGTCCTGGATCACGAGGACCGGGATGTAGCTGTTGTTGGCGACGTAGGAGTCGACCGCGTTCAGGGTCTCCTCGTCCATGCCGGCGGAGTCGAAGATGACGAGGTCGAAGTCATGCCCGCTCATGATCGCCTGCGAGAACGTGTCTGGCGTCGCGAGCGCGATCGAGACGTCCAGGGCGTGCGACAGCTCGCGCATGCGCTCGTGGTGGCGGGACGTCCGCGACATGAGGAGGATATTCTTGTGGTGCATCCTCAGACCCCAATCCAACTGCCAGCTGCGTCAGATACCTGCTCGCAATAATATCACAGCCGTTCGCACATTGGCTTTTATCCATCCGATATTATTCACAATGTGTCTCATTCCCTCCCATGGCACCCGAACGGAAGGCGCCCCCGGCACGCTGCGTGCCAGGGGCGCCGTCGCGCTCGCCGCTCGTCTCACCCTTCGTGCGCCCCGGCCGAGAAGGGCCGGGGGCCAGGGAGGCGGCGCTAGTCGATGCTTCCCAGGAACTCGGCCGTGCGGGCGTTCTCCGGGTGGTCGAAGACCTTCTCGGGCAGGCCCTGCTCCACCACCACGCCGCCCTCCATGAAGACCACGCGGTCCGCGACCTCGCGCGCGAAGCCCATCTCGTGGGTGACGACGATCATGGTCATGCCGCCGTTCTCCGCGAGGTCGCGCATGACGTCGAGGACGCCGCGGACGAGCTCGGGGTCGAGCGCGGAGGTCGGCTCGTCGAAGAGCAGCACGTCGGGGTGCATGGCGACGGCGCGGGCGATGGCGACGCGCTGCTGCTGGCCGCCGGAGAGCTGCGCCGGCTTGAAATCCGCCCTGTCGAGAAGGCCGACTGCCTCGAGCTGGCGCTCCGCCTCGCGCGCCGCCTCGGCCTTGTCCTTCTTGAGGACCTTGGTCTGGCCGATCATGACGTTCTGCTTGGCGGTGAGGTGCGGGAAGAGGTTGAAGCTCTGGAAGACCATGCCGAGGTTCTGGCGGAGCTTGTTGACGTCGGTCTTGGCCGAGCCCGTGATCTCCTTGTCCTCGATGAGGATGTGGCCGGCGGTCGGCTTCTCGAGCAGGTTGATGCAGCGCAGCATCGTTGACTTGCCCGAGCCGGACGGCCCCAGCACCACGACGACCTCGCCCGGCCAGACGTCGAGGTTGACGTCGCGCAGGACCTGCGTGGCGCCGTCGAAGGTCTTGTTGAGGTGCTCGATGCGCACCACGGGGTGCTCGCCCTCCTCGAAGTGGTGGCGGGTGAGCGCGCGGTCGTGCTCGAACGCGAGCCTCGCGGCCTCGTCGGCCGGAAGGGCGGGCGGTACCTCGATGGAGGCCGCGGCCCCCAGCTTGTGCTTACTCGGCATCGGCCATACCTCCAAACGTGTTGTGGGCGCAGAACGGCGCCACGAGGGCGCGCAGCGCGCCGGGGAGCTCGTCCGCGTCGCTCGCCTCCGCGTGGCTCGAGCCCGCGACCTCGAGGCCCTCGTCGTCGCCCCCCTGCTCGGACGCGCGGCCGGCGGCCTGCGCCTTGGGCCTCGGACCGCCTCCCCTCTCGGAGCGCGCGAGGTTCTTCTCCACGATGCCGACGACCTTGATCAGCGGCAGGGTGACAATCAGGTAGAAGATGGCGGCCGCCATGTAGGGCGTGATGTTGCCGGTCACGGTCGTGAGGTTCTTGGAGAACATCATGAGCTCCATGACGCCGACCGAGGAGAGCAGCGAGGTGTCCTTGTAGGAGGTGATGAAGTCGCTCGTCACCGTGGGGATGACGCGACGCACCGTCTGCGGCAGAATCACGGAGACCATCGTCTGCATGTGGTTCATGCCGAGGGAGGCCGCCGCCTCGTACTGACCGCGCGGGATGGACTCGATGCCGGCGCGGAAGATCTCCGCGAGGTAGGCCGAGGAGTTGATCGCCATCACGATGACGCCGAGGACGTTGTTGTTGATGTTGACGCCGACCATCGGCAGGCCGAAGAACATGATGTAGATCTGCAGGAAGAGCGGCGTGCCCCTCAGGATGTTGATGTAGACGATCGCGATGGCGCGCAAAAGGCGGTGGCGCGAGATCTTCATGAACGCCGCGACGAGGCCGAGCAGGATGGCGAACGGGTAGGCCACGAGCACGATGACGAGGCACAGGACCCAGCCGGGCGCCAGCGAGGCGAACGAGGTCAGCAGCAGCTGGGGCCTGAAGAACATCCCCAGGAAGGGGTTGGCGTTCCAGGCCGCGACCCAGGCCTGCCCGTCGAGCCAGTCCACGGCCTGCTGCAGCGGCGTGTTGGCGATGACGCTGATGGCTGGCGAGTCCTGGAGCTGCTGGGTGCCCTGGTCGTTGACGTAGGAGCCCGAGACCACGTAGTCCCCGCCCTCGGAGGGGAAGGTCATGCCCTCGACCTCGAGCCTGAGCAACGAGTCGGCGGGGATCGGCGAGGCGAAGTCCACCGTGAGGGAGTTGCCCGAGGCGCTGACCGTGCTGTCCTGGTTGATGCGGTTGAGGCCGTCCAGGACGGTCACCCTCGTCGTGGAGTCCGCGAAGGAGGCGTCGTCGGGCAGCGTCAGCGTGATGCTCGAGAGCTCCTCGCCGTCCGCGACCGTGCCCTCCCACGTGAGGCGCGTGGCGATACCGCCGATGACGCCGTCGCCACCGTCCTCGTTGGGCCTGGCCGTCGCCTTGTTCGTCGTGAGCGCGAAGGCCTCGTCCGGGAGCGCTGCCGCGCCGGCGAGCGCGATCGCGAGGGCGAGCACGAGCGCGCCCGCGAGCCCGCGCAGCCGGCCACGCCCCCTCTTCGTCTTGTCATGCATGGGGTGTCCCCGCCTTTCCTGCAATCCATAAGGGCAGGCAGACCCTCGAGGGTCCGCCTGCCCAGCACCGGCGCCCCGCGCCGGCCGTGAGAGCTCGCTAGATGTTGGAGCCGAACCACTTGGTCTTGAGCTCGTCCAGGGTGCCGTCGCCCTGGATCTCCGTGAGCGCCTTGTTGAGCGCCTTCGTGAGGCCGGGGTTGTCCTTGGAGACGGCAATGCCGTACTGCTCGCCCGTGGGGATCTGCTTGGCCACCGTCAGGTCAGTGTAGGAGTTGAGGGTGAGGTTGCTCACCACGGGCAGATCGGCGATGCAGCCGTCGTAGAGGCCGGTGGAGACGCCGGTCATGGCCTGGATGGCGTCGTCGAGGGGGACGAGCTCGGCGTTGGGGAGGTTCTCCTTCGCCCAGCTCTCGCCGGTGGTGCCGGACTGGGCGGCCACCTTCCTGCCCGCCTGGTTGAGGTAGGCCTCGGCGTCGTCGGTGAGGTCCTTCTTCACGACCAGGCCCTGGTTGGAGTCGAGGTAGGAGTCGGTGAAGTCGACCTGCTTCAGGCGCTCGTCGGTGATGGTGAAGGCGGACAGGCCCACGTCGGCCTTGCCGCCCTGCTGGATCAGCGGGATGATCGCGTCGAACTTGATCGGGTCGATCCAGCCGGACTCGAGGCCCATCTTCTCGGCGAGGGCGGCCAGCAGGTCGATCTCGAAGCCCTCGGGCTGGCCCGTGCTCTCGTTCATCTGCGAGAGGGGCGGGTACTGCAGGTCGGAGGCGCCGAGGATCTTGCCGCTCTGGACGAGCGTGTAGCTGTCGTCGGAGGCCTTGGTGGCGGCGGACCCGTCGTTGGAGCCGTTGGAGGAGCAGGCGCCGAGGGTGCCCGCAACGAGCGCGCCGACCGACGCGGATACGAACTGCTTCCTGGTGAACATGTGCACACTCCTTGCTATCTCTCGGACGCCTTGGTGCGCCCGCAGCTGGTGGGTTGGGGCGGCGCGGCGCTAGAGGGCCTCGCCGAACCACTTCTCCTCGAGGCTGGCTATGGTGCCGTCGTCCTTGAGGTCCGCGAGGGCGGAGTTGATGTCGGCGGTGAGCTTCTTGTTGTCCTTGGAGACGACGATGCCGTACTGCTCGCCCGTGAGGATCTGCAGGGCCACCTTGCAGTCCGTGTAGGACTTGTTGCACAGGTAGGAGACGACCGGCAGGTCGGCGACGCAGGCGGCGTACAGGCCGGTCTGCACGCCGGTCATCGCCTGGATCGCGTCGTCGAGGGGCACGCACTCGGCGTTGGGGAGGTTCTCCCTGATCCACGTCTCGCCGGTGGTGCCAGACTGGCAGGCCACCTTGGTGCCGGAGGCGTTCAGGGCCTCCTGGGTGTCGGCCGCGGCGTCCGCCTTGGTCACGAGGCCCTGGTTGGAGTCCAGGTAGGAGTCGGTGAAGTCGATCTGCTGCTTGCGCTCGTCGGTGATGGTGAAGGCCGAGACGCCCACGTCAGCCTTGCCGCCCTGCTTGATGAGGGGGACGATGGTGTCGAACTTCGTGGCGGGCAGCCACTCCATCGTGAGGCCGAGCTTGCCGGCGACGGCGTCCATGAGGTCGATCTCGAAGCCCTCGGGCTTGGTGGAGCCCTCGGGGATGGACTCGAGCGGCGGGTATGCCATGTCGGAGACGCCGGTGAGCGTTCCCTCCTTGACCAGGACGTAGCCCTTGGAGTCGGTTGCGGCCGAGCTCGATGCGGACGCGCCTGACGAGGCGTCCTTGGAGCCCTGGGAGCCGCAGGCTGCGAGCGTCCCCGTGAGGAGCGCGCCAAAGGACGCGCTGACGAACTGCTTCCTGGTGATCATGTTCCTACTCCTTCATCTCAGGGAAGGCGGTGCCTCGGCACCTCGACCTGTCGGGCGTGCCAGCTCGGGGCCCGAGGGCCCGCCGCCTGGGTGCGAGGCGCGTCGCGCGCCTCGCTGCCTGACGGCCTGGCGATTGCATAAACAATTTTCAGCCAGCCACACCCGAATTTGTGCGGGAAGCCATAACTTTAACACTCCCGCTATAAAACGTCCCCGATAATCCCTGGGATGAATAAGCGGCCGGCACCTGAGGCCAGGTGCCGGCCGCATCGCAGTTCGCGAGGTGCCTGGAACTGCCGTCGGCGCCCTAGAAGCCCGCGTAGTAGTGGGCCTTCTCCCAGTCGGTCACCGTGGTGCAGTAGTCCTCCCACTCCTTGCGCTTGTTCGTCACGAGGTAGTCGAAGATCTGGTCGCCGAGGACCTCATGCATGAGGTCGGAGGCGACGAAGGCGTCGATCGCCTCGCCGAGGTTGCGCGGGAGGCGACGGAAGCCGGCCGCGGCCATGCGCTCCTCGCTGAGGTCGTCGCCGGACAGCGACAGCTCGTCGGTGAGGGGCAGCTCGTCCTCGACGCCGCGCAGGCCCGCCGCGAGCGTGGCAGCGCAGGCCAGGTAGGGGTTGGCCGTGGGGTCGGGGTTGCGGACCTCGATGCGCGCGGCCATCTTCTTGCCCGGCTTGTAGGTCGGGATGCGCACGAGCGCGGCGCGGTTGCGGCGCCCCCAGGTGGCGAAGATGGGGACCTCGCCGTTGGCCTGCAGGCGCTTGTAGGAGTTGACCGTGGGGTTGGTGATGAGCATGAACTCGGGCGCGTACTTGAGGATGCCGGCCGTGAAGTGGCGCGCGAGGTCGGAGAGGTGGTCCTCGCCCTCGCCGCCCTCCCTCCAGAAGAGGTTCTCGCCGTCGTGGTTGAGCAGCGACTCGTAGAGGAACATGGCCGAGCCCGAGTGGCCGGTCAGCGGCTTAGGCATGAAGGAGGCGAACATGTTCTGCTCGTTGGCCTCCTGCTTGATGACCAGCCGTGCCGTCATGATGTTGTCCGCGCAGTTGACGGCCTCGCTGTAGCGCAGCTCGATGCCGTTCTGCGAGGGGGCGTTGGCGTGGTAGGAGTACTGCACGGGGATGGACATGCGCTCGAGGGTGAGGGTCGTCGAGCGGCGCAGGTCGCGAGCGGAGTCGTACGGGGTGAGGTCGAAGTAGCTGGCGCCGTCCACGGTGACGGGCTCGGGGCCCTCGTCGGCGAAGTAGAAGTACTCGATCTTGGGGCCGACATTGAAGACGTAGCCCTCGTTGTCCGCCTTCTGGAAGACGCGCTTGAGGCAGCCGCGGACGTCGCCCTCGAAGGGCTCGCCCTGCGGCGTGCGGATGTCGCAGAAGATGCGCGCTACGCCGCCCTCGGTCGGCCGCCAGGGCAGGATCTGGAAGGTCTGCGCGTCGGGGAAGGCGAGCATGTCCGACTCCTCGGCCGGGGCGAAGCCGTCCACCGCCGAGCCGTCGAACCCGATGCCCTCCTCGAAGGCCTCCGGAAGCTCCTCCGGGGAGATCGAGAAGGACTTGAGGTTTCCAAGGATGTCCGAGAACCACAGCCGCACGAAGCGGATGTCGCGCTTCTCGACTGTGCGCAACACGAAGTCAACGTTTCGGTCGTTGCTCATGCTATGCCCTCCTCAAGGAGACGAGTACGTGGTCTGAGCTGGGACAAGACCCCGCCCCTGACGACATATCTGGCAGATTAGCATCCCACATGGATGTTACTGGCACGTTTCAGAGCAGGCGGGTGGGCCAGGAGGCGCGCCTGTGCCCGTGGCAGGATAGCACGTACCGACGGCAGCGAACGGTGCGCCCGGAGGGCGGGCGGGCAGCGGGCCCGCTACGCGCGCCCTCCCCGTCCCCGCTCCGCCTCGCCGAGCGCAGCGTCCGCGCGCCTCAGCATGTCCTCCGTGGCGACGCAGCGCCCCTGCGCACGGGCGCTGGCACTGCAGGACCCCGCGCTCGCGCAGTCCGCGCAGCCGTCCTTGTGGCGTACGAAGCTCCGCACGCACAGGGCGAGCACCGCAGCCACCGCGACGACTATGGCGACGTCGATACCGCTCATGTCCGACCCTCCTCTCCGGGCGCCGTCGAGCGGCGCCCCCCGACGGCGCACTCGAGGCGTCCGTCATAAGTTAACCACTACAAACTATACCCGAAAGGGTCATACTACATGCGTAAGGGCAGTAGACTGCCGAGCATGTGCAGGAAACGTCTCGTTAGGGAAAGGACTCCTATGGCAAGCGAAGATCAGCTCATGCACCTCGTGCTCATCCGCCACGGCGAGAGCGAGTGGAACAAGGCCAACCTCTTCACCGGCTGGACCGACGTCGAGCTCTCCGAGAACGGCGTCAAGGAGGCCCAGGCGGGCGGCAGGGCCCTCAAGGAGGCCGGCTACGACTTCGACGTCTGCTACACCTCCTACCTCAAGCGCGCCATCCACACCCTGAACAACGTGCTCGACGAGATGGACCGCGCCTGGCTGCCCGTCGTCAAGACCTGGAAGCTCAACGAGCGCCACTACGGCGCCCTCCAGGGCTGGAACAAGGCCGACACCGCGGCCAAGTACGGCGAGGAGCAGGTCAAGATCTGGCGTCGCTCCTACGACGTGCCGCCCCTGGCCCTCGAGCCCGGCGACGAGCGCGACCCCCACACCCAGGAGATGTTCCGCGACGTCGCGATGAAGGACGTCCTCCCCTACACCGAGTGCCTGAAGGACACCATCGCCCGCGCCTGGCCGTACTTCCAGGACGAGATTGCCCCTGAGCTCAAGGCCGGCAAGCGCGTCCTCATCGCCGCCCACGGCAACAGCCTGCGCGCCCTCGTCATGAAGTTCGACAAGCTCACCCCGGACGAGATCCTGAACGTCAACATCCCGACGGCCATCCCCCTGTCCTACACCTTCGACCAGGACTGGAACGTCGTCGACAAGCACTACGTCGGCGACCCCGACATGATCGCCGCCAAGATCCAGGCCGTCGCCAACCAGGGCAAGGCCAAGAAGTAGGGGCATGCGCCCGAGAAGGACGTCCGCGCGAATGCGCACCCAGGGAGCGGCCCCGCAAGCGGGGTCGCTCCCCTCTTCTAACGCGAGTCGGCACAAGAATGCGCCGCCGGCAGTGTCAGGGGGAGGCCGGCGGCGCTGGGGCCCTCTGTGGCGTGGGAGAGGAGTCACGCCTTTCGGGCAGGTGATAACTCATTGCGGGAACTTGTTGCCCTCAACTAACTTTATAGTACACCTTGGCTAACTTCTATGCAAGCACAATTCTGGGTGGATCTACAAAAGGGCGCCTCCGAGGAGGCGCCCCCTATCGAGAGCCGGTCGCTGCCACAGAACTCCCCCGTCGGAGCCGGCTGCGAACCGGGTGACAGGGACACAGCGGCTATGCCACCTGGCCGTCCAGGCTTTCGAGGATCTTGTCGTCCTTCTTGTCCCACTTGGGGGTCGGACGGAAGATCTGGAAGAGCATGGCGGCGAGCAGCACGAAGGCCACGACGGTCCAGAACCCGAAGCTTCCGAAGGCGACCAGCTCGTAGAGCTGGTTAATGAGGAGGCCGATCACCCAGCCGAAGACGCACTCGTACCCGATGGCGAAGGCCGTCCACTTGGCGGAGTCCATCTGCCGGCGGATCGTGCCCATGGCCGCGAAGCACGGGGCGCACAGCATGTTGAAGGCCACGAAGGCGCACATGGCACCGGCGTGCAGCGTGCCGCCGACGGTGAACATGCTGGCGAAGCCCTGCCACATGGTGACGGAGTTCTCGCTCGCGTCAGAACCGATGCCGTAGAGCACGCCGAAGGTGGAGACGAGGTTCTCCTTGGCGATGAGGGCGGAGATGGTCGAGGCGGTGGCCATCCAGTTGCCGAAGCCGAGCGGGGCGAACAGGAAGCTCAGCGCGCCGCCGACGCCGGCGAGCACGGAGTAGTCCATGTAGGTCTCGGGCGCGCCCTCCATGCCGGGGAGGAACCCGAAGGCGCCCGTGCCGCCTTCCCATCCTGCGATGCCGAAGTTGGACAGCACCCAGATGCCCACGGCGGCGGCGAAGATGATCGTGCCAGCCTTCTTCACGTAGGCCGAGACGCGCTCCCACACGTGCAGAGCCCAGGAGCGGATCGCCGGGAAGTGGTAGTCGGGCAGCTCCATCACGAACGGGACGGGCTCGCCCTCGAAGGGCTTGGTCTTCTTGAGCATGACCGCAGAGATGATGATTGCGACGATGCCCATGAAGTAGAACATCGGGGCGACCCACCACGCACCGTTGTCGGCGCCGACGAGCACGCCCATGACCAGGGCGATGATCGGCAGCTTGGCCGAGCACGGGATCATGGTGGTGAGCATGGCCGTCATGCGGCGGTCGCGCTCGTTCTCGATGGTCTTCGTGGAGAGCACGCCCGGCACGCCGCAGCCGGAGGAGACGATCATGGGGATGAAGGACTTGCCGGACAGGCCGAAGCGGCGGAACAGCCGGTCCATGACGAAGGCCACACGGCTCATGTAGCCGCAGTCCTCGAGGAAGCACAGGGCGATGAAGAGGACGAAGATCTGCGGGATGAAGCCCAGGACCGATCCCACGCCGCCGATGACGCCGTCGACCACCAGGGACTCCACCATCGGGGAGGCGCCGGCCGCCTCGAGGGCGTCCGTCGCTGCCGTCGGGATGGAGTCCACCCAGCCCTCGTAGTCGTGCTGGTCGGGCTCGGGGGTGTCGACCGCGGTCGCGAAGTCCGCGGCGGTGACGGTCGGCAGGACCTCGAGCTCCTGGCTGGCGGCGAGCACCGGGTTGCCGTCCTCGTCGAGCCTGGTCACGATCCCGCCATCGGTGTCGACGTAGTTGCCGTCCGAGTCGGTGACGGGCACGTCGGTCGCGACGACGCCCGCGGCCTCGGCGGCCTGCTCGAAGGCGGCGATCGTGGCGTCGTCGTCGGCGGTCCTGTCCGTCGCGTCGATGGCGTCCTCGACGCCGTCGGTGTCGACGCCCGCCTCCTCGGCCGCCGCGATGTAGCCGGAGATCTGGTCCGCGTAGTGCATGTCCTGCCAGGCGGCGTCGTCCTCGTCGAACTGCGCGGCGGAGGCGGCATTCACGAAGAAGCCGTCGGAGAAGAGGTTGTCGTTGACCCAGTCGGTCGCCGGGGTGCCGACGGCGACCAGCGCGAACCAGTAGACCGCGATCATGACGGCGACGAAGATGGGCAGGCCGGCAATGCGGTTGGTCACGACGCGGTCGATCTTCTCGGAGGTGGTGAGCTTCTTGGGGGCCTTCTTGACGCAGGCCTCCATCACGTCGGCGATCCAGTCGTAGCGGTCGCTCGTGACGATCGACTCCGCGTCGTCGTCGCGCTCCTCCTCCACGGCCTTGATCGCGGCCTCCGCCTTACCAAGGGCCTCGGCCGAGAGGCCGAGGGGCCTGATCGCCTCGGCGTCGCGCTCGAAGACCTTGATGGAGTACCAGCGGACGAGCTCGGGCGCGCAGGAGCCCTCGACCAGCGCGGAGATCGCTTCCAGCGCGTCCTCGACCTCGGGCGAGAAGCACCTGGTGCCGCCGTTCGCCCGACCCCCGCGGGCGGCCTCGACGGCCTTTTCCACGAGTCCCTTGAGGTTCTTGTTGTGCAGGGCGGACACCTCCACGACCGGGGCGCCAAGGCGCTCGGAGAGGGCGGAGACGTCGATGACGTCGCCGCGCTCCTTGAGCAGGTCGCACATGTTGAGGCCTATTACCGTGGGACGGCCGGCCTCGAGCACCTGGGTCGTGAGGTAGAGATTGCGCTCCAGGTTGGTCACGTCGATGAGGTCGATGATCGCGTCGGGCTTCTCGTTGACGAGGTAGTCGCGCGAGACGACCTCCTCGGGGGAGTACGGGGAGAGCGAGTAGATGCCGGGCAGGTCGACGAAGGTCACGCTCTTGTCGGCCTTCCACTCTGCCTGCTTCTTCTCCACCGTGACGCCCGGCCAGTTGCCGACGTAGCCGTTGGAGCCGGTGAGCTCGTTGAAGAGCGTGGTCTTGCCGCAGTTCGGGTTGCCGGCAAGGCCGATGTAAGTCTTTTCCGCCATTGGTGCCTTCCTTGTTGTGGCGCGGGCTGGGCCGCGCCCTGCCTTCTTGGTGCCTGCGACGCCTCCGCTGCGGAACCGCGGGAGGGTCGCCCACCGGGGCCTATTCCTCGAGCTCGACCTTCACGTTCTGGGCCTCGTCCTTGCGGAGCGAGAGCTCGTAGCCGCGCACCGTGACCTCGATCGGGTCGCCGAGCGGGGCAACCTTGCGCACGTGGATGCGCGCGTTCTTGGTGATGCCCATGTCCATGATGCGGCGCTTGATGGCGCCGCCACCGCCAAGGCCGACCACCTTGCAGCTCTGGCCGACCTTCACATCCCTCAGGGTCCTCATGTGTCCTCCCCTCGTAGCAATTCCAAGGCTGTCCCTGGCCGGTACCTCCCGGCCCCACTGGGACGCCAAGTTGTCGAGAATGCCCAGCCGCGGGCCCTGCAGAGGGCCCTGCCGTGGGCTACGCCGTGGTGATGTGCTTCGCCATGTCGCGGCCGATGCCGAAGGTCGCGCCCTTCACGGAGACGATCACGTCTCCGTTGACGCGCGAGACGACCTTCACCTCGGCGCCCTCGACGAAGCCGAGCTCCGCGAGGTGCTGGCGGAGCTCGGAGCCGCCCCTCACACGAGAGACCGCAACGGTGCTCCCCTCGTGTACGAGCGACAAGGGCAGCTGGGCACCCGTGACCCTCGTGCGTGCGGGCATGGTCCCTCCCCCTCCCATCGCGACGGCTTCGGAGACCATATCGGCCATGGCTACCACTCCTGTCTGGACGGTGCCTGCGCAAGGCGCACTAACACCCACGGTTAACTCTTGTGAGTATACTTCGCCTAACTTACGGTGCAAGGGAGAAGTTGTAAATAGCTAACTATTTTCTCCGCCCTCTACCTGCCGTTATATGTTACTTAGTCTATATCATTTTGGTTGGCCCTGGGCGGGCTCCTCGCTCGCCGTGCGCGTGGGGGTCCCTCGCGTGCGCGGTCGTCCACGCGCACGCGAGGGACCCCAGGGAGCGAGCGCTCCCCGGGGTCCCCTTCGTACGTCCTTAGGCCTCCTCCGTCCGGCCCCTCGGGCCGACGGTACGTCACCCCGTGTTCTGCAGGCCGGCGGCAACGCCGGAGACGGTGCAGAGGATGAGGAAGATCAGCCGCTCGCGCTCCTCGGGCGTGAGCTTGTCGTTGTCGAGCCGCACCTTCTTGAGGGCGGAGACCTGCAGGAGCGAGAGGGCGTTCACGAACGGCAGGCGGGCGTGGACCACGGGACCCAGCACCTTGCGATGCTCGAGCGGCCACTTCTCCCCTATGATGGCGAGCACCCACTTCCGCGTGAGGCGCATCTCCTCCATGACCTTCTCGGACAGGTCCTCCCTGTCGCCAAGGCCCAGGTACATCTGGGCGATCTCGTCGTCGGTCTTTGCGATCGACATCTCGATGTTGTCCACGAAGGTCGTGAAGAGCGGCCACTCCGCGTAGGCCTTGCGGAGCAGCTCCAGGTCGTCGAGCCTCTCGCAGGCGGTGCCGAGGCCGTACCACGCGGCGAGGTTGATCCTGGCCTGGGACCAGGAGAAGATCCAGGGGATCGTGCGCAGGTCGTCCAGGGACTTGGCTCCGAGGCCGCGCTTGGCGGGGCGCGAGCCGATCGGCAGCAGGCCAATCTCCGTCAGGGGGGTCACGGTCGAGAACCACTCGGCGAAGCCCTCGGTGTTGAGCAGGTCGCAGTAGCGCTCGCGTGACTCGCGCTCGAGCTCGGCGGCCATGTCGGCGTAGCGCTGCGTGGTCTCGGTGTTGACCCACTCGATGCTCGGCGCGGAGTTGAGCAGCGTCGCCGCCGCGACCTCCTCCACGTGGCGCCTCGCGAGCGTGGGGTCGCCGTAGCGGGCGAAGATGACCTCTCCCTGCTCGGTGAGCTTGAATCGGCAGTTGACCGAGCCCTTGGGCTGGGCGAGCACCGCGTGGTGGGCCGGACCGCCGCCGCGGCCGACCGCGCCACCGCGACCATGCATGAGGATGAGGTCTATGTCGTTGCGCTCCGCCCACTCGGCTATGCGGCGCTGGGCGTCGTGCAGGACGAGCGTCGCGGAGGTGGGACCGGCGTCCTTGGAGGAGTCGGAGTAGCCGAGCATGACCTCGAGCCTGCGGCTGGTCTCGTCCAGGCGGCGGCGCACGTCAGGGAGCTGGATCATCTTGTCGAGCGTCTCGACGGCGCCCTCGAGGTCCTCGACCTGCTCGAACAGGGGGATCACGTCGAGGGTCGGCACGTCCTGCTCGTGCGCGAAGGCGAGGCGCGCGAGCTCGTAGACGTCGGCGACGTTCTGCGCGCTCTTGGTGAAGGAGATGATGTAGCGGCGCGCCGCGTTGACGCCGTTGCGTCGCTGGATGTTCGCGATCGCGCGGAAGGTGTCGAGCACCTCGCGCGTCATGGGCGCGAGCTCGCCGCGCTCGCCCCAGCGGCCGTGCTCGCGGATGTCCGCGAGGGCGCGGCTGTGCACGAGCGAGTGCTGGCGGAACTCCATCTCGACCATGTTGAAGCCGAAGGTCTCGGCCTGCCAGATGAGCGTCTGCAGCGGGCCATAGGCCTCCCGGACGGCACCGCAGCTGGCCAGGGAGTCCTGGACGCAGCGCAGGTCGTCGAGGTACTCGCCGCAGGAGTCGTACATGAGGTCGGCCGTGCGCGTGATCGTGGCCTCGAGGCGGTTCGCGATCACGAGCATGACGGCGCGGTGCGGCTCGCTCGTGGAGAGGGCCTCGGCGCGGGCTGTCAGGACCTCGCTCATCTCGACCTGGTGGCTCCAGAGGTTCAGGAGGTCGCGCGAGGGGCTCGTGGTCATGGTCTCCTCGGTGAGGTTCCTGCCCACGGTCCTGGTGGCGTCGGCCAGCGTGCGCAGCATGTGCCCGCGGAACTTCTCGGCCACGCGCAGGCTCACCTTGGCCGTGACGTTGGGGTTGCCGTCGCGGTCCGAGCCGATCCAGCTGCCCGGGTGGAAGAACGCAGGGCAGACGGGCGGCACGCAGCCGGCCTTCTCGCCCAGCTCCCAGTCGTCGAAGCGGCGATACACCTTGGGAATCATCTCGAACAGGGTGTTGTCGAAGATGTCGATGATCGTGTCGGCCTCCTCGACGGGGGTCGGCTTCTTGATGGCGATGAGCGACGTGCGGAAGAGCGCGTCGATCTCCTGCAGCATGCGGCGCTCGTTCTCCAGGAGCTCCGGGCCGCCCAGCTGCGGCCGGCGGGCGAGAAGGGCCGCGATGCGCCTGATCTTGCCGGTCACGGCCTTGCGGCGCGCCTCGGTCGGGTGGGCCGTGAAGACCGGGCGGAACTCGAGGCGGCGGAGCTTCTCGTCCGCCTCCCCCTTGTCGGTCTCCTCGATCAGGCGGCGGTAGGCGACGGTGATCGTGTTGATGGGGTCGTCCTCGGAGCTGACGTCCACCTGGCGCTCGCGCGTGCGCAGCGAGCTGACTCGGTAGTCCTCCTCCGCGATGTTGGCGAGGTGGAAGTAGGTGGTGAAGGCTCTGGTCACGAGCTGGCACTCGCGCAGCGTCATCGAGTCTATGAGGCGGGCGGCGCGGGCGAAGGCCTCCCTGACCTCCTCCGGCGAGGCGCTCTCGTCGTTGGCCGCGAGCATGTCGGCCAGCAGGACGTCGAAGGACTTGCGCAGGCCCGTGTCGTACTCCCCGAGCACCTTGCGGACGAGGCGCAGGAACAGGGCCATGTTGGCCTTGAGCCCGTCGGGCATGCTGAGGTCCTTGAGCGAGGCAGCCGCGAGCGCCTGCTCGGACTCCTCCTCGGGGCCCGGGCGGCCCGTGATTTCTTGCTGCATGGTCATTCCCTCCTGCCCGTGACCGGGCACGTAGCAGCGTGAGCGCTGCCGTGTGGGCAGGGCTCGTGTGCGGCACCATGATATATGCGCGGACGCGGATACAAGCCCGTTCCATACGCACTTAACCCAACCGACACGAGAAGAACGCGCGGGTCCGCGCGGCGGACGGCGGCGAGGCGGCGGGACGACGGGGCGGCCGCGCGGCGGGCGGGGCGGGCGAGCCCTACAAGGGTCGCGTATGCGAGTGAGCCTGCCGCGCCTGGGCGCGGCGCGAGGGAGGTCGGGCCATGCTCAAGCGGAGAAAGGCGGACGGACGCGAGGCCGGGCGCGGCGGGGTGCGCGGGGCAGGCGAGCCCTGGGGCACCACGGCCGGGGCGGCGGGCGCGGCGGGTGCGGCGGGCGCGGGGGTGCGGCCCGAGCGGCGCGAGCACAGGGCCCGCCAGCTCGCCGAGCACTGGTGGAACCGCCTGATCGCGGCGGTCTACGACCGTTCGTTCAGCGAGCAGACCGAGCTCTACGCCTCCAGCCAGGGAACCCTGGACTACGTCCTCAACACAATCGGGCAGGGGGCCTGGGGCGTGCTCTTCCCCCTCCTGACCGTCGTCGCCACGCAGCTCGCGGGCGCCGAGGATGCTGGCATGTTCACCATGGCGTTCGTCACGGCGACCATGCTCATGTACATCGGCAACTACGGCGTGCGCACCTTCCAGGTCTCCGACCTTGAGGAGAACGAGTCCTTCTCCGCCTACGTGATCCAGCGCGTCGTGACCTGCGCGCTCATGATGGGCGTGGGTTACCTCTACTGCCGCGCGCGCGGCTACGCGGGGCCCATGTACGCCATCTGCCTCGCCGTCTTCACCTACCGCATGGTCGACGCCCTCGCCGACGTCTACGAGGGGCGCCTGCAGCAGGTCGACAAGCTCTACCTCGCCGGGATCTCCATGGGCATCCGCTCGGTGCTCGCGGTCGTCGTCTTCACCGTGCTGCTCTTCGTCACCCGCAGCCTCCAGGTGGCCTCCGTGGCCATGGCCGTCTGCGCGGTGGCGAGCTTCTTCGTGGTGACGCTGCCGCTCACGCTCTTCGAGACGCCGAAGTCGCGCGCCCCCGAGCTCATCGAGGTCAAGGAGCTCTTCGTCGACTGCTTCCCCGCCTTCGCCGGCGTCTTCCTCTACGCGCTGATCGACAACGTCCCCAAGTTCGTGATGGAGGGCAGCCTCAGCTACGACAACCAGACCTACTTCAACGCCATCTACTTCTGCTCGAACTCCATCCTCATGATGGCGGGGCTCGTCTACAAGCCGCAGATCGTGCGCCTCTCCACCATCTGGGCGGACCGCAGCAGGCGGGCCCGCTTCGACCTCGTCATCGTCGGCATGCTGGCCCTCGTCGCCGTGATCGTCGCGGTCATGCTCGTCTTCACCGGACTCATCGGCGTGCCGCTCAACGGGCTGCTCTACGCCACGGACTTCGAGCGGTTCCGCACGCAGTCCTACCTCATGGTGGTCGCGGGCGGACTCGCCGCGGGGGCGGACTTCCTCTTCCAGATCCTCACGGTCCTGCGCTACCAGAGCGCCGCCACGCTCATCTACCTCGTCGGGTTCGGCGTGGCGCTGGTGCTCAGCTTCGCGCTCGTGCGGACCCTCGGCTTCGACGGCGCCGTCTGGGCCTACCTCGTCTCGCACGTGGTGCTCTTCTGTCTGTTCGTCGCCCGCTACGTGGTGATCAGGGTGAAGTCGCGCTAGGTGCGATGCCGCCGGCTGTGGGCGCGCTACGCCGCTTCAGCCAGACCGCCGGCGCCCGAGGCGGCGCCCGCGCCCGAGACCGTGCCCCGAAGCTCATGCGCGCCCGGGTCGTAGGCGCTGCCCAGCACCTGCGCGCAGAAGTCGTCCACCCACTCCACCGTGCACGAGGAGTTGTTGGCGTACACGCTCGCGTTGGTGGCTGCGAGCTCGTCGGTGTAGTCGCGCAGCAGGTAGGTCGTGAAGTCCGCGCCCGACCCCTTGTGGCAGACGACCGGCACGAACGCGTAGTCGCCGACGTGGCAGGTGCCGTCCGCGTCCCGCTCGAGGGTGACCTCGGCGAGGCCGCCCACCAGGTTCTGGTTGTCGTTCTGGTTCGAGACGAAGTTGCCCACCGACCAGTAGCAGAGCATGCCCTTGCCGTCCGGGCGCGTGAGGACCTCGACGGGCTCGATCACGTGCGGGTGGTCTCCGACCACCAGGTCCACGCCCTCCTCGGCGAAGACCTTGGCCCACGACTCCTGCTCGTCGGAGGGGGTGAGCTGGTACTCCGTCCCCCAGTGCGGGAAGACCACCACGAGATCGGCCTCCTGCTTGGCCTTGCGGATGGCGGCGCGCACCTCGTCCTCGTGTCCCCAGTCGAGAAGGGCCACGGCGTCTTTGGGGTCAGGGTAGCCGTTGAGGTCGTAGGTGAAGTTGAGGAGGCCCACCTTGAGCCCGTCCTTCTCGTAGACGTAGGGCTCGTACGGGGAGGTCGAATCGTCCGTCTCTCGGTCGACGACGCCGAGCGTCCGGACGGCGGGGTACTTCTCCTGCCAGTACGCCAGCTCGCTGTGGATGCCGTCGTAGCCCGCGTCCATGGCGTGGTTGGTCGCCTTGAGCACCACGTTGAAGCCGGCCTTGGCCGTGGCGTCGTTGAACTCGAGCGGCCCGTTGAAGCTGGGGTAGCCGGAGAGGCCGAGCGAGGTGCCTGCCGCCGGGGTCTCCTGGTTCACCACGCGCAGGTCGAAGCCGGCGAGCTCGTCGGTCACGTGCGCGTAGACGTGGTCGAAGTCGTACGTGCCGTCGGCCTTGGCGCCGCTCTGGACGAGGAGCATGTGCTTCAGGATGTCGCCGGCCATGACCAGTCTGACCTTCGTCGGCTCGGCCTGGGTCGCGTCGGGGGTGGCCGCGGCGCCCGCACCGGCCGCGGAGCCCGCAGCGTCGGCGACGCCCGCACCCGCGGCAGCGGCGGAGCCCGCGCCCGCGGCGGCGTCCGCTCCCCCGGAGGCCCACGGCAGCGCGACCGTGCCGTCCTCGACGAGCGCGAAGGCGCCCGTCGCGACGGCGACGAGGAGGGCCACCACGCAGAGGACGGGCACCCAGGCGGGCGTCCTTCTCGGCCTCCTGCTGAAGTGGTCGCCCCTCGCGCCGCGGCCGCCCCTCACGGGGCCGGCGGCGGCGGAGGGGCGACCGTCGTTCTCGCGCGCCCTATCGCTCCTAGCGTCGGCGCGCCTTTCGCCCGAGCTCGCGTGCCCGGGCCGTCCGCTCTTAGGCATCGGGTCCTCCAGGATGGTTTCAGGATGTGGTCTCCCCATCCTACCCCAGGCCTAGAGGATGCGCAGCGAGACCTCCTTGAGCTGCTGGCCGGAGACCTCCGACGGGGCGCCGGACATGAGGTCGGAGCCGGAGCTGGTCTTGGGGAAGGCCATGACCTCGCGGATGGAGTCGGAGCCGGTCAGCAGCATGCAGACGCGGTCGAGGCCGAGGGCGAAGCCGCCCATCGGGGGCGCGCCGAACTTCAGGGCCTCCATCAGGAAGCCGAACTGGGCCTCCGCGCGCTCCTCCGTGAAGCCGAGGAGCTTGAGGATGCGCATCTGGAGCTCGGCGTTGTGGATGCGCATGCCGCCGCCGCCCGCCTCGTAGCCGTCCATCACGAAGTCGTAGGTGTGCGAGCCGCAGGACAGCGGGTCGCTCTCGAGCCTGTCGATGTCGGACTCCATCGGCTGGGTGAAGGGCTGGTGCTCGGCCGCGTACGCCTTGCGCTCCTCGTCCCAGTGGAACAGCGGGAAGTCGACGACCCACAGGAAGTCGTGACCCTCGCGCGGGAGCTCCAGGGCGTCTGCCATGTGGTTGCGCATCCCGCCGAGGATCTCGTCGGCCTTGAGGCGGCTCTCCACCGCGAACATCACGAGGTCGCCGGGCTCGACGTCCATCTCGGCGCGCAGGGCGGCCATCTCGTCGTCGCTGAAGAACTTGACGATGGGGCTCGTCACGCTGCCGTCCTCGCGGAAGGCGATGTAGGCGAGGCCCTTGGCGCCGAAGCCTGCGGCGACGTCGGCGAGGCGGTCGATCTTGGCGCGCGGCCAGGTGCCGGCCCCCTTGGCGTTGATGGCCTTGACGTAGAGGCCCTCGGTCTTGGCCGCGCTCGCGAACAGCTTGAACTTGGAGTCCTGGAAGATCGGCGTCACGTCGTGCAGGTGCATGCCGAAGCGCGTGTCGGGCTTGTCGATGCCGTAGGTGTCCATCGCGTCCCAGTAGGAGATGCGGCGCAGCGGCAGCGGCATCTCGACGCCCATGGCGGCGAAGGCGTCTCTCAGCACGCCCTCGAGCATGCCCATCACGTCGTCCTGCTCGACGAAGCTCATCTCGACGTCCACCTGCGTGAACTCGGGCTGGCGGTCGGCGCGGAGGTCCTCGTCGCGGAAGCACTTGGCGACCTGGTAGTAGCGCTCGACACCGCCGACCATGAGGAGCTGCTTGAGCAGCTGCGGGGACTGCGGCAGCGCGTAGAAGTTGCCCGGCTGGGTGCGACTCGGGACGATGAAGTCGCGCGCGCCCTCGGGGGTGGACTTGAACAGCGCCGGGGTCTCGACCTCCATGAACTCGCGCTTGTGGAAGGCCTCGCGCAGCGCGAAGGTGAAGTCGGAGCGCAGCTTGAGGTTGGCCATCATCTTGGGCCGGCGGATGTCGAGGTAGCGGTAGCGCAGGCGCACGTCCTCGGAGGCGTCCACGTGGTCCTCAATCTGGAACGCGGGCGTCTTGGAGGTGTTGAGCACCTCGAGCTCGGAGACGAGCACCTCGACCTGGCCGGTCGCGAGCTTCTCGTTGTCCTGGCCCTCGGGGCGCTCGCGCACCGTGCCGGTGACCTTGAGCGGCCACTCGGAGCGCACGTGCTCGGCCGCGTGGAAGGCGGTGCCGCCAGAGTGCTCGGGGTCGAAGGAGATCTGCGTCACGCCGGCGCGGTCGCGCAGGTCGATGAAGATCAGGCCGCCGTGGTCGCGGCGGTGCCAGACCCAGCCGGTGAGCGTGACGGTCTCACCGATGTTGGCAGGCCTGAGCTCGCCGCAGGTGTGCGTGTGCATGGAAAAAGAGTCCATCTGGATCCTCTCGTCTCTCCCGCCCCGTGTCGTACGGGCGGGTCCTCAGCAGACGGCGACTAGCGTAGACGGCGCTTCGTCGCGCGAGTTCGCATTGTACTACGCAAGGTTCCTGCGACCTTGCACGAAGGTGCGCGCAAGCTGCAATTAACGGAATGGAAAAGGACGTCCTCGCGCGGCTCCGCCCCGACCCTTGCGCGCCGCCGGCCTGGGGCCGGCCGGGCGCCGGCGCGGGCGGGCCTGGCGCGCGGACGGCCGCCGCAATCGTGCCGATGCTGTGGTGAAGCCGCGCCGGGGCGCGCCGGGATGCGCGCCGGCGCC
>OMVS01000043.1 GCA_900314575.1 uncultured Olsenella sp. | reverse complement strand
ACGACCGCGGCGGCTTCCGCGGCGGGCGCGACGACCGTGGCGGGCGCGGCGGCTACCGCGACGACCGCGGCGGCTACCGTGGCGGGCGCGACGACCGCGGCTTCAGCAAGCCCGGCTTCAACCGCGACGACAGCAGGCGCGGCTACCGCAGCTCCGGCAGGTACGAGAGCCGCAACAACCGCGACGGCGAGTAGCCGAGACAAGGGCCGACGTCAGACGGAGTCCACAACAGCCCGATAGCGGGCATCCATCGCCCCCGCCCCTCGGACCGGAATGCCCGGCCGAGGGGCGGGGGCTTCTCCTTGCGCACGTCATCACCACCTGGGGGGGGGGGAGGACACGCGAGGACGGGCGGCAGGACGTGCCCGGCCAGTGGTGCCCTGCCGCACCCCGATCAGAGGCCCTTGGCGACGAGGGCGAGCACCCGCTCGTCCTCCCAGCGCACCTCGAGGTCGAACGGAACCCTGCACGCGCAGCTGAGACATGCCGTGGGACCCAGCGTCTCCCGCGGCCCTCCCGGCGCCAGGTCCTTCTCCGCCACCGCAGGAGGCGTCCGGAGAGAGCCGTCGCCCATGATCACGCGCGTCTCGTGCAACCAGCCATCGAGGAGTTCGGGGTGCCTCCGGAAGTCCGCGGCGAACCCCGTGCCGATTCCCTTGAGCGTCGCCTCGAGCTCGGCCCAGGCGCAGGAGAAGGCAGTTCGCTCCCCCACCGCCGATCCGTCTCCCAGCGCCTTCGCAGCCTCGTCGCCGAACACACGGCGGGCGACGCGCGCGTCGAAGCCGATGCGGGCGAGGTCCACGCCGACCTCTGCGTCCGGGCACAAGGCCAGGGCGACCATTCCCGCGTCGTGCGAGATGCTGATCCGAGGCGTTCCGGACACAGGTAACCTGGCGGGCGCGGCGTCCATCCCGGGCTCATCGTTCGTGCCGGGCACGACGGCACCCGCGAGCGCGGGCTTTCCTCGCACGCCCCACGAGAGGTCCTCGTCGCACGTCACGCCGGCACACATCCTGAGCAGCAGTCCCACGCCAAGCTCCTCGAGCGAGCGCTCCGCCGGAACGCGCTCGGCGGCTGACGCGTAGCGAGGCGCGACGAGCGCGCGGCACTCGCCCTCGTGCCCCCTCAGGGTGAGCGTATGCAAGATTGATACGACTACCTTCGCACGGCGTGTCATCGCGCAAGACCATCCCCACGGAGAGAGCGTCTCCGAGCGAGGGAAGGCCGACGCGCGGCACCTCTAGAACGAAGGCTCGCTATCAAATCCGCATTGGTTCCCACAGTATATAGCAATCCACACTTATGGATTATGCAAATACAATAATCGTTATTATATTTCCACTCCCCTCATTTTTTTCACCAATCACTTGTGAATTGCGTATGTTCATACACGTCGAAAAAGAAATCAGTCGCGCGAGAAAGGAGGGGGACGGAGGAGACCCGGTTCGCAGGCCAGACGTCGCACGAGACCGCTGTCAACAGCATCTTCCACTGGCCTCACGGAAGCTTCTCGGAATCGTCCCAGGCACTGACTGTCGGACATCGATAGGGAGATGGGATAATGGACGAACTCAACGCCATTGTCACGAACGTAAGTGACGTCGTATGGAACGTGCTGCTTCTCTGGCTGCTCGTGGGCACGGGCGTCTACTACTCCTTCAGGACGCACTTCGTGCAGGTGCGCCACTTCGGTCGCGCCATGAAGCGCGTCTTCGGCAACATCAACATGAGCGGCGAGAAGGCCGGCAAGGAGGGCATGAGCTCCTTCCAGGCGCTCGCCACCGCCATCGCCGCGCAGGTCGGCACCGGCAACATCGCCGGCTGCGCCACCGCGCTCATATCCGGCGGCCCCGGCGCCATCTTCTGGATGTGGCTGGCCGCCTTCTTCGGCATGTCCACGATCTACGGCGAGGCCTGCCTCGCCCAGAAGACCAAGACCCGCGACGAGGACGGCAACGTCATCGGCGGCCCGGTCTACTACATCCAGGAGGCCTTCAAGGGCAAGCTCGGCCGCGGCCTCGCCACCTTCTTCGCGATCGCCATCATCCTGGCCCTCGGCTTCATGGGCATCATGGTCCAGTCCAACTCCATCAGCGACGCCTTCAACTCCGCCCTCGGGACGCCCACATGGCTGGTCGGCCTCATCGTCGCCCTCGTGGCCGCCTTCATCTTCATCGGCGGCATCAGCCGCATCGCCTCCGTCACCGAGAAGATCGTCCCCGTCATGGCGACGATCTACATCGTGGGCGGCCTAATCATCCTCGCCATCAACTACCGCAACCTCCCCGCCGCCTTCGCCTCCATCTTCGTCGGCGCCTTCAACCCGAGGGCCCTCGGCGGCGCCGTCGCCGGCAAGACCGTGCAGATGGCAGTCCGCTACGGCGTCGCCCGCGGCCTGTTCTCCAACGAGGCCGGCATGGGCTCCACGCCCCACTCCCACGCGATCGCCAAGGTCGACAAGCCCCAGCAGCAGGGCGAGGTCGCCATGGTCGGCGTCTTCATCGACACCTTCGTCGTCCTGACCATGACCGCGCTCGTCATCCTCTCCTCCGGCGTCCTCGACCAGTGCATCACCGACGGTATGACCGGAACGCCCGTCGCCCAGGAGGCCTTCTCCAACGCCTTCGGTGGCTTCGGCCCCATCTACGTCGCCATCTGCCTGATGTTCTTCGCCTTCTCCACGATCGTCGGCTGGTACTTCTTCGCAGCCCAGAACGTGAAGTGGCTGATCGGCAAGAAGGCGCTCAAGGGCTTCGCGATCCTGGTCACGATCTTCGTGTTCCTCGGCTCGCTGCTCAAGGTCGAGCTCGTCTGGAACCTCGCCGACCTCTTCAACGGCCTGATGGTCTTCCCGAACCTCCTCGCTCTCCTCGCGCTCTCCAGTACGGTCGCGAAGATGGCCCACGAGGACGAGGTCGCGGACGAGAAGGCCAAGAAGTAGGCCCCGTCCGACCGACGCGCCCAAAGGCACCACGGACAAGAGCGGAGGGTCCCTCGGGGCCCTCCGCTCTTCTGTGGCCAGACCTTGCGCCGCATCGCTAATCGAGCTCTCTTCTCGTCACGTCGTCGACCGCTCAGGATTTAATGACAACCGTTAGTCATAACAAAACTAATGTGCTTCCTATCTCGCATTTTTCAATCGGTGATGTGCGATTTCGGCAACTAGAATATTTCATAGATATTTCGGATGATCCGACCAGGAGAGACCGCGCGAGCGGCGCCGAAGGGGACGCGAGAACTCTCAGGCAAAAGGACTGGTCGGGGACGAAACCTCGGAGAGGCGAAACGCCACCGAAGAAGCAATCCGGGCCGTTCCTGGCACGGAGAATCTTTCAGGTACACGACGAGGGCAGCCGATGGGCGCGAAGGACGCCCTGCGGCACGGCCACGTCGGAAGGTACCTGCATGAGCGCGCAATTCCCTGTGATTCCCAGCTCGCACAAGAAGAAACCAAGGCTCCGTCTCGGTCGCAGACGGTAGCAGAAGGCCCCGCGCCCTTGCGCGAAGGCCCCCTCCTCTAGAGACAATTTTCAGTTTTCTGCATAGTGAGGAACTTGTAACCAACCTGTTCCTCTGGGTTTGCTTAGCTGTAAACTCCATTGTTCTGCATTTTATTACGATAATATACCAATTTGGACAAATTTGAAGCATATTTTTCAATAATCAGTGATACATTTCCGCTCGCCTAGTAGTTTTCTAATCGGAAAAGAATTCGGATAGATTCATTAATGGCAAGCGCGGAGGTGCAAGACGCGTCAGAGCCGATCGAAGAAGGAAGGAGGCGCCAGAGGTGAAGTCCACGGTCATCGTCACCAACAACCCGCTGGTCGTCCGGAAGCTCTCGGACAGGTTCGAAGTCAGCTTCGAGGAGCAGGGCTACCTCGAGCTCCTCGAGAGGGTGCGCGACCTCGTCCACAAGGGCGCGGTCCTTCTCACCCACCCGCAGGCGGGCAGCATCAAGCCGGGAGAGACCCCCTACCGGACGGTCATGGTCCGCATGCCTTCGGCAGGTGCGCAGGTCGACGCCGAGTCGCTGTCCCTCATCGAGTCCGCAATCGCCACGACCCGGAAGTTCCCCGTGAGGACGCGCGAGTTCCGACCGGGCTCGCTGGAGGACTTCCAGCTCGTCGACTACTCGCTCATCAGCAGCGCGGTGGAGTCGGCGACCCAGTGTCATTCCTAAGGCATACAGGCGGGGAGGTGGCAGTCACCGTCCCCGGTTGTAGATAGCACGTGCAAGAGGATCGAGTGTAGGAGGAGGTACCTAGAGTGAAGCTGGAACTCGGAAAGATTTTCATCAAGGACATCCAGTTCGCCCCAGAGTCCAAGATAGAGGATGGCATCCTCTACGTTAATGCCGACGAGCTCACCGCCGTCGCCATGACGGAGGAGAAGCTCAAGAGCGTGAGCTTCGACATCGCCAGGCCCGGCGAGTCCGTCCGTATCACCCCGGTCAAGGACGTCATCGAGCCGCGCGTCAAGGTCGAGGGCCCCGGCGGCGTCTTCCCCGGCGTCATCAACAAGGTCACCACGGTGGGCAGCGGCAAGACCTACGCCCTCAAGGGCATGGCCGTCGTCACCGCCGGCCCGATCGTCGGCTTCCAGGAGGGCGTCATCGACATGTGCGGCCTCGGCGCCGAGTACACGCCCTTCTCCAAGACCATGAACCTCTGCCTCGTGGCCGAGCCCGTCGACGGCGTCGAGAAGCACGAGTACGAGGAGGCCGTCCGCCTCGCCGGCCTGAAGGTCGCCACCAAGATCGGCGAGCTCGCCCGCGACCTCACGCCCGACGAGGTCGAGACCTACGAGACCCCGGACATCGCCGAGGGCATGAAGCTCTACCCCGACCTGCCGCGCGTCGCCTACGTGCAGATGCTCCAGAGCCAGGGCTTGCTCCACGACACCTACGTCTACGGCGTCGACGCCAAGAAGATCCTCCCCACGATCCTCTACCCGACCGAGATCATGGACGGCGCGATCATCTCCGGCAACTGCGTCTCCGCGTGCGATAAGAACCCGACCTACGTCCACGAGAACAACAAGGTGGTCGAGGAACTCTACAAGCAGCATGGCAAGACCATCAACTTCGTCGGCCAGATCATCACCAACGAGAACGTCTACCTCGCCGACAAGGAGCGCTCCTCCAACCAGACCGCCAAGCTCTGCCGCATGCTCGGCCTCGACGCCGTCATCGTCTCGCAGGAGGGCTTCGGCAACCCCGACACCGACCTCATCATGAACTGCAAGAAGATCGAGGCCGAGGGCGTCAAGACCGTCATCATCACCGACGAGTACGCCGGCCGTGACGGCAAGTCCCAGTCCCTCGCCGACGCCGACCCCGCAGCCGACGCCGTCGTCACCGGTGGCAACGCCAACGAGCTCGTCCACCTGCCCAAGCTCGACCGCGTCATCGGCACCCTCGCCTACGTCAACAAGATCGCCGGCGCCTCCGAGAGCACCCTGCAGCCCGACGGCTCCCTCGAGGTCGAGCTCCAGGTCATCACCGGCGCAACCAACGAGACCGGCTTCGGCACGCTGAGCGCACGCTAAGGAGGTAAGAAGTCATGGCAAAGATTCGCGTCATCCACTACATCAACCAGTTCTTCGCCCAGATCGGCGGCGAGGAGAAGGCCGATTACCCCGTCGAGTTCCGTGACGGCGAGAAGGTCGGCCCCGGCCTCGCCCTCTCCGCGGGCTTCGGCGACGAGGCGGAGATCGTCGGCACCATCATCTGCGGCGATTCCTTCTTCAACGAGCACATCGACGAGGCCTCCGCGCAGATCATCGACATCCTCAAGGAGCACAAGCCCGACCTGTTCGTCGCCGGCCCCGCCTTCAACGCCGGCCGCTACGGCGTCGCCTGCGCCACCATCTGCGCCAAGGTCCAGGAGGAGCTCCACATCCCGGTCCTCACGGCCATGTACGTCGAGAACCCGGGCGTCGACCTCTACAAGAAGGACATCTACATCGTCCCGACCAAGAACAGCGCCGCCGGCATGAAGGACGCCGTCAAGAAGATGGTCCCGCTCGCGCTCAAGCTCGCCAAGGGCGAGAAGATCGGCGCCTCCTGCGAGGACAACTACATCAACCAGGGCGTCCGCGTCAACTTCTTCGAGGACAAGCCCGGTGCCGCCCGCGCCGTCGACATGCTCCTGAAGAAGATTGCCGGCAAGCCCTACACCACCGAGTACCCGATGCCGTCCTTCGACCGCGTCGACCCCAACCCGCCCGTCACCGACCTCGCCCACGCCAAGGTCGCCCTCGTGACCTCCGGCGGCATCGTCCCCAAGGGCAACCCGGACCACATCGAGAGCTCCAACGCCTCCAAGTTCGGCGAGTACGACATCACGGGCGTCGATGACCTCACCGCCGACACCTACGAGACCGCCCACGGCGGCTACGACCCCACCTACGCCAACGAGGACGCCGACCGCGTCCTGCCCGTCGACGTGATGCGCGAGTTCGAGAAGGAGGGCCTGATCGGCTCCCTCCACAACAAGTACTACGCGACCGTCGGCAACGGTACCGCCGTCGCCTCCGCCAAGAAGTTCGGCGAGGAGATCGCCAAGCGCCTCAAGGCGGACGGCGTGGACGCCGTCATCCTGACCTCCACTTGAGGCACCTGCACTCGTTGCGGTGCAACGATGGTCAAGGAAATCGAGCGCGCTGGTCTCCCCGTGGTTCACGTCTGCACGGTCACCCCGATCTCTCTCACGGTCGGCGCGAACCGCATCGTCCCGGCGATTGCCATTCCGCACCCGCTGGGCAACCCCTCCCTCCCCGCCGACGAGGAGAAGGAGCTCCGTCGTCGCCTGGTCAAGAAGGCGCTCCACGCCCTCGAGACCCCGGTCGACGGCCAGAAGGTCTTCGAGGACTAGTTCCTCCGCACGTCCGGGGCGGCGAGTGTTCGCTCGCCGCCCCTTTTTTCGGGCCCGCGCACGTGGCGCCTTGGCCCGCATAGCATCCTGCACGGCTTCCCCAACGTACGACCAGTTCACACCCTGTAAATGACGGGCGCAGCTGCGTTTTTGGGTTCTCATTGTTTGATTAGGCTTACTCATCTTGGCCGCAGACTGTGCCGTGCACCTGAGAATGAATTCGAGAGGATGACATGGACGCAGCTACCATCGTTTCTAACGTATCGAACTTCATCTGGAACTCCATCCTGCTCTGGCTGCTCGTGGGCACGGGCGTCTTCTACTCGATCCGCACCCACTTCGTGCAGGTACGCCACTTCGGGCGCGCCATGAAGCGCGTCTTCGGCAGCGTCAACCTGAACGGCGAGAAGGCCGGCAAGGAGGGCATGAGCTCGTTCCAGGCGCTCGCCACCGCCATCGCCGCGCAGGTCGGCACCGGCAACATCGCAGGCTGCGCGACCGCGCTCGTCGCGGGCGGCCCCGGCGCCATCTTCTGGACCTGGGTCGCGGCCTTCTTCGGCATGGCCACGATCTACGGCGAGGCCTGCCTCGCGCAGAAGACCAAGACCCGCGACGAGGATGGCAACGTCATCGGTGGCCCGGTCTACTACATCCAGGCCGCATTCAAGGGCAAGCTCGGCCACGGCCTCGCCACCTTCTTCGCTATCGCAATCATCTTCGCCCTCGGCTTCGCGGGCATCATGGTCCAGTCCAACTCCATCGGCCAGGCCATGAACTCGGCCTTCGGCGCTCCCGTCTGGATCGTCGGCCTCATCGTCGCCGTCCTCGCCGGCTTCGTCTTCGTCGGCGGCATCGGCCGCATCGCCTCCGTCACCGAGAAGGTCGTGCCCTTCATGGCCCTCGCCTACCTCGTCGGCGGCATCGTGGTCCTCGTCATCAACGCCCAGAACATCCCCGCCGCCTTCAACGCCATCTTCGTCGGCGCCTTCAACCCGAGGGCCCTCGGCGGAGCGTTCGCCGGCATCAGCGTGAGCCAGGCCATCCGCTTCGGCGTCGCCCGCGGCCTGTTCTCCAACGAGGCCGGCCTCGGCTCCACGCCCCACTCCCACGCCATCGCCAAGGTCAAGCAGCCCCAGGAGGAGGGCGAGGTCGCCATGTTCGGCGTCTTCGTGACCTTCCTGATCGTCACCCTGACCGCCCTGGTCATCCTGACCTCCGGCGTGCTCCCCGGCTGCATCGAGGGCGGCATCACCGGCACGACCGTCGCCCAGGAGGCCTTCCGCCTCGCCTTCGGCAGCTTCGGCCCGCAGTACATCGCCATCTGCCTCGCGTTCTTCGCCTTCTCCACGATCGTCGGCTGGTACTTCTTCGCCGAGCAGAACGTGCGCTGGCTGATCGGCAACAAGGCGGTCAAGTTCTTCACCGCGCTCGTCATCGTCATCATGTTCCTCGGCTCGCTGCTCAAGGTCGAGCTCGTCTGGAACCTCGCCGACCTCTTCAACGGCCTGATGGCCTTCCCGAACCTGCTCGCCCTTCTCGCCCTGTCCGGCATCGTCGCCAAGCTCGCCCTGGACAAGGAGACGCCGGACCTCTCTCCGGACGCCGATAAGGCGGAGGAGAAGGAGTAGGCTTCGCCTGCGTTCCCAGGCACCGACCGGCAGCCGCTGCCGGGCTCCGCACCGAGGCGGGGAGGGGCTTCCCTCCCCGCCTTTTCTGTGCCTCGCGGGTTTGTGCGACAATGGGCGCGCAACTACGTCGAGGGCCCGCGCTCGGGCGCGGCCAGCCGCGCCAGCAGGCGCCGATGGCCGCGCCACCGGTGCGCCCGGGGGGAGGATGAGCATGCAACCGCCTGTCATCACCATGTTCGGGGGGCACTCTTTCGTACTCTTCTACAACCCCCGCGAGGACAACGGCTGCCTCAGCAACTGGTACGAGGCCCCCTTCGTCCTCGACGGCCGCGAGTTCGCCAACGTCGAGCAGGCCTTCGTGTACCTCAAGGCGATGCACTTCGGCGACGAGGCGACGGCGAGGCGCGTCTTCGCCATGAGCGATCCCCTCTACCTGCAGCGGATCAACAAGCAGGTCACCCCCTACGACCGCAGGGAGTGGCTCGCGGTGCGCGAGTCGGTCATGCGCCGCTGCGTGGGCGAGAAGGTCGCGCAGGTCGAGGGCCTCGCGGACTTCCTGTGCTCCACGGGCGACGCCACCATCGCCGCCTGCTCGCCGCGCGACCGCTACTGGGGCAACGGCTGCGACCCCATGAGCCTCTCCCGCCTCGTCCCAAGTGAGTGGCCGGGCAAAAACGTCCTGGGCTCCATCCTGGAGGACCTGCGCGCCACTCTGAGCACGGCCGAGAAGGACGCGCAGCCCGCGGCGCAGCCCCGGCCCGAGCCCGATGGCGAGACCGACCTCGGGGCGACCGCCACTGACTCGGAGGCCGTCGCATCGGACGAGGTGGCGGTCCCTGCCGTCGGCGAGGGCTCGGAGGGCTCCCCCGCCGGCTCGCCCGCACCCACGAGTCCCGGCTCCCCGTCCCCCGAGGGCGAGGGGCCGACGGCCGCACCCCCGAGCGCCAGGCCCTTGTCGCAGGCGACGGGCGAGGGCGCACTCCTCAAGAGGCTCGTTGTACGCTACCTCGGCAACCTCACCGCCGACAACCTCGACAGGCTCGTCTCCGGCCTGAGCGCGGCCACCGTCGTCGTCCCCGTGACCCCCGTCGCCGAGGGCGCGGACGAGCCGGACGGGACGCCCGACCCCGAGGCGCGCTTCGCCTTCGAGCGCGACGGGCGTCGCGTGCGCCCCAACGTCCTGCAGAACGAGCAGGGACAGCGCTGGTTCGCCGTCTTCACGGGCGCAGACGAGGTCCCCGGTGCCGCGTCCGGCGAGCAGGAGACGGTCGAGCTGCCCATGACCGAGTGCGTCGAGATGGCCCGCACCAGGGGCGACGCCCTCGGCATCATCGTCAACGCCTTCTCGGACTGCCTGACGCTCACGCCCGAGACCTGCCTCAGGGTCGCCGAGGTGGCGCGCCGCGGCAGCGAGCGGCCGCTCGAGGCCTGACCGGCGCCAGGTCCTTCTCGCCCGCCCGGACTTTCCCACCGCTCGAAAGCGGGTCGCTGTGCGACGTGCGCCCGCGGGTATCAACCTGGACGAGCCTGGCCGCGCCACGACGAGGCGCTGCCGCATCCGTCCGGGAGGGGGTCCACCATGCGTGAGGTTCGGATCGACGAGAGGGACTTCGCGGACGAGGGCGCGCTCGGCGCCTACCTTGCGGAGGAGCTCGACCTTCCCGCAGGCAGCCTCGTCAGCCTCGCCGCGCTCGAGGGGCGGCTCGACGGGATCTGCGAGCCGACGCACGTCACGATCGTGCGGCCCATCTGGAACCGAGCGACGTGGTTCGACAAGGTGAGCACCGTGTTCGAGCGCGCGTCCGGCGGCAACTTCTACCTCACCGTGGACGTCAACTCCGAGGACCCGGCGGACTCCGTCGAGGCGCACGCGAGCGCCGAGGCCGCCCTCAGGCGCCTGCGCGAGGGCAACGAGCAGTACGTCGGCGCCCACCACGCCAACGGCGACGTCTCCGACGAGCTCATCACCCGCCTCTTCGAGGAGGGCCAGCACCCCTTCGCCTGCGTCATCTCCTGCTCCGACGCGCGCGTGGTGCCCGAGCACATCTTCATGTGCGGGCTCGGAGAGATCTTCTGCATCCGCACCGCCGGCAACATCGTCGGCCCCTCGGAGCTCGCGAGCGCCGTGTACGCCTGCGCCCACCTGCACACGCCGCTGCTGCTCGTGCTGGGCCACACGCACTGCGGCGCCATCGACGCTGCCATGCACGGAGGCTCGCGCGGGCCGGTAGGCTTCATCACCTCGAAGATCTCCGAGACCATCGGCGAGGAGCTCGACCCGCTCAAGGCGGCCGAGAAGAACGTGCGCGCCGGGATGGCGACCCTCTCCGCGGACCGGGACCTCGCGGCCCTCGTGAACGCGGGCGAGCTCGAGATCCGAGGCGCGCTCTACCTCACGCACTCGGGCAGGGTCAGCTTCCTCGAGTAGGACGGACGCGCGCGGCGCTACTTCGTGCCGTTCTCGACGCTGTCGGCAGAGAGGGCCGTCGGCCAGACGGCGCCCTCGGGCATCTGCGCCGTGCCGGTCGCGATGTCCTCGGGAACGTCCGGGTCGGAGGCGAGCAGCTCGGAGAGGGTGACGAAGCGGTAGCCCTGGTCCTGCCACGCCTTGATCACCTGCGGCAGGGCCTCGAGGTCCTGCTCGCGCGCACCGCCCCCGTCGTGCATGAGGATGATGGAGCCGGGCTCGTAGTAGCTCGTGGCGCCTGCCACGATCTGGCTGACGCCGGGCTGCGCCCAGTCCCTGGTGTCGTGCGACCAGTACGTCGCGATCGAGACCCTGCCGCCGGAGTAGAGCCAGACCCTGGGGTCGATCGAGCCATAGGGGGGCCTCAGCGTGGAGACGGAGAGGCCGGTCGCGTCGGTGATCGCCGAGAGCGAGTCAGAGAGCTCCTGCTGGACCTCGGGCTCGGTGAGGGTCGTGAGCTGCTTGTGGTCCCAGGTGTGCGTGGCGACCTGGTTGCCCTCGGAGATGGCGCGGCGCACGGAGTCGGGGTACTCAGACACCTGCTCGCCGATCAGGAAGAAGGTCGCCTTGGCGCCGTACTGGTCGAGGATGTCGAGGTAGCGCTCGGTGTAGACGGACGGGCCATCGTCGAAGGTGAGCGCGACGAGCTTCTCGCCGTTCGCGGGCTTCGGCGTGGCGCGCACGACAACCGCGTCCTGCCTCTGCTGGACCTGCACCTCGACCGTCTTGCCGGAGACGGAGCCCGTGCGCTCCTCCGTGATGCCGGGGTAGCCCCACTGGGAGACGTAGAACACGATGCCCTGGGTGCCGGTGGTCCTGAGCTCGGGCTGCTCGGTCTCCCGCACGGTGGCGTACTCCTCCGTCACGTCGTCGCCGTCCGTAAAGGTCAGGCGGTCGCCGGCCCTCACGGCGCAGGTCGCCGCCTGCGCGGGGTCGAGCGCCTGGGCGTCCGCGCCGTCGCGCTCGAGCGTCGCCTCGTAGGCGTCCTCGGAGCCGGCGGTGATCACGCTGCCGTCTACGGCGAGCAGGTCGCCGGCGGAGACCTGCGGGGACGCCTGCCGGAACACCTCTTCCACGGTCGAGCCGCGCCTCACACGCACCTCGGAGCCGTTCACCGTCACGCCGAAGGGCAGGTTGGCCGCGACGGCGACGCCCACGACGGCGACGACGGCGAGCGCCGCCACGACGACGAGGGCCACGAGGGCCCGTCGGCGCGGGCGGCGACGGCGTCTCCCCATCTCCCGGTAGGAGTCCGGGTCCCTGAAGTGGGCGGCCGTGTGCTGCTCGTACCCGCGCTTCCTCTTCGCCATCGTCACGCCCTTCTCGCAGGGGGCCCATGCCACCGGGGCACGGGGCCGCCTCCTCGTACATTCTGATATGGGAACCATTCTATGCGAGCGACGGCCGCCCTGCCCGCGGATTCGCGCCCCTCTCGTTGCGCTATCCTCGGAACCTGACGACGCGACGGACGGACGCGAGGGGGACACCATGGAGAAGGACGTGCGGCAGGCTGAGACTACGGGCGCTCCTAAGGCTGCGGCCCCCTCCGCCGCGGCGGGCGCCCCCGACTACCCCCTCCTAGCGAGGAGCCTCGCCTCCCTCGCGGAGGGCGAGCCCCACTGGCTGCCGACGCTCGCGAACGCCTCGGCGCTCCTCTGGGAGAGGCTGCCACGGCTCAACTGGGCAGGGTTCTACCTGATCGACGACAGGGGCGACCTCCTGCTCGGCCCGTTCCAGGGCAGCCTGGCCTGCGTCCGGATCAAGCTCGGCTCCGGCGTCTGCGGCACCGCGGCCGCCGAGGACCGGACGCTCCGCGTGCCCGACGTCCACAGGTTCGCCGGCCACATCGCCTGCGACGCGGCCTCCAACTCAGAGATCGTCGTCCCGCTCCACGACGGCACGGGCGCCGTCGTGGGCGTGCTCGACCTCGACTCGCCTATCCTCGACCGGTTCTCGCCCGAGGACCAGGCGGGACTCGAGCTCTTCTGCCGGACCCTCGAGCGCTGCTGCAGGCTCTCCTCGCTCCCCCGCGCCTAGGGCGCGGACGTGCTGCGAAGCGCGTCTCGGCACCGGCGGACGACGAGGGCGCACTGACGCTGGCAGCCCCCTACTGGCAGCACTCCTCGACCCAGGCGATGAGGTTGTCCTGCGCGGTGCCGGTGCGCTCCGCGAGGACGTGGCCCTGACCCCAGACCGGCGTGAAGGCGACGTCCTTCACGCCGTCGTAGTGGCTGAGCGCGAGCGCGAGGTTCGCCTCCGAGCACAGCGAGGTGTCCGTCTGGAAGAGGCCGGAGTTGATGCGCCAATGCGGCGCGACCGTTGCCTTGCCGTAGCCGTCGTAGGCGCCGCTCAGGTAGAAGAGCGGGTTGAACATCTTCACGCGGGTCGCCATGTCGTTGTCGAGGGAGTCCTTGCGCACGAGGTCGCCCGACCAGTCGGTCACGTAGGCGGCGTCCCACCCGCTGCCCGTCGCATAGGTGTCCTGGTTTGCGGCCAGAAGCTCCGAGATCTGCTGGCTATAGTGCAGAGACGACGCGTCGTTGATGCCGAAGAGCTGGTTGGAGTAGCTGGAGCGGTCGGTCGCGTCGAAGGCGCAGACCTTCTTGGTCGGCTTCTTGAGGTGCGTCACGAAGTCGCCGACGCTGGAGATGCGCACGGTGCCCCTGCTCTGGTTGTACGTGAGCCAGCGGGAGTCGCCGTTGAGCGCCGCGACGTACTCCTCCGCCGAGCCGTACACCACGGACTGGACCTTGGTGCCCGGCGTGGCGCCCGCTGCGGTCGCGTTGTTGGAGCTTGCGGCGTCGGACGCGGAGGCCGCGTCGCCCGAGCTGGCGCTGCCGGAGGCGTCGGCGGCGGCCTCCGCGGTCGCCTGGTCGTCCGTCACGGCGTCGACCTCGGTCGTGCCGGAGCCGGTGCTCTGCAGGTTGGGGTCGCCGGGGAACGAGGCCGTGGTCAGGCGCTGCGGCGTGTAGGTATAGGGGAAGGCGGTGCCGGAGAAGAACGCCTTCGCCGCGTCCTCGAGCTCGGTGAGGAGGTAGGAGTAGTACGTGCCGTCCGCGTAGACCTCGCCCGAGGTCTCGTCCAGGGTCAGCGCCTGGTCGTCCGAGTCTCGCAGGTCGCAGCCGTTCACGAAGGAGGCGTAGGCCGCCGCGAGGTCGTTTGAGAGGAGCTTGGTCCAAGTGCCGTCGGCGCGGGTGTCCTCGCTGGCGTACTGCCCCATGTTCCACTCGTAGGCGGCGTCGGCCGTGTCGTAGGAGAGGATAGGGCACCACGAGGCCGAGCCGAACGTGGCGTCGGAGAGGTCGTTGCCCTCCGCGTCGTGCGTGGCCGCGCCGATCTTGTCGAGGTAGGTGCCGTACTGCTCCGCGTCGCCCGCGGAGCCCAGGAGCGCCGAGACCCCGCCGCCGGCGCCGAACCCGAAGGTGAAGATGCGGTCGGGGGCGAAGGGGAGCTTGGACGCGTTGTAGCGCAGGTAGCGCACGGCGGCCTTCAGGTCGACCACGGGCCACGGGGCGCCGCCAGGGTAGACGTCCTTGGAGCTGCTCTCGTAGCCGGAGCTCCTCCCCCTGAAGCCAGCGTACACGTAGACGAAGCCCGCCTTGAGGTAGGCGTCGAGGCCGTTGTAGCTGTAGGCCGTCGGGCTCGCCTGGGGCGACAGGTTGCCCGAGTTTATCGGCATGAGGACCGGTGCCGTGGCAGGCGTGAAGCTCCCGACCTTGGCGTCGGGGTTCACGGTGCAGGTGTAGGTGTCGCCCTTGGCCGTCGCGCTGAAGTAGGCGCCCGGCACGAAGATCGCGAGCGACTGGTAGGCCGTCGCGACCGGGGTCTTGCAGTACACGAGCCCGAGCTGGTAGTAGACGTCGTTGGTGGAGTCGTACTTCCAGGCGCCCTCGTCGAGCTTGAGCTTCTCGAACTCGTTGAGGTCGACCTGGGGCTGCTGGGGCTGCTCGGCGTCCGACGACTCCGGCTGCTGCTCCCGCAGGTTGGCGCAGGCGCCGAGGCCGAGCGCCGCCGCCATCGCAGACAGCCCAACGAATTCTCTCCTGGTGCAGCCCATGGATCCTCCTACTTCATTCGCCTATGCCCGCAGGGGGGCCTCCCGCCTTGCCCTCCAGGACGAATCTCTCCGAGCCTAACGCACGTGTCGTCACACCATTCTAATCCCTGCCCCGCACGGAGGCGGCACGGGCGCGGGGATGCGCACACATCCGGGACGAGCGTCGGGGCCACGCCCCCACCCCGGGCGGTTTTGCGCAATGATGGAACCCTAGTGCGACGGGGCGCCCCGGCGGGGCGCCCCGGGACGAGGGAGGAGGTCACGTCATGCTCTTCAGGTCGGGCCGCACGGGCGACAACGATTCCCGCGGAGGCGGCAGCGCGGGCGCGGGACGGGAGAAGGGCCACGCAGGTTCTGGCGACGCCGGACGGAGCGGCGGCGAGACGCTGCGTCGCCTGCGCCTGAGGTTCACCGGCCAGGTCCAGGGCGTCGGCTTCCGCTGGAACTCGCAGCGAGTGGCGCGCGAGGTCGGGTGCACGGGCTGGGTGAGAAACGAGTGGGACGGCAGCGTCCGCATGGAGCTCCAGGGGACGGACGAGCAGGTCTCCGAGTTCTTCGGGCTCTTCTCCAAGGCCTACCGCCAGTACCCCATCGAGTACACGATCCCCGAGAAGGAGGAGGTGCCGCCCGTCGAGGACGAGTCCTCGTTCAGCGTGCGATACTAGGCGGGGAGGAGGCGTCGTGGCGACATTCGAGACGAGCGACTTCTCGCTCAGGGCGATCGCGGACTCGGGCCAGGTCTTCACGTGGCGCGAGCTCGGCCGCGGCCGGACGGACGCCCGCTACCTCGTCGCCTCCGGGGCGAGGCGCTGCGTCGTCTCGCAGCGCGGGCCGAAGGTGGTGGTCCTCACGCCCTCCGGAGGGCAGCCGAGCCCGTCGTCGCTCTCGTACTGGAGGCGCTACCTCGCCCTCGACGTCGACTACGGGCGCCTGCTCGACTCCCTCCCCCTCACGGACGAGCAGCGCGCGGCCAGCGCGGGCATCCGCGTGCTGAGGCAGGACTGGTGGGACGTCTCGGTCGCGTTCACGATCTCGCAGAACTCCAACATCCCGCGCATCCAGCACGCGGTCTTCTCGCTCATGGACGCCGGAGGCGGACGCATTCCCGCCCCTCGGCAGCTGAGCCGGCTCCTTCGGGACGAGGGCTTCACGGCCGGGCTCAGACTGGGGTATCGTCTTCCCTATCTTCGTGCCCTGGCCGGGCGCGCCACCGGCTGGCGGCCCCGCTGCCTCTCGGAGAAGGACGTGCCGCTCGCGGAGCAGATGGCCGAGCTCGAGGAGACGCCGGGGGTCGGCCCCAAGGTGGCGAGCTGCATCTGCCTGTACGGGCTCGGCTACCTCGAGGCGGTCCCGCGGGACACCTGGATCAAGAAGGCGGAGCGCGCCTACGGCATCGAGTGGGACCCCACCTTCGGCGGGGTCCAGCAGCAGTACGTCTTCGCCTGGATTAGGGGCGCGGGCGCAACCCTCGGCTGAGGGTAGCCAGCCCGGTCAGTTTGGAGGAAGCCATGAGCAAGGTCATCTCGCTCTCCGAGGTCGTCGAAGCCAACAAGGAGCTCGAGAGGGCGAACGTCCCGTGCAAGGTTCACCTGAGGGACGCCTGCGGACGACAGACCCTGTGGCTCGAGCCATCGGGCGACAACCTCGAGGCTGCCATCGTCGCAGGCCGAGGCTTCGTGCGGGCGTTCTTCAAGTCCAAGGGCTACGAGCTCGAGTTCGACCCCGTCGAGGGGATCAACTTCTGGGCGAGGTAATGAGTCCGGCTCGCGCGGGACGACCGCACGGGGCCTCACACGGCGTGAATTGAATTTCGAAAAGCAACACCGTTGCACCAAGTCATGCAGGGACGGCAGATGAAATTGGAGGCAGGACGGATTCCGCATCCATCCTGCCTCCGTCTCCTCTAGCATCCCTTTTGCTGCTGCTGGCTCCCGCCGGAAGGGAGACGGCGATGAGGGACGGCAAGAGGAAGCACATGGACAAGGATAGCAGGGTGGCCATCGAGGAAGGCATAGGGAGGGGGGACTCCGCCCGGAAGATAGCGAGGGAGGCGGGCGTGAGCCCGTCGACCGTGACGAGGGAGGTGAAGGCGAACAGGACCCTCAGGGAGAGGAAGCGCGCCCCGGGAGCGAACCTGTCGGTGCGCTGCGCGCGCAGGAAGGGATGCACGAGGGTGGGGTCCGCATGCGGGGGATGCGGCAGCCGGACGGTGCGCTGCAGGGACTGCAGGACGAGGAGCTGCGTGGACGCATGCCCGGACTTCGAGCTGCTGATGTGCCCCGTGACGGAGAGGTGGCCCTATGTCTGCCCCGCGGGATGCGGGAAGAGGCAGACGTGCAGCTACCCCAAGAGCAGGTACCGGGCCGAGGAGGCGCAGGCGGCCCACGACGCCAGGCTCGTCTCGAGCCGGAAGGGCACCGACCTCACGGAAGAGGAGCTCGGGCGGCTGAACGAGACGGTCGCGCCCCTGGTGAGGCAGGGATGGAGCTTCGAGGCGATCTGCACCGAGCTCGGGGACGAGCTCGGCGTCTGCCTGCGCTCCCTCTACAACTACCAGAAGGACGGCATCCTGGACATCTCCAGCGTCGAGCTGCCGAGGAAGGCGAGGCTCAGGCCGAGGAAGGGGAAGAGGGACCGCGGCAGGCCGCGCATCGACAGGTCCGGCCACGAGTACTCCGACTTCCTGGCACTTCCCCTGGAGGAGCGCGCGGGGGTCGTGCAGGGCGACTCCGTCTGCGGCAGGCGGCAGGATGCGCACGACATCCTCACGCTGCATGTCGTGGCCAGGCACTTCCAGCTCTATCTGAGGAAGAGGCATGCGGACCCTGCGGCCACCGTCGCGGCATTCGACCGCATCGAGAGGGCGCTGGGCTCCCGTGCGGCCTTCGAGGCCGCCTTCGGCATCATGCTCCTCGACAGGGGCACGGAGTTCGACGACCGGGAGGGCATGGAGCGCAGCTGCCTCGAGCCCGGGGGGAGGCGCTGCCGCGTCTTCTGGTGCGACCCCCAGGAATCCAACCAGAAGTCCGAGGCGGAGCGCAACCACGAGCAGCTGAGGAGGATATTCCCCAAGGGCCGTGTGGACATGGACGCGCTCACGGACGCCGACGTGGCGCTCGCCTGCAGCCACGTCAACTCGTATCCGCTCGCCTCGATAGGCGGCTGCCCCTTCGGGGAGCTCGGCTCGCTCCTGCCGGAAGGGGCGCTCGCGAAGCTCGGGATCGCCCGCATCCCCGCGGGGGGCGTGGTGCTGAGGCCCACGCTCGTCCCGCATGCATACCTGAGGTAGCATGTCCGCAGGCGCTGCCCGCGGCATGGGTCCGCCGGCAGCGGACGAAGGGAATACGTCGGCCGGAGCCGGCAGCAGCATGCCCGTCAGTCCCCCTCCGTTGCGCGCAGTCGTGCAATCAGGGAGAGGGGGCCGGTCCCGGCATGGCCGGAAGATGCGCGATTCGGCGCCCAGGGCCCTCCGGAAGGCCGAATTGCACGCCTTGCCGCAACGCTTCCGCCGCATTCTGCAGGACTTGATGCAAACGTTGCGCTTCGGAATGCAGTGTTGCGCTTACAAATTCAATCCACC
>OMVS01000055.1 GCA_900314575.1 uncultured Olsenella sp. | reverse complement strand
AGCGCCTCCAGGCGCGGGAGGAGGCAGGCTTCGGCCGGGCGCCGCCGGCACCGCGGGGCGAAGGTCGCCCTCGGCGTGCTCGTCGCCCTTCTCGCCACGAGCGGCACCGCCTACGCCGCCGGCGTCCACTACTTCTCGACGCACTTCCTCCCCAACACGACCGTCAACGGCATCGACGTGAGCCTCAAGACCGCCGACGAGCTCGCCGCCCTCATAGACGAGGAGGGCTCGAGGTACACCCAGACGGTCACCGTGGGCGACTTCACGACCACCCTGACCGCCGACCAGATCGGCTTCACGACCGACGGCTCCGCGGCGGCCCAGGCGGCGATGGCCCAGGCGACCCAGGACCTCTACCGCTGGCCGCTCGAGGTCGCGGGGTCCCACTCCTACATCTCCGAGGCGGCGACGAGCTTCGATAAGGACAAGCTCGACGCGGCGCTCTCCAGTGCGGTCGACAGCTACAACGAGACCGCCGAGTCCCCCCAGGACGCCTCCATCATCTACAGCGACGAGCAGGGCGCCTTTGTGATCAACCCCGAGGTGGCCGGCAGCGTGGTCGACAAGGACGCGGTGAGCGCGCAGACGGCCGACTCCGTGCGCTCCCTCTCCGAGCAGACCGACCTGGGCGACGACGCCGTGGAGCGGCCGAGCGTCACCTCCACGACCCCCGAGCTCGTCGCGGCCGTGGACAAGGCGAACCGGATGCTCGCGGTCACGGTGCCCCTCACCAGGGACGGCAGCACCAAGGCCACGGTCGACAAGGACGTCATCCGCGGCTGGATCACCATTGGCGACGACTACGAGGTCTCCCTCGACCCCGACAAGGTCGAGAGCTACGTCTCCGGCGTGGCCGACCGCTTCGCCTCCTCCGACGACACCTACAGCTACACCGTGAAGTCGGCGGAGCTCGCCCGCGACATCGAGGGCGCCGTCATGGGCGAGAGCTCGTCGGCCATCGAGGTGCCCATGAGCGCCAAGGCGAAGCCCAGACAGGTCTCCTCGAGCATGGGGACCGGAACCTGGGACGGCACGGGCGCCTACCTCGACGTCGATCTGGCCAACCAGTACGCGCGCCTCTACGACGCCAGCGGGTCTGTCACCTGGGAGAGCTACGTCGTCACCGGCAACACCAGCCAGGGCCGCAACACCCCCACGGGCACCTTCGCGATCCAGAGCAAGGAGACCAACGTCACGCTCGTGGGCGCGGACGAGGACAAGGACGGCAAGCCCGACTACGAGAGCCACGTCAGCTACTGGATGCCCTTCTACGCCGGCTCGTACGGCCTGCACGACGCGACCTGGCGCTCTAGCTTCGGCGGCTCCATCTACCAGACCGGCGGCAGCCACGGCTGCGTGAACCTCCCGTACGACAAGGCCGCGCAGCTCTTCGACCTCGTCAGCGTGGGCACGACGGTTAAGATTCACTCCTGATGCGCCAGACCGCCTTCCGCGCGCGCCGCGGCGGGTGGATAATCTGAGGCGTGGGCGGGCCTGGCGTGCGACCGGGCCCGCCGGATTCGACCATGCGACGTCACGGCAGGTGAGCAAGATGATCTCTAGGCTCGTTCTCGTGAGGCACGGTGCCCCGGACTATACCTTCGACGGGCCGGACCTCGAGCGGCCGCTGACCGAGGGGGGCCTGCGCGCCCTCACGGACGCGCTGCCCAGCGAGCTCTCGCTGCTCGAGCCCCGCCGGGGCGTCCAGATCTGGACGAGCCCCGCCAAGCGCGCCCGCCAGACGGCCAAGGCGCTCGCGGAGGCCCTCCACCAGGACGGGGGCGTCGTCGCCCAGCACGATGACCTCTACGCGCAGGACGTGGGCCTCTTCATCACCGAGCTGCGCCTCTCGGCCGGCACCGTCGTCGCCGTGGGCCACGTGCCCTTCATGGAGCAGCTGACCGAGTACCTCACGGGCGACAGGATCCGCTTCAACAAGGGGGCGGCGGCGAGCATCGTCTTCCCCGGCCAGACGATGGAGGGCGCCGTCCTCGAGTGGTTCGTGCAGGGGCCTGACGCGTCGAGGTGGGAGACCCTCATCACCGTCGAGTCGCGGCTCGCCAAGTGCGCCAAGAGGATCGAGGCCTCCCTCGACTACCTGCTCGAGCACCCGCGCGAGGCCGAGGCGCTCCACAAGTTCCGCGTCAACGTGCGCACCGCCCGCTCGCTCGTGGCCTTCATCAGGCCCTTCCAGAAGCGCCGGCAGAACATCGCGCTGGACACCCTTCTCGCGGACTTCCAGCACTCGTGCTCCTTCCTGCGCGAGCTGGACGGCCTGTGCGAGCGGGTCGGTGCGGCGGGGGAGGGCTCGACCGGCAACCTCACCTTCCTGTTCGCCTGCGAGCAGGCGCGCGACAACGAGCACACGCGGCTCATCGGCTACCTGAGGCGGCACAACACGCGCCGGCAGCTGCGCGAGACCCTGCACGAGATGCGCAACGTCAAGTGGAGGACCGAGGTCGAGTCGGCCGGGCTCGGCGTCGAGGACTTCAGGGCGGAGTTCGACGCGCTCTACGCCTCCTGCAAGGAGGGGCTGGAGACCTGCGACTTCACCGACGACGAGGCGACCCACGCCCTGCGCAAGCGCATCAAGCGCCTCCGCTACGTGACGGAGAACCTCGGCGACCTGCTCGACGAGGACCGCAGGAACGTGGCGGAGGCCTCGCGCAAGGCCCAGGACGAGCTCGGCGAGCTCTGCGACGCCAGGGTGGACCTGGGCATCATCGCGACCTTCGAGAAGCGCGGCGCCTTCGCGGGGGCCGAGGCGGACGTCTCCGCCTACATAGAGCGGACCCAGGCGAGGGCCGACGCGATCGTCTCCTCGCTGGGTCCGACGCTCGGCGCCTAGGGCCTCCTAGAAGGGCAGCCCCTGGAGGAGCGAGGACGCCCCGGCGGCGTCGAGGGCGCTCGTCGGGAGCTGTGCCACGCCGAGGACGACGCAGACGGCGTAGGCGGCGAGGGCGACGAGGTCGAAGAACAGGATGCTGCGCGAGAAGTTCCTGCGGTTGAGGTTTCTGCCCGAGACGGAGAACACGATGAGGAAGACCCACCCGATCACGGGGACGGCGTAGAGGATGGTGAGGCCCACGTAGGCCCAGGTGCTCATGGGCTCGAGCTCGTGGGGCAGGTTGAAGCCGGTGAAGCCGGTGAGGTCGGCCGAGGAGGTCCTGGGGGTCGCGTCGGTGCTCATGTGGGAAGCCATCGTTGTTCCTTTCCGCTGCGATTCTGGCTGCCTGCGCCGCGCGTCCGAAGGGCGGCGGCGCTGCCCAAAGTTTAGCAGGTGGCCCTACGTGCGGGGCTGCGACTTTCCGGTCGCCTGCGCGTCAGCCTGCGGCGCCTGCACGCCAGCCTGCGCGACCTGCTGGTCGGCTCCGTCGGGGCGGAGCTGGCGCAGGAGACCGGCGCCCGGGTGGGTCGCCACCCACATGCCCCACACTATCGAAGCGGCGCCGTAGAGGGTCACGACGACCGACGCGACGTAGATGTACTGCTCGACCAGGGTGCGCGCCGTGAGCATGGGGAACATGCCGAGGGCGAAGCTGCCTGCGGCGACGACGCCGTCGCCGACGCGGTTCCACCGGGGCTTGTCGCGCACGGTCGCCTTCTGCGCCGCCCGGAAGGCGCCGACGAGGAAGAGGCCTCCCAGCACGAGGTTGGCGAAGCGCGTGACCAGCGCCTGCTGCGCCATGGAGAAGGACACGACGCAGAGGACGACGACGTAGCCGACGAGGCGCAGGCGGCGGTTGAAGGTGTCGAGGCTGGCGTCCTCGGCGGCCTTGACGAGCCTGCTGCCGACCCAGAACTGCGCCACGACGCCGATCACGTAGCAGAACCAGCTCGCCGCGAAGTCGGGGTTGACCAGGAAGAACAGGCCGAGCCCGAACAGGATGGCCCCGCGGGTCATGTGCTGCTCGTGGAGGAAGCTGCGCAGGTCGAGCGAGTCGAGCGCGCCGATCCCCGCTGCCGCGAGCTTCACGACGCCCTCGGCCCCCGGGTTCTGCTCGGCCACGATCTGGAGCGCGAGCGCCTGGAGCAGCAGGGGCCCGCCCTCGGAGAACTCGGTCTGCTCGCGGATCCCCTTGCGCTCGAGCGCGTCGAAGAAGCCCTCGACGAACCTGCGCCTGCCGGGCAGGTCGAGCGACTCGATCCAGTCGTGCAGCGTCCGGTTGATGAAGGCGCAGTCGGGCGAGAGCTCGGAGGTGCAGACGAAGTGGTCATCCTCGACCAGCCAGGAGAAGCTGTCGTGCTGCATGATGCCCTCCTCGCTCGAGCGGACGATCTTGTTTGGTAGGCTGTGCTGGAAGACCTGGCCGAAGACGTCGAACGTGGGCACGATGCGCGTGAGCCTGGACGCGACCTTGTCGTAGTCCGCGAGGTCCACCACGTCGGTGGGCAGGCCTGGGCCGTCGTTGTTGTAGACCTCGATGACGCGCATGCGCTTGAGGGGGTTGCACTTGAGGACTGCGTACTCGGCGAGGGTCCCTCCCTTGGAGTGGCCGCCGACGCGGTAGCGCCTGGTCAGGCGCATGATGCGGTCGAGGTAGCGAGCCGCCTCCACCTGGGAGGGCATCACCTGGTAGGCCATGGTGAAGTCCTCCTTCCAGCCCACGAAGGAGTTGTCGGTGCCGCGGAAGGAGACGTAGCTCGTTCCGTCCGGAAGCGCGATCTCGAGGGCCGAGAACTGCGTGCCGCTCTCGGCGTCGAGCACGACGCAGCCGTTCCTGAGCTGTGCCGAGCCGAAGCGCGCCGACTCGCCGAGCGCCTTGATGAAGGCGGGGCGCATCTCGCCCACGCCGCTGCTGCGCTTGACGAGGAGGATGGCGGAGTTCATCGCCCGCTCCATGCTCACCTGGCCGCGCTGTTCGACCGTGGGGACGATTCCCGTGAGGTCGAGGTAGGAGAGGGTCGCGAGGACGAGGTTGTCGACGTCGTTGAAGGGCCTGTCGGCGAGGGTCTCGGACCCATGCTCCTGCAGGTATGTGACGATGTTGCCCATGGACCACCCCAAGCGAGAGACGAGGCGCTGCCGCCGGCCGAGCGAGCCGGCATGCGAACCATGATACCCGTGCGGCTCCGTGCATGGCAGGGCGCCCGGATTGGATAGTCGCGTAGGAACAATTTGATTACTCAAATGGGACGTCGTTGCGAGCCGCTGGTAAACGATGGACAACCACTGGCCGTGCCATAGGACCTCTCACCTCAAATGCGAATCACATTTAATAACTGGTTGTTAGACTATCGTCACGCGTTTTCTGCCCGCTTCAAGGGGAGAGCGGCTCCATGACGGAACGTGTAATCACGTGCGGATACGGGAAACCAGTGAGGAGAGGAAACCTATATGTCTCGCATGTATGTATTGGAGCGTAGCGAGGCCCAGGCGGTGATGGACGAGATGCACCAGGCGCTCGAGAGGCGCCTCGAGTGCAGCTCGCTCGAGCCATGCCCGGTCGAGTTCACGCGTGCGGTCGTATCGATGTGCGCCACGCAGAGCTGCGGAAAGTGCACGCCCTGCCGCGTGGGCCTCAAGGTGCTCGAGGGGCTCCTGGACGACGTCCTGGAGGGCCGTGCCGACGAGGGCACGCTCAGGCTCATCGAGTCCACGGCCAGCACCATCTACAACTCCGCGGACTGCGCCATCGGCTACGAGGCCGGTGAGATGGCGCTTCTCGCGGTCAAGGGCTTCCACGACGACTTCGTCCACCACATCGAGCACCAGAGCTGCGACTTCAGGCGTCGTCGCCACGTCCCCTGCGTGAGCGGCTGCCCCGCCCACGTCGACATCCCCGGCTACATCTCGCTCGTCTCCGCAGGCCGCTACACCGACGCCGTCCGTCTCATCCGCAAGGACAACCCGCTTCCCCTCGTCTGCGGCCTCATCTGCGAGCACCCCTGCGAGGCGCGCTGCCGTCGCGGCATGGTCGACGACCCGATGAACATCCGCGGCCTCAAGCGCTACGCGGTCGACCACATGGAGGAGGACTACAGGCCGGTCATCCTCGAGCCGACGGGCAAGACCGTGGCCGTCATCGGCGGCGGCCCCGCCGGCCTGTCCGCGGCGTACTTCCTGACGCTCATGGGCCACAAGTGCACCGTCTTCGAGGCGCGCCAGCACCTCGGTGGCATGCTGCGCTACGGCATCCCCGACTACCGCCTGCCGCACGAAGAGCTCGACCGAGAGATCAAGTGGATCGTCGACTGCGGCGTCGAGGTGAAGCTCAACACCTACGTGACCGACATCGACAAGCTCCGCAAGGAGTACGACGCGGTCTACATCGCCATCGGCGCCCACAACGACCGCAAGCTCGGCATCCCCGGCGAGGACGCCGAGGGCGTCATCTCGGCCGTCAAGATGCTGCGCGCCATGGGCGACGACAACCCGCCTGACTTCAAGGGCAAGAGGGTCTGCGTCGTCGGCGGCGGCAACGTCGCGATGGACGTCGCCCGCACGAGCATCCGCCTCGGCGCCGAGAAGGTCACGATCGTCTACCGCCGTCGCGTCCAGGACATGACGGCCCAGGTCGAGGAGATCGAGGGCGCCCGCGCCGAGGGCTGCGAGGTCCTGGAGCTCCACTCGCCCAAGGAGATCGTGGTCGAGGACGGTCACGTCGTGGGCCTCAGGGTCGAACCGCAGATCATCGGTGGCCCGCGCAACGGCCGCCCCGCCCCGCGCAAGGCCGACGCGCCCGACGTCACCCTCGACTGCGACGTCGTGGCCGTGGCAATCGGCCAGGCCATCAACTCCAAGCCGTTCGAGGACCTCGGCGTGCCCTGCCAGCGCGGTCGCATCGTCGCCAACCCCGATGGCATGGTCCCCGGCTTCGAGAACGTCTGGAGCGGCGGCGACTGCGAGTCCGGCCCCGCCACCGTCATCCGCGCCATCAAGGCGGGCAAGGTCGCCGCAGGTAACATCGACGGCTACTTCGGCTACAACCACAAGGACGAGATCACGGTCCCCATCGAGATGCCGCAGGTGCAGTACAAGGGCAAGGTCGCCTGTGCCCGCTGCGAGCTCAAGGAGCGTGAGGCCTGCGAGCGCAAGCACGACTTCGACCTCATGGAGATCGGCTTCACGGAGGAAGAGGCAAAGCAGGAGGCGAACCGCTGCCTGTGCTGCGACCACTTCGGCTATGGCGCGTTCCGCGGAGGGAGGATCTTCGCATGGTAAGGCTCACGATAGACACGATCCCCGTGGAGGTGCCCGAGCACACCACCATCCTCGACGCCGCGGCGTCGGTCGGGATCAAGATCCCGACCCTGTGCTACCTCAAGGATATCAACCAGATCGGCTCCTGCCGCGTCTGCCTCGTCGAGATCGAGGGGCTGCCCCAGCTCGTGGCGTCCTGCAACAACTACGTCGAGGAGGGCATGGTCGTCCGCACCAACAGCCCAAAGGTGCGCGAGGCGCGCAGGGAGAACGTCGAGTTCCTGCTATCCCGCCACAACACCACGTGCACGAGCTGCGTGCGCAACGGCAACTGCACCCTGCAGAGCCTCACGCGTGACCTCGGCATCACCGACCTGCCCTTCGAGCCCAAGCTCATGCGATGGAAGTGGCCGAAGGACTACCCTCTGCAGCGCGACAACAACAAGTGCGTGAACTGCCTGAGGTGCATCCAGGTCTGCAGCAAGATCCAGGAGGTCGACATCTGGGACCTCGTCAACCGCTCGAGCCACACCGCGGTCAACGTCGGCGGCGCGCGCCGCATCGAGAACTCCGAGTGCGCCCTGTGTGGCCAGTGCATCACGCACTGCCCCGTCGGCGCCCTCTCCGAGCGCGATGACACCGCCCGCGTCTTCGACGCCCTCGCCGACCCCGACGTCATCACGATCGCCCAGGTGGCGCCCGCCGTCCGCTCCTCGTGGGGCGAGGCCTTCGGCGTCAGCCCCGACGTCGCGACCGAGGGGCGCCTCGCCACGGCCCTCAAGCGCATGGGCTTCGACTACGTCTTCGACACCGACTTCGCCGCCGACCTCACGATCATGGAGGAGGCCAGCGAGCTCCTCGACCGCATGCAGCACCCCGAGCACGGCCCGCTTCCCATGTTCACCAGCTGCTGCCCGGGCTGGGTCCGCTACCTCAAGGGACACTACCCCGAGCTCACCGCCAACCTCTCCACGAGCAAGAGCCCGCACCAGATGTTCGGCGCCGTGGTCAAGAGCTTCTTCGCCGAGAGGCTCTGCGTCGACCCGCGCAAGATGTTCGTCGTGAGCGTCATGCCCTGCCTCGCCAAGAAGGCCGAGTGCGAGGAGCCCAACCAGGCCGACGCCTGCGAGGCGCCCGACGTGGACTGCGTCATCACCGTCCGCGAGCTCGACCGCATGGTCTCCGAGGAGCACCTCGACATCGCGATGCTCCCCGAGTCCGAGTTCGACAAGCCCATCAGCGAGGCGACCGGCGCCGCGGTCATCTTCGGCGCCACCGGCGGCGTCATGGAGGCGGCGCTGCGCACCGCCTACCACACGGTCACCGGCGAGGCCCCCAAGCCCGACATGTTCTCGGACGTCCGCGGAATGAAGGGCTGGAAGGAGGCCACCTTCAACATGGCGGGCACCCCGCTGCACGTGGCCGTCGCCAGCGGCCTCGGCAACACCCACCATCTGCTCGAGGCGCTCGAGTCCGGCGAGGTCCACTACGACTTCATCGAGATCATGGCCTGCCCGGGAGGCTGCGCCGGCGGCGGCGGCCAGCCGATTCACGACGGCGAGGAGCGCGCGGAGTCGCGAGGCGAGGTCCTCTGGGGCCTCGACCGCAAGGCCGACCTGCGCAACTCCTACGAGAACCCCTCGATCCAGGCGCTCTACAGCGAGTACCTCGAGGAGCCCCTCTCCGAGCGCGCCGAGCACCTTCTCCACACCGACCACTTCGGCTGGGACATGCCCCTCGCGCCCGACGTGAAGGCGTTCAGCAAGCCGCAGTCCAAGGTGCTCCAGTAGAGACCTAGGCAAGGGTACCGGCGTCCGAGTCGCACGTCCCCTCGGGGCGTGGGCGCCGGGACCCGGCTAGGACAAGGAGACGGCCGGCGGCGTCCCGAGGACGCCGCCGGCCGTCGTCTGTCGCGCCCCCTCGGGAGCGCGTGGTCCTTGTCACCTGGGGGCTATGCCCTAGTCCTCGACCTCGAGGAGGGTGATCTCGAAGTTGAGGGCCTTCCCGGCCATCTCGTGGTTGGCGTCGAGCGTGATCGTGCGGTCGTCGAGCGCGGTCACGGTGACGGGGAAGGGGCGGCCGTCGGGGCCGGAGAGGAAGACGCGCTGCCCCACGGTGGCGTTCTCCGCGCCGGGCAGCTGCTCGAGCGCGAAGGTGCGGACGTTGTCCTCGTCGCGCTCGCCGTAGGCCTCGGCGGGCTCGAGGTGGACGTTCACGGTCTGGCCGACCTCCATGTCGCGCACGGCGGCGTCGAACCCCTTGATCATCTGGCCAGCCATGCAGGTGAACTCCAGCGGCTCGTTGCGGTCAAAGGACGAGTCGAACTTGGTGCCGTCGTCGAGCGTGCCGGTGTAGTGGACCTTGACCTTCTTGCCCTCGTTGCTCATGGCCTGATCTCCTCTTGTCGTGGTGGGAATGGCGTCCCGCTCCTTGCGGGAACCTAGCACCCTGCCATCCTACCCAAGGAAGCCCGCCCCATGCACGCTAGAGCAGGGTCTCCATGCAGGTCTTGAGGGGGCGCATGCCCATGCGCTCGTAGAAGGCGCGGGCGCCGGGGTTGAGCTCCCACACGTTGAGGGTGACGTCGTGGCAGCCTGCCTCGCGCGCGTAGGCGAGGACGTGGTCGAAGAGCGAACGACCCACGCCCCTGCCGCGGGTCGCCTCGTCCACGCAGAGGTCGTCGATGTAGAGCGTCTTCACGGGGGTGCGGATGGTGTCCCCTATGATCTGCTGGTGCTGGCAGAAGGCGTAGCCGAGGACCTCGCCTCCCTCGTCCACCGCCACGAAGATCGGGCGGGAGTCATCTCCCAGCATCTCGGCGATCTGGTCGTCCGTGTACTTGCGGCCGAGGTCGAAGAGGTCGGGGCGACCTTCGTGGTGGATCCGGTTGACCTCGGCGAGCAGCCTGTCGATCCCGGAGACGTCACCCCTCTCGGCGCGGCGAATCTGCATCGTGCCCCCTTTCCCGAAGGCGTCGTCTGAACGTGCCCACCCTAGCAGCGGCCGCACGCTCGGTCAACCGGGGGAGGGGGCTGGCCTCCCGTTCCCGGGGCCCTGCGAGGGGTATGCTTACGTGAGCTATGTCTATCGCCGGCGCGAGGCGTCATGAGGGGGAGCGGACGTGTCCAAGGACGGTTTCGTCGGGGTCTTCGACTCCGGCCTGGGAGGGATCAGCGTGCTCGAGAGGCTCGTGGCCGAGCTCCCGCACGAGCACTTCGTGTTCTTCGGGGACTCCGCCAACGCCCCCTACGGGGACAGGACCGTCGACGAGATCCGCGCGCTCTCGACCGGCATCGTCGACCGCTTCGTGGCCGAGGGTGCAAAGGCGATCGTGATCGCCTGCAACACCGCGACCTCCGCCTCTGCCAGCTACCTGCGCGAGAAGTACCGGGGGCTCCCCATCGTGGGCTGCGAGCCGGCGCTCAAGCCGGCCGCCCTCCACTCGCACGGCGGCCGCATCCTCGTGATGGCCACGGCGGCGACGCTCCGGCTGGAGAAGTTCCGCAACCTCCTGGAGGAGTGGGGAGGGGAGGCCGAGGTCACCTGCGTGCCCTGCGTGGGCCTCGTGCAGCTGATCGAGGGGGGCGACCTCGACGCACCGGAGCTCCACGACCTCCTCTGGCGCCTGGTCGGGCGCTACCGCGGGCAGGTCGACTCCGTGGTGCTCGGCTGCACGCACTACCCCTTCATCAAGCGCCAGATCGCCGACGTCCTGGGCGACGTCGCCTTCTTCGACGGCGGCGAGGGCGCCGCCCACCAGCTCGCGCGCCTGCTCGGGGAGGACGGGCTTCTCGCCCCTGCGGGGGCCGAGGGCTCGGTCGAGTTCCGCTCGAGCAAGTCCACCCCGGCGGAGATCGAGCTCTACCGGCGCTTCTTCGCGCTGCCGGTGTAGCGCCGCGGTGGGCCGGTGGGCTTCCGTGGCGAGGCCCCGGCTGCCGGCAGGCCGGCGGCAGGACGGTACAAAAGAGGGGCCCCGCCGAGGCGGGACCCCTCCCTTGGTGCGCAGGACAAGAGGCGTGGCCTACTTGTTCATGGCCTCCTCGACGGCGACGGCGCAGGCGACGGTCGCGCCGACCATGGGGTTGTTGCCCATGCCGATGAGGCCCATCATGTCGACGTGCGCCGGCACGGAGCTGGAGCCGGCGAACTGGGCGTCGGAGTGCATGCGGCCCATGGTGTCGGTCATGCCGTAGGAGGCGGGGCCGGCGGCCATGTTGTCCGGGTGCAGGGTGCGGCCGGTGCCGCCACCGGAGGCGACGGAGAAGTACTTCTTGCCCGCGGCGAGGCGCTCCTTCTTGTAGGTGCCCGCGACGGGGTGCTGGAAGCGCGTCGGGTTGGTGGAGTTGCCGGTGATGGAGATGTCGACGTTCTCGTGCCACATGATGGCGACGCCCTCGCGGACGTCGTCCGCGCCGTAGCAGTTGACCTTGGCGCGCGGGCCGTCGGAGTACGGGATGGTCTCCACGACCTCGAGCTCGCCGGTGAAGTAGTCGAACTTGGTCTTCACGTAGGTGAAGCCGTTGATGCGGGCGATGATCTGGGCGGCGTCCTTGCCGAGGCCGTTCAGGATGACGCGCAGCGGCTTCTTGCGGGCCTTGTTGGCGTTGTTGGCGATGCCGATGGCGCCCTCGGCGGCTGCGAAGGACTCGTGGCCGGCAAGGAACGCGAAGCACTCGGTATCCTCGCCGAGCAGCATCGCGCCCAGGTTGCCGTGGCCGAGGCCGACCTTGCGGTCGTCGGCGACGGAGCCGGGGACGCAGAAGGCCTGGAGGCCCTCGCCGATGGCGGAGGCTGCCTCAGGGGCGGTCTTGACGCCCTTCTTGATGGCGATGGCGCAGCCGGCGGTGTAGGCCCAGCCCGCGTTCTCGAAGGCGATGGACTGCGTGTCCATCACGATGCCGTAGGGGTCCACGCCCTTGTCGTCACAGATCTTCTTGGCATCCTCGAGACCGTTGATGCCATAGCTGTCGAGCACCTTGTTGATCTTGTTGATACGGCGCTCGTAGCCCTCGAACGTAACTGCCATTGTGTCTCAGCCTCCCTCTCTCTACTCGGTGCGCGGATCGATGGACTTGACGGCCTGGTCCCACTGGCCGTAGCGGCCCATGGCGGCCTTCACGGCCTCGTTGGCGTCGGTGCCGGCCTTGATCGCGTCGGTGAACTTGCCGAGGTTCAGGAACTCGAAGCCGATGATCTCGTTCTTGTCGTTGAGGGCGAGCTTGGTGATGTAGCCCTGCGTGAGCTCGAGGTAGCGGGCGCCCTTGGCCTTGGTGCCGTAGGTGGTGCCCACCATGGAGCGCATGCCCTTGCCGAGGTCGTCGAGGCCGGTGCCGACGGGCAGGCCGCCCTCGGAGAAGGCCGTCTGGGTGCGGCCGTAGACGATCTGCAGGAAGAGCTCGCGCATGGCGACGTTGATGGCGTCACAGACGAGGTCGGTGTTCAGGGCCTCGAGGATGGTC
>OMVS01000031.1 GCA_900314575.1 uncultured Olsenella sp. | reverse complement strand
CTCGGCCCCGAGGGGCTCGCCGCGTGCGCCCGCGTGATCGACGCCGCCTTCGCGCAGCGCCGCAAGACCATCCGCAACTCCATGGGCGCCTCGGGCTTCGACAAGGCCGAGCTCGACGCCGCCTTCGCCGCGGCGGGCATCGACCCCAGGAGCCGCGCGGAGCGCCTCTCGCCCGCCGACTTCGTGCGCCTCGCCGGGAGGCTCTCGTGACCCGCGCAGGTGGGAAGGGCCCGCTGCCCGCGTCCGGCCCCACGGGCGAGAAGGACCCGCTGCCCGCACCCGGTGCCGGCGCCGCACCCGAGCTCGAGGCGCTCCTGCCGGGCGGCGCGCTCTTCCGCGACAAGAAGGGCCGCCCGCAGGAGCTGCCCCGGCCCCTCGCGCCCCTCGCCGACACCCACGGCCACCTCACGCACTTCGACGGGACCGACGCCGCCTGCGCCGTCGCGCGCGCGGCGCTGGCCGGCGTCCGCCTGCTCGTCTGCCCCCTCGACCCAGCCGACGACGCGACGGACGCGCGCGCGACCCTCGACTGGCTCGACGGCGTCGTGGCGCGCGCGGGGGAGCTCCTCGGGCGCGCCCGGGAGCTCGGCGTCGAGGGCGTGGCCCCGGAGGGCTGGGGCGGTGTCGCCGACCTCGCCCCGTCCGTGCGCGTCGTAGCTGGCGTCCACCCCTACGGCGCGGAGCGCCTCCGCGAGGCACGCCCCCAGCTCGAGGTCCTTCTCGAGAGCGGGCGCTGCGTCGGCGTGGGGGAGGTAGGCCTCGACTACGGCCCGTACAACGAGGCGCCCCGCGAGGCGCAGCTCGCGGCCTTCGAGTGGCAGCTCCGGCTGGCCCAGGAGCGCGACCTGCCCGTGGAGCTCCACATCAGGGACGCGGCCCGCGACGCCGCCGCGAGCGCCCACGCGGACGCGGTGCGCGTCCTCGAGCGCGTGGGCGTGCCCCGGCGCGGCTGCGACCTGCACTGCTTCACGCAGGGCCCCGAGGTCATGGCCCCCTTCGTGGAGCTCGGCTGCCACGTGGCCTTCGGCGGCGTCTCGACCTTCCGCCGCTCCGACGACGTGCGCGCCGCGGCCGTCGCCTGCCCGGCGGGGCAGCTGCTCTGCGAGACGGACAGCCCCTACATGGCGCCCGTGCCGCTGCGCGGGCTCGAGTGCGAGCCGGCCATGGTGGGCTTCTCCGCCGCCTGCGTGGCCGGGGCGCGCGAGGCCGCGGGCGTGGCGTCGCGCGCGGACACCTACGCCGCGCTGTGGGAGAACGCCTGCGCGCTCTTCGGGCACCCGGCGGGGGCGCGCGTGCTAAGCTAGCCCGACCGGGGCCTCCCGAGCGCCGGGAGGTGGGCGTCCATGGACCAGGCTTTCGCCGCGGGCGGCGGGGCGGGCCCGCGCGGGGTCGCGGGCGCGCTCGCAGAGGCCGCGCTCGAGCTCCTGTGGCCCACGCGCTGTGCGGGCTGCGACCAGCCGGGGGAGCTCCTGTGCGAGGAGTGCCGCGCATCCCTCCCCTGGGTGGACCAGCGCTTCGCCTGCCCGGTCTGCGGGGCGCCCTTCGGGTGGCTGACCTGCACGGAGTGCGACGGTGCGTGGGAGTCGCGCGCGACCGTCTGCGCGCTCGACTTCGCGGGCGCGGGCGGCGTCGCCCGCCTGGTGGCCTGCGCCCTCAAGGACGCGCACGAGCTCAGGCTCGCCCCCGTCATGGCCGCCGCGATGGCCACCTCGCTCGACGAGGCCGCGGCCCTTCTCGCCCCGGACGGCGCGCCCCGCGTGGACCTCGCCGCCACGGACGCCATCTGCTTCGTCCCCGCGACCGCCAAGGCCTTCGCCCGGCGCGGCTTCGACCACATGGAGCTCGTCTCGCGCGAGCTCTCCCGCCTCACGGGCGTGCCCCTCGCCGACGTGCTGGTGCGCGCGGCTGCCGGCGACCAGCGCGCGCTCGGGCGCGAGCAGCGCGCGGAGAACCTCGCAGGGAGCGTGGGCTGCGTGGCGGACGTGAGCGGGCTCGCCCTGCTGCTCGCGGACGACGTGGTGACGACGGGGGCGAGCATGCGCGAGTGCGCCCGCGCCCTCCTCGCCCGCGGTGCGAGGAGCGTGACCTGCTGCGCCTTCGCCCGCGTCTGGTGAGGGTGGCGGCCCCTCCCCGGGCCGGTGCCCGTGCCGCCCGCCCGGGAAGGGGCCTTTCCGGGCGGCCTCCGGGCGGCGCCCGCGGCCATAGAAAGCTATACTAACCTGGTCTCGCCCCAGGTCTGTGGTTGCGGGCGCCTCTGCGCCCTAGTCCATGGCAGACGAGGTCGAAGGGATCCACGTAAGCGCGGGCGCGGGCTCGCGCGAGCATGGCTCGTCCTAGAGGTAAGTCGTACCGCCCGAACAGCCGACTTCAGGGCACGGTGCCCTGCGGGCGAGAGGGCCACCAGTGAGGGGTACGCCCCCGAGCGAGCGCCCCGGTACGCGAGTGTGGGGTCAAATACCAGGTCAGCTGGGGTGGGACGCATCACAGGAACCGCGCCTTGCGGCCCGCGCGACGGGCGGCGGGGCGCCTCGGGTTGGGAGTCGCGCCCATGAAGATCGCCGCTCGCTCGCTGGCAGCGCTCACCGTCGCCCTGGTCGCGGCGCTCGGGGGGTGCGCGCTGCCCGCGGCGGCCGACCCCGCCTCGCTCGCAGGGGCCCTGCGGGGCTCCGTGACCACGAGCGTCGAGCAGGCGCGCGCCGACCGCGTGGCCTCGCTCGTGCCGGCGCAGGAGATCCCCACCCTCAAGACCGCGGGCCGCCTCACCGTGGGCGTCCGCGCGGACGCGGGGTGTCCTGCCGCCTTCACCGGCGCCGACGGCGAGCTCGAGGGCTACTACGTGGACTTCGCCTCGGCGCTGGCGGAGGAGATGGGCCTGAGGGTCACCTTCGTGAGCGTGAGCGGCGTGGACGCCGCGCTCTCCGACTCTGTCGACGCCGTCCTGGGCGTGCGCTCGGGCGAGTCCGCCGTCGCCACCATCGTCGCGCCCTTCGAGGACGAGGGCGTGGGGCTCTTCGGGAAGGGCGCCTCCGGCGTGCCCGACGCCGCCGCGCTCGCCGGCGCGACCGTCGGCGCGCAGGATAGCTCCTCCTCCCTGCGCGCGCTCGGGGCCACCGACCTAGCCGTCCGGACCAGGACCTACGCCAACGTGAACGCCGCCTTCGACGCGCTCGACGCCGGCGAGGTCGACTACGTCCTGTGCGACGTCAACTCCGGCGGCTACCTCTCGACCTTCTACGACGACGTCTCGCTCGCGGGCACCATCGCCGCCCCCTCGCGGCAGGGCGTGGCGGTCCTCTCCTCGGACCAGGCGCTCGAGTCCGCCGTCGACGAGGCCTACGCGAGGCTCGAGTCCAACGGCCGCCTCGCCTGCATCCGCGCGCGCTGGTTCGGCACGGGCGAGAGGCTCGGGGAGGGCTCGGTGGTCCGCGCCGCGCAGTAGGCCGCCGCGCGGGGAGCGCCTCCGCGCCCGGGCCGCGCGTCCTTCTCGCCCGCCCGCCCCGCGATTCCCGGTGTCGCTTCCCGCGAAGAATGGGTAAGGAGAGGGTACGGGACGCCGGTCGCCGGGGGAGGCCCCGAGGCGGGCCGCCCGCTGAGGCGGGAGCGCCGCCGCGTCCCGCGCATACGTTCGCGACGGTCACAAGGAGGCAACCATGGTGGATATCAAGATCTCGGGCCGCAGAGTCACGGTTTCGGACGCCATGCGCACGCGCGTCGAGTCCAAGATAGGCGACGCCCTGAAGGTCTTCGACATCAAGCCCATGACGTGCGACGTCGTGCTGAGAGTGGACAAGAACCCCGCCAACCTCGACCGCAAGACCTGCGAGGTCACGGTCTTCGTGCGCGACAACGTGGTCCGCGTCGAGGCCAGCAACGACGACCTCTACGCCGCGGTGGACGAGGCGGCCGACAAGGTTACCCGCCAGCTGCGCAAGTACAAGACGCGCGTGATCGACAAGCGCCAGCGCGCACGCAGGCCCGAGGTCGCGGCCGAGCGCGTCAAGGACCTCTCCGACCTGCTCGAGCCCCTGCCCGAGGAGGAGGACGACACCCTGGTGCGCGAGAAGTACGTGGACCTCGCGCCGATGAGCGTGGACGAGGCCATCTTCCAGGCGGACCTGCTCGGTCATGACTTTTATGTGTTCGAGAATGACGAGACGGGCTTGGTGAACGTACTCTATCACCGTAAGAACGGTGGGTACGGAATCATCAAGCCGAAGATTGAGAGCGAAGATGGCGAAGCCGAGCGCTAGCGAGGACGTCCAGGGCAACGAGGCTGATTCGTCGGCAGAGGCGGGAGCCGCCACCAAGGCGGCTCCCGCCGACGTCATACGGGTCGGCAAGGCCTACCACCAGAAGGCCTCCTGCCACATCATCGTGGACTCGACGGCGGACTACTCGCCCGAGGTCGCCCGCCAGCTCGGCGTGGAGGTCATCCCCTTCCACTACGTGGACCAGGACGGCGAGCACGAGGACGACCTCTGGCAGACCAGGGACCCGCACGAGTTCTACGAGTACATGCGCAAGCACCCGGACGTCCACTTCAAGACGCAGGCGGTCACGCCCGGCCACTACTTCGAGGTCTTCGAGCGCGCGGCGCTCTCGGGGCTGCCGGCCATCTACATGAGCCTGCCGGCGGGCCTGTCCTCCTCGATCGACTCGGCGCGCCAGGCGGCGGACATGATTCGCGAGAAGTATCCGGACTACGAGCTCTACGTCCTGGACAACCGCTGCGACTCGGCGGCCGGCGAGCTGCTCGCAATCGAGGTCGTGCGCCAGGCCACGAGCGGCCTCTCCGCGCCCGAGGTCTTCGAGTGGGCGCGCGACGCGCGCTACTTCGTCCACGGCTACTTCACGCTGGACAACTTCAACGCGCTCAAGGCGGGCGGCCGCATCCCGCCGGCCGCGGCCAACGTGGGCAGCAAGCTGGACATCAAGCCGGAGCTCTCCTACGACACCAACGGCGCCCTCACGCTGCGCGGCATGTGCCGCGGCCGCAAGAAGGCGCTTCGCGCGATCCTGCAGGACTTCCGCGACAACTACTCCTACGACACCTCGCTGCCCCTCGCGATCGTCTCGACCGACGCCGAGAAGGACGCGGACTGGCTCGAGAAGGAGGTCCGCAAGGAGAAGGGCTGCGAGGACGTGGCGATCATCCGCAGCCAGGTCTCGCCGATTCTGGGCTCGCACGTGGGGCCCGGCATGGTGGCCCTGGTGTTCTGGGGCACCGACCGCCGCGAGAAGGTCTCGCTCACGGACCGGATCGCCCGCAAGGTGCGCAGCTCGAGGTAGCGAGAGGGAGAGGGTCTGCCGCCGCGCGTGGCGACGGCAGTGCCGCCGTGCGCGGCGGGAGCGAACGAGGTGGGAGAGATGATCCGCAAGGTCGCGTTCATAGGGACGGGCATCATGGGTGCCCCCATCGCCGGCCACATCCTGGACGCCGGCTTCGAGCTCACGGTCCACAACCGCACCAAGGAGAAGGCCGAGGGGCTTCTCGCCCGCGGCGCCTCCTGGGCCGAGAGCCCGGCTGCCGCCGCGCGCGACGCGGACGTGGTCTTCACGATGCTCGGCTACCCCGACGACGTGGAGGACGTCTACCTCACGACCGAGGGGCTCATCCGCACCGTGCGCAAGGGGGCCTGGATGGTGGACCTCACCACCTCCTCGCCCCAGCTCGCGCGCGACATCCACGACGCGGCGGAGGTCATGGACAAGCACGCCGTCGACTGCCCGGTGACGGGGGGCGAGGAGGGCGCCCGCGCGGGCACCCTCACGCTCATGCTCGGCGCGCGCGAGGAGGAGGTCGCGCCGCTCCTGCCGGTCCTCGAGACCTTCTCGGACTCCGTCTACTACTTCGACGAGCCGGGCGCCGGCCAGGTGGCCAAGCTCTGCAACCAGGTCTCGCTCGCGTCCTGCATGGTGGGCTACGCCGAGGCTATCGCGCTCGCCAAGCAGGCGGGGCTCGACCAGCGCAAGGTCGTCGACCTCGTCGCGCACGGCATGGGCGGCTCGGTGGCGCTCCAGCGCCTGGCGCCCAAGTCCGTGGACGGCGACTTCAGGCCGGGCTTCCTCTCCGAGCACCTGCGCAAGGACGTGGGGCTCGCCCTCGCCGAGGCCGACGACCTCGACCTCACGCTGCCCGGGACGCAGAACGCCTTCGACCTCTACGACGTCCTGTGCCGCGTGGGCGGCAAGCGCCTGGGCACCCAGGCGGTCTCGCTGCTCTACGAAGGCCAGGCGGAGACGGCCAAGGCGGGCCTCGACTGGTCCCTGCTCGACGAGGACGACTACGCCGAGGGCGACGCGTTCGACGCCGCCGACGCCGCGGCCGACGCCGCGGGCGCGGACCAGGCGCCGGCTCGCGGGGGCGCCGCGGGCGAAGGAGCGCACGGCGACTCCGGCAGCGAGCCCAAGTACTACCACGGCGTGGGGTACTTCAGGCCCCACGGCGGCGCGTAGCGCCCAGGGCGGGGCGCATCGGCCGGGCGGAGCCTGCCCGCGGCGCCACGTCCTTCTCGCGCGCGCACGAAACGAAGGGAACAATGCAAGAGAATGAATAGCGAAACAACCCAGAGCTCCATCGCGGTGTTCATCGACTACGAGAACCTCGCGCTGGGGACCGGAAAGCGCAAGCGCAACGGCCACCAGGAGCCGGGCCCCATGCCCGACGTCAAGCGCATCCTGGAGCGGCTCGTGGACAAGGGCCGCATCGTCGCCAAGCGCGCCTACTGCGACTGGCAGCGCTTCGACAACGCGGTCACGCCCATGCACGAGCTGGGCATCGAGCTGATAGAGATCCCGGACCGCGCCTACACGGGCAAGAACTCCGCGGACATCCGCCTGTCGGTCGACGCGGTGGAGATGTGCCTCACCAAGGACCACATCGACACCTTCGCGATCCTCTCGGGCGACTCCGACTTCTCGCCGCTCGTCTCCAAGCTGAAGGAGTTCGGCAAGACGGTGATCGGCGTCGGCATGAAGGAGTCCACGAGCACGCTGCTCGCCGAGGTCTGCGACGAGTTCATCTTCTACGAGGACATCGCGAGCACCGCCGGCATCCCGAGCTTCGAGGGCAAGGTGCCCAAGGAGAAGTACCCCTGCTACGAGCTGCTCTTCGAGACCGTCGACGCGCTCGAGCGCGAGGCGGACGGGGCCGTGGTGGCCTCGCGCATCAAGGACACGATGCGCCGCAAGAAGCCGCAGTTCTCCGAGCGCACCTACGGGTACCGCTCCTTCAGCAACCTCTTGAGGGAGGCCTCAAAGCTGGGGCTCATAGAGATCCACCAGGACCCCAAGAGCGGGACCATCGCGGTCGACGGCTTTTGCGAGTAGGCCGGCGGCGCAGGCGCCCGGCAGTGCAGCGACAGAAGGGGATAAGGACACATGGCAGAAGACACTAGACGCAGCGCAAGCCCGGAGGAGTCCCGAGACGCCCTCCTCGACCAGCTCGGCAGCGCGAACCGCCGCCGTCGCCAGGAGGCCTCGCACCAGCTGGCGATCATGGCGAAGTACGCGCCGGACGTCCTGATCGACCACGCGGACGCGCTCGAGGAGGCGCTCTTCCGCTCCGAGGCGCAGACGCGCTGGGAGTGCCTCGACGCCCTGGCCGACCTGGCCGAGCACGACCCGGCCAAGGTCCTGGGCGCCTTCGAGGGCGCCGAGGCGTCGCTGTTCGACGAGGACTCGGCGGCCGTGCGCCTGGCGGCGTTCCGCTTCATCGCGCGCGTCGGCGCCACCTCCCCCGAGCACTCCGACAAGGCCTGGCCGCTGCTCGACGAGGCCATCCAGTGCTTCCACGGCGACCCGGAGTACCGCGACATGCTGCAGGCGCTCATCGAGTTCGTGAAGGGCGACATCTCCGACGAGGCGCGCGACGCCCTGGTGGCGCGCGTCGACTTCGACGCCAACAAGGGGTCGTCGGCCGGCTACATCAGGGCCTACTCGCGCCAGATCATCGACGAGGCCAAGGCCGCGGCCAAGCGCTAAGCCTCGCTTGGGGCTGCGGAGAAGCCGTAGGGCCTGCCGCGCTCCTGAGGGCGCCGCGTCGCGCCGCTGTACCATAGCGCTGCCGCCCGCTCCCGCAGGGCGGCTTCGACGCCGCCCGCTGGGTGGCCTGAAGTTAGGGGGATTACCACATGGACGACACTTCCAAGGACAAGGACCAGGCCGCCGCGAAGGCCGACAAGTCCGAGAAGGCCGCGAAGGCCGACAAGGCGGACAAGGACGCGAAGACCGCGAAGGCCGACAAGGACGCGAAGTCCGCGTCCAAGCGCTCCTCGAAGCGCGGCGGTAAGGGCGCGGGCGCGCGGCTCGCCGTTGTCGCCGTCGTCTGCCTCCTCGTGGGCTGCCTCGTCGGCGGCTTCGTGGGCTATCGCTTCGTGGGCGACGCCACCGCGCCGCTGTCCGGCAAGACCACCCTCTCCGAGGGCCAGCTCGACACGGTGCTCGGCACCTACACCTACAAGGGCGAGAAGCACGAGGTCACCGCCCGCGAGGCCATCCTCGAGACCACGACCCTCGACGCCGCCAAGAACGACGACGGCACCTACAACGTGCCCTCCGTCGACAACGTCCTCTCCATCGCCCGCAACGGCATCGTGGCGCAGGACGCCGCCGACCGCGGCGTCACGGTGAGCGACGACGAGGTCGCCTCCTACGCGCAGAGCACCATCGGCTCGAGCGACTACGCGACCATCGCCTCGACCTACGGCATGGGCGAGGACCAGGTCAAGTCCCTCATGACCTCCTCGGCCACCATGAAGAAGCTGCACGACCAGATCGTGACGGTCAGCGTGCCGAGCGTGCCCGACGCCCCGTCGTCGCCCGCGAGCGGCCAGGAGAGCACGCCGACCGCCGAGTACGCGAGCTACATCATCAACCTCGTCGGCGACGAGTGGGACTCCAACGCCAACACCTGGGCCCGCACCGACGGCCAGTACTACGCGGCGCTCTCCAGCTACACCATCTCCAACGACTCCGCCACCTACGACGCCGCCCAGGCGGCCTACTACGTGGCCTACTCCAACTACAGCTCCGCCAACTCCGAGGCCACCTCGCAGTGGACCAACTACGTGAACGGCCTGCTCTCCAACGCGACCATCTCGCTCGGCACGCTGATGGCCTAGCGGCGAGAGGGACCCGATGCGCCTCATCGTAAGCAGCTGCCTGCTCGGCGTGGCCTGCCGCTACGACGGTAGGTCCAAGCCGAGCGCCGCCGTCCGGGACCTCGCGCGCAAGGCCGAGGTCGTGGGCGTCTGCCCGGAGACGGCCTCGGGCCTGCCGGTGCCGCGCCCGCCCGCGGAGCAGCGCGGAGGGCGGGTCCTTCTCGCCGACGGCACCGACGTTACGGAGGAGTTCCGGCTGGGCGCCGCCCGCTCGCTCGCCAAGGTGCGCGCGCGGCCGGCGCCGCTCGCCGTACTCAAGGCGAAGAGCCCGTCCTGCGGGGTGCACCACATCTACGATGGTACGTATACCGGTTCTTTGACCGAGGGGGAGGGCGTCTTCGCCCGCCTGCTCGAGGAGGAGGGGATCTGCGTGGTGAGCGAGGAAGTAGTCGAGAGCTGCAAGCCGTCCGTGGAGCATCCCGTCGCAATCGTGCTGGGGACCGGCCTGGGGCACCTCGCCAAGCTGGTGCGGCCCGTCCGCAGGGTCGACTACCACGACGTCGAGGGCTTCCCGGAGGAGGCGCGCCCGATGGCGGGCCACAGCTTCGAGGCCACGATCGGCAGCATCGACGACGTGCCCGTGGTCGTCTACCCGGGGCGCATCCACCTCTACCAGGGCTACTCAGCCGCCGAGGTGACCTCGCTCGTGCGCCATGCGCACCGTCTCGGCTGCCGCGACGTGATCTTCGCGTGCGCGACGGGCGCCATCCGGGGCAACGCCGAGCCGGGCCTGGGCATCCTGTGCGACCAGATCAACCTCACCGGGCGCAACCCGCTGGCGGAGTGGGACGAGGTGCGCGGGGTGGACAACCCGTTCGTGGACATGACCGACGCCTACTCGCCCTATCTGCGCACGCTCGCGCGCTCGGTGGCGGAAGACGAGGGCATCGAGGTCGCCGAGGGCGTCTATGCCGGGGTGCTCGGCCCGTGCCTCGAGACCGAGGCCGAGGTCCGCGCCCTGGCGGGGCTGGGCGTCTCCTACGTGGGGATGTCCACGGTGAACGAGGTCATCATGGCCCGCGCGCTGGGCATGAACGTGCTGGGGCTCACGCTGGCGACGAACTACTCGGGCGCGAGCGACACGTCGCACCAGAGCGTGCTCGAGGAGTCCGGCCGCAAGGAGGAGGAGTTCCAGAAGCTGGTGCGTGGCGTGCTCAGGATGCTGTAGCGCCGTCGGTCGCGTGCCCGCTGCGCTGGCGGATGCCAGCGCCGGCCGGGTGCCAGGGCGGGGGCGGAAAAAAGCCCGGAAGCCCCTTGCGCCGGATAGCGACTACCCGTATAATCTCTACTCGCTGCGATGCAGCCGTGGAGTTGCCAGCATAGCTCAGTTGGTAGAGCACCGCTCTCGTAAAGCGGGGGTCATCGGTTCGAGTCCGATTGCTGGCTCCATAGAAAACAGCAGGCCAGGGGCTTAGTCCCCTGGCCTTTTGTTTTACCCTTGATCTAGTTGCCGCCAGTCGCACACGAGCGCATGCGAGCCAGCGCCCGTTCTGCGCCCTGCCCCTCTCAGGCGCCGAGTCCGGAGGGCGGCATGGAGGAATCCCCTCGCTTGTCGCTTGCTCCACGCGCGGCTCGCCCGCGGTTCGCCCTCGGTTCGACCTTGCCTCACCGAGTCCTTCTAGACACTTGTGAGTCTCGTATGCCGAAACGAGAAGGGGAGGCGGTGGCGCACGGACCTGCGCCCCGAGCAAATCGCTTTTTGCTGACAATTTTTGAATATTTTGTCCGGAAACCATTAAATGAACACCCCTTATTTAATGCTTTGCCGACAATTTTTTGAAATTTTGTCGAGAAAAAGCGATTTGCTTCCCGTGTCAATCTCAATCGGCCCGCAGCCGTCCTGCCGACGCTTCGCAGAATAGGTACCAAAGGCCGTCGGGAGGTCGAAGCGGGCCTTAGATCGCCTCTCATCCGGTCGGCCTTTCGTTATCGATTTCCGGTGGTCCCTGCCGATGGAGCGGTGGCCCCTGCCGACGCACGGGCGCGCCCGTACCGGTGTGCCCGTGCTGGCGCTCCGGTGCCCATCGGCGGCCAGGGGGAGAAGAGCCGCGGCCGGGCGGGCCAGACGTCGGACGCGAGCGGTCCGTGGCCCCGTCGAGCCTCTGTCCGCCTGCGCTCGCCAGCAAGTATGCTTGTGGGGTGCGCACCCGCCCCATCCGCGAGGCCGCCAGGCCGACCTCCTGACGCGAAAGGCGCGAAATGAGCAGCTACGACCTCCACCCGACGATCCGCATCCACTCCGACGAGGTCCCCGAGCGCGGCTACGAGCGCGTCGTCGCGCGCATCCGGGAGGAGCTCGCCGCCCGCACGACCGCCCGCGTCACCGACGGCACGGACGCGGGCGCCGCCGGCCCCGTCGTCCTCGCGCTCGAGTGCTACCCGGGCACGGACCTCGACGAGCTCCGCCGCGAGCTCGTCGAGCCGCTCGCCCCGAGCCTCACGATCCTCTCTGACGACTACTCGCAGCCTGCCGAGCAGGTGCAGCGCCGCATCGCGGACTGCATCACCGACGACCGCGTGTTCGGCGTGATGTCGCACTACAGGATCGAGCAGTTCTTCGACGAGGCGCAGGTGGCGTCAGCGGGCGAGAAGATCCGCGCGGCCCGGGGGCTGGTGGTGGTGTACGGCGTCGGCGCCGCCTGGCTCTGTGAGGCGGCCGACGTCGGCGCGGGTGACGCAGGCGCGGCCGTGTCCGGCGCCCCGGCCCTTCTCGTCTACGCGTCCCTCACCCGCTGGGAGATCCAGCTGCGCCTGCGTGCGGGCGCCTGCAACTGGAAGGCCGACAACGCGGACGAGGACGCCCTGCGCAAGTTCAAGCGCGGCTACTTCTTCGAGTGGCGCGTAGCCGACCGCATCAAGCGCGACCTCGCAGACCGCGTCGACCTGCTGCTGGACTGCAACCGCCGCGGTGACCCACGCATGGTGAGCGGCGAGGCGTGGCGCGTCGCCCTCGCGCAGGTCGCGACCCAGCCCTTCCGCCTGGTGCCCTACTTCGACGCGAGCGTCTGGGGCGGCCACTGGATGCAGGAGCGCTTCGGGCTCGACCCCGAGGCGCCCAACTTCGGTTGGGCGTTCGACGGCGTGCCGGAGGAGAACTCCGTCGCGCTCGACTTCTCGGGCACTTGCGTCGAGGTCCCGGCGCAGGACGTGGTCTCCCTCGCTCCCGTGCCGCTGCTGGGCGCCAAGGTGCACGCGCGCTTCGGCGTGGACTTCCCGATTCGCTTCGACTACCTCGACACCATGGGTGGTGGCAACCTGAGCCTGCAGGTTCACCCGCTGACCGCCTACATCCAGGACCGGTTCGGCATGACCTACACCCAGGACGAAAGCTACTACATCCTCGACGCCACGCCCGAGTCCTGCGTGTACCTGGGCCTCAAGACCGGCGCGAGCAAGGAGGAGATGGTCGCCGACCTCAGGCGCGCCGAGCGCGGGGGCTTCCGGTTCCCGGACGAGCGCTACGTCAACCGGGTGCCCGTGGGAAGGCACGACCACGTCCACATCCCGGCGGGCACCGTGCACGCCGGCGGCGCGGGGACGGTGATCCTGGAGATAAGCGCGACGCCCTACATCTTCACCTTCAAGCTGTGGGACTGGGGTCGCGTCGGGCTTGACGGGCTGCCGCGGCCGATCAACGTCGGCCACGGCGCGCCCAACATCGTGGCGGAGCGCGACACCGAGTGCGTCCTCGGCCGGCTCGTCGACCGGGCTGGCGCCGAGCACGCGGACCTCTCGCACGAGCCTGGCGTGCGCGTGGAGAGGACCGGGCTCGACGAGCTCGAGTTCATCGAGACGCGCCGCTACTGGTTCTACGAGCGCGCCACGATCGCCACCTTCGGGAGTGTCAACATGCTCAACCTCGTGGAGGGCGACGCCGTGGTGGCGGAGAGCGCGGACGGCTCCTTCGACCCGCTCGAGGTGCACTTCGGCGAGACGTTCGTCGTGCCCGCGAGCGTGGGGGAGTACCGCGTGAGGAACGCAGGTGACACGGGGCGCGAGGTCGCCCTCATCCAGGCCTTCGTGCGCCTGGGGTAGGTGCGGGCGCGACGCTGCCCGCACGCCGCTGCCCGCGCGCCGCTGCCCGCACGGGCGCGGGGCCAGGGGCGGGCCCGTCCCTTGCCGGCCCGTCCCTGGCGCACGCGCGCCGTTACGCGAGCGTGCGGATGACGTCGACGAGGGCGTCTGCCTCCTCGTTGGTCGAGGACCAGCTCGTCGCGAGCCGCACGGCGGTGCGACCGTCGGCAAGGTGGCTCCAGAAGCTCGCCTCCACGCGCGCCTCGAGCCGCTCCAGCTGGTCCTTCTCGAGCGCGACGATGACCTGGTTGGTCTGCTGCGGCTCCAGGAGCTCGCAGCCCGCCTCCTCGAAGGCGCGCGCGACGCGCGCGGCCTGCGCGCAGGCCCGCTCCCCGAGCCGCTGGTAGAGGCCGTCCTCGAAGAGCGCCTCGAACTGCGCGCCCACGAGGAAGCCCTTGGCGAGCAGCGCGCCGCGCCGCTTGACGAGCGTCAGGAAGTGCGGGCAGGTGCCGGGCCTGGGGAAGACGACCGCCTCGCCCAGGAGCGTCCCGCACTTGGTGCCGCCCACGTAGAAGGCGTCCGTGAGCCGCGCGAGGTCGGCCAGGCCCACGTCGTTGCCGGGGGCGGCCAGGGCGTAGGCGAGCCGGGCGCCGTCCACGTAGAGCCCGATGCCGTGCGCGTCGCAGACGGCGCGCAGCGCCTCGAGCTCCGCCAGGCTGTAGAGCCTGCCGTACTCCGTGGGCTGCGACACGTAGACCAGGCCGGGCATCACCATGTGCTCGCGGTTCTCGTCCTGCTCCCACGAGCGGCAGGCCGCGTCCACCGCCTCGGCCGTGAGCTTGCTGTCCTCGCCCCCAAGCTCGATCACCTTGTGCCCCATGGCCTCGATCGCGCCGGCCTCGTGCACGCTCACGTGTCCCGAGTCCGCCGCCACGACGCCCTGCCACGGGGCGAGAAGGGCGTCGATCACGACGGCGTTGGCCTGCGTGCCGCCCGCGAGGAAGCTCACCTCCGCCTCCGGGGCGCCCGCCGCCTCGCGGATGAGGGCGCGGGCGCGCTCGCTGTGGGCGTCGGCGCCGTAGCCCGGGTTGGGCTCGAGGTTCACCTCCTGGAGCCGCTCGAGGACCTGCGGCAGCGCGCCCCTCTCGTAGTCGGATGCGAACGGGAGCCTCTGCGGCCCCTCTCCCTGCGTCGTGCCCATGTCAGTCCGGTACCTTCCTGTCGTCTGTCCTCGCGTCGTCTTCCCGCGCATCGGCGTTGCCCGCACTCGCGGCCCGCCGCCGGCCGGGTCCCTACCCAAGGTCGAGCTCAGGGTACTCCGCGCTGATGTAGGAGAGGGCCTCGCCCCACTGGTCGCGCTGGACCTCGCCCTTTGCGCGCTTGCGCCTCGACGTCGCCCACGCGAAGACCTCGCGCGGGTCCTCGCCCGCGTCCAGCCGGTCGCAGACCAGGAAGTAGGGGTCGTCATCGTCGAAGAAGTCGTCAGCCATCGCGTTCCCTCCGTCTGTCGTCGCGCCGCCGCTGCGACCGGTGTCTGCGCCCGTCGAGCTGCGGCGGCCTTCCGTCGCCCGGCGCCCGCGCAGTCGCGCCCGCATGGGCGCCCGTCGTGGCGTCGTGCCCGTCGCGGGGTCCCTCCTGTCGTAGAGTATCCCATTGGGGGCGTCCGGCTCACGGGCGAGCTGCCCAGAGACGACCTCAGGGGGAGCGGAGGAGAGATGGTCAGGCTTATCGCGGCGGACATGGACGGGACGCTTCTGGACGACCGGGGAAGGCTGCCGGAGGAGACCTTCGGGCTCGTCTCGGCACTGCGCCGTCACGGCGTCATCTTCGTTGCGAGCTCCGGGCGGCGCTACCGGACCCTGCGCGAGTTCTTCGCGCCGGTCGCGGACCAGATGGACTACGTGGCCGCGCTCGGCAGCCAGGTGTACGCCGACGGCCATCTGCTCGACCGCGAGGTCTTCTCGACCATGGACATCGGCCGCCTCTTCAGGGTCTGCCAGGTCCTCGACTGCCTGCACCTGGTGCTCTACGACGAGCGCCGCACCTACCTGCTGGACGACCAGTCCCGCTACGTGCGAGAGCTCGACAAGGACCTGCCCCGTGCCGAGCGCCTCTTCGACCCGCCCTCTCCCGACGTGAGCATCATCAAGGCCGCCGTGTGCTACGACCGTCACGAGGACATCATGGACATGGTGTACATCCTCGAGCGCGAGCTGGGCGACCGGTTCTCCTTCATGCCCTCCGGCTCCACCTGGATCGACGTGACGCCGTCCCAGGTGAGCAAGGCGACCGGCCTGGAGCAGGTCATGCGCTACTGGGGCATCGACCCGCAGGAGGTCGTGGCCTTCGGCGACAGCATGAACGACTACGCGATGCTACGCTTCGTCGGGCACCCCTACGTGATGGGCAACGCCCGCCCGGCGCTCAAGCAGATCGCGTGCAGGGTCGTGGGCACCAACGAGGAGCACGCCGTCCAGCGCGAGATGCGCCGCCTCCTGGAGGACCTGTCCTGATCTGGTCGCGGCCTTCTGTGGGCGACGCTGGCCGGAGCAGGCGCGCCGCACGTCTGCCATCCGCGGAAATCGACAACAGAAAACGCGGAAACCGACAATGAGAATCGCGAAATCCGACAACGGAAAACCCGGAAACCGACAATCAAATTCGCAGAATCTGACAACATCGCAGCTAGAATGCTAGATAATGAGCCTTGGGGATATCGCATCATAAGTTGGGAGGTCGGTGGCGATGTCAGTCGTTCCTGCGGGGTACCTGCCCCGAATCGTCGACGACGAGGTCGACGAGTGCCTCGAGACCTACGGCGCTGTGGAGATCGCCGGCGCCAAGTGGTGCGGCAAGACCTGGACCGCGCGCCGCCATGCGAGGAGCATCATCTACCTCGACGAGGGCCAGAACCTGGACATGGCGCTTGCGGACCCCAAGGCCGTCCTCGTGGGGGAGCGGCCGCACGTGATTGACGAGTGGCAGCTCGCCCCCTCCGTATGGGACGTGGTGCGCCACGAGGTCGACGACGCAGGAGGCGAGAAGGGACTCTGGATCCTGACCGGCTCGTCGACGCCCGCGAAGGACCGGGTCCACCACAGCGGTGTGGGCCGAATCGGCAGGGTGCGCATGCTGCCCATGTCGCTGCAGGAGTCCGGCGACTCCACGGGGGAGGTCTCCCTGGCGGGCCTCTTCGAGGGGAAGTTCGCACACGTCTCCTGCGAGATGGACGTCGACCGGCTGGTGTCGCTGTGCTGCAGGGGAGGGTGGCCGGAGGCCGTCGGCATCAGGCCGTCTCGTGCCCTGCGGATAGCGAGGGACTACGTGGACGCGACGGTAGAGCAGAGCGTCCCCGCCAAGGGCGGAAGCCCCGACACGGCGCGGCGACTGCTGGGAAGCCTCGCAAGGAACCTCGGCCAGGCGACGACCAGGAAGACGATGGTGCGCGACATGTACGGCGAGGCAGGCGAGACCGACGCGGTCTCGCCGGCGACCGTCTCGAACTACGTCGCCCTTCTCGAGTCGCTCTACCTCGTGATGCCCGTGCGCGGGTGGGAGCCCCCCGCCCGCTCGCCCAAGCGATTCCGGACGAGCCCCAAGCGCTACCTGGTCGACCCGTCCCTCGCGGTCGCGCTCTTGCAGATGAACGAGCGGTCGCTCAAGGAGGACTGGCAGACGCTCGGCCTGGTCTTCGAGAACCTGTGTGTCCGCGACCTCACCGTCTACGCGCGTGCCCTCCCCGAGGCGTCGCAGGACCCCATGCACTACTACCGCGATGACAACGGGCTCGAGGCGGACGCCGTCATCGAGGACGCGTCCGGCAGGTGGGGTGCCTTCGAGGTGAAGCTCGGCGAGAACAAGGCGGACGAAGCCGCCCAGAACCTGCTGCGCATCCGCGAGAAGCTGGCGAGGAACTCTCTCGCCCGCACGCGCGAGCCGGAGTTCCTGGCGGTCCTGGTCGGTCTCGGCGAGCGCTCCTACCAGAGGGCGGATGGCGTCTACGTCATCCCCGTCGGCTGCCTCGGCAGGTAGCCGCCGCGCCCACCACCGCACCGGTGCGTCTTGTGCCGTTCCGGGGAGCCCCCGCGTGGTAGGCTACTGCGTCGTTGTGACGTGACGGGGGAGGTTCTCGGATGGCAGAGGCGACAGGTGGGCGAGAAGGACGAGCGGCCGAGGGCGCGCAGGGCAGGTCGGCTGCTCCGGCTGCGCGGGCGAGGCTCTGCGTGGCGGTCCTGGTCCTCATGGGCTTCGCCCTGGGCTGCTCGGAGTTCGTCGTCATCGGCATCGAGAGCGAGCTCGCGCGCGACTTCGGCGTCTCGCTCTCCACGACGGGCCAGCTGATCAGCCTCTTCGCGCTGCCCTACGCCGTCATGACCCCGACCCTGGCGCTCGCCACCGGCCGCTTCAGGCGCTACCACGTGATGCTCGCCTACCTGGCCCTGTTCCTGCTCGCAAACGTCGTCTCGGCGTTCGCCGCGACCTTCGGGGCGCTGCTCTTCGCCCGCGTCGTCCTGGGGTCCATCTCGGGCGGCCTGCTCGCCGTGGGGGTGACCTTCCTCCCCGAGCTCGTGGGGGCCGAGCGCACCTCGGGCGCCCTCACCCTCGTGTACGCGAGCTACTCGGTGGCGCTCATCGTGGCGACGAGCGCGGGCAAGATGCTCGCCAGCACGGTGGGCTGGCGCGTCGCCATGTACGGCACGCTCGCGGTCTGCGTCGTGGCCTGCGTCCTGCTCGCCCTCCTCATGCCGCGCTCCGGCGCGACCGACGAGCCCGCAAGCGCCCGCGAGCAGCTGCGGCTGCTTTCGGAGCCGTGCATCCTTGCGGGCATGGCCGTGTTCGTCTTCGGCGTAGGCTCCGTCTATACCTTCTACGGCTACGTGACGCCCTACCTCGAGCAGGTCCTGGGCATGGGCGCGGCCGACGCGAGCCGGACGCTCGTCGCCTACGGCGCCGTCACCCTGGCGAGCAACTTCCTGAGCGGCTGGCTGGACGAGCGCTTCGGCCTGCGCTCGCTGGCGGTCGTCTTCCCCGTGCTGGCGGCGGTCCTGCTCGGCCTCTTCCTCGCAAGAGGCAACGCCGGCCCCGCCCTCGTCATGGTCATGCTGCTCGCGCTGCTCATGTACCTCGCCTCGATCCCCAGCATCTCCAACTTCATGGACGTGGCGCGCCGGCGCTACCCCAAGGCGTTCACGCTGGCGAGCTCGCTCGAGCCGCTCTCGTTCAACGTGGGCATCGCGGCGGGGACCTTCGTGGGCGGTAGGGTCATCGTCGGCCCCGGCATCTCCTACCTGGGGCTCTTCGGCGCGATGCTCGCCGCCGTGGCGTTCGTCCTCGTGCTGGTGACCATCGCGCTCTCCCGCCGGGAGCGCGCGCGGCAGGCGTAGCCCCGCTGCGGCGGCTCGGGGCGGAGGGGGTCGCCTAGGCGCCGAGCTCCTCTCGGACGTAGGACCTGAACTCGGGAAGAGCGAAGCGCACCACCCCGCGCGCGACCTGCTCGACGACTCCCTCCGCAAGCAGCCTGCTGCGGTACTTCGATGCGTACCGGCTCTCCACCCCCATGCGCTTGGCTATGTCGGATATTCGACTCTCACCCTCGTCCTCGAGCATCGCCTCGACGAACTGGAGGTCAACCTCGGAGAGCTCCCGGAACGTGGGTGCGAGGATGTGCGAGCGGAAGTCCTCCTGCGCATCCCGGATCCCGCGCTGCGCGCCTCTCGCAGATATGACGGCATCCGGGCTGGTCGCCTGCCAGCACCTGAACCCCACGAGCTGGAGCATGTAGGGGAAGCCCCCGATCGCGCGGACGCACGCCTCGAGCGCGTCGTCCGTGACGTCTCTTCCGCCTATGGCCGCCGTCTGCCTGAAGGCCTCCCTTACGTCCGAGTCGGGAATGGTTCCCAGGGCATGCTGCTGCGCCCTTCGCAGGAAGGAGACGCTCTTGTCGTTGAGAAGGGCGCTGATGTTGTGGGGGAGGCCTGCCATCACCAATGCGACCCGACGCTGTTCGCGTACGAATAGCTGGTAGACGGCAGCGAGGGTGACCATCTCGTCGAGCGTGGCGACCACTTCGTCCACCGTGACGAGAAGGCCGTAGTCGGCGTCCTCAATCGCGCCGACGAGCTTGCCCATGCGGGTGCGCCAGTTCTCGGAAGGGGCGGCCGCAACCTCCCAGCTGGCGCTGATGGGTCCGACGCCGATGCCTGTGAGGCGCAGGGACCTTGCCTTCCCCTCGCCCAGCACGTCGGCGCAGGCGAGAAGAGTCTGCTCGTATATGTCCTCGAGCATGCCGGGCATGGCGACGGCGTGAACCGCGATCCATCCCTGCCCGGAGGCCTCTTTGCCAAGGTAGGTGAGAAGCGCGGTCTTTCCGGACCCTCGCGGTCCAACAAGAATGCTGGAGAGGTTCGGATTCCCTCTGCCTTGGACGAAGGCGTCGAACAACTCCCTTCTGATCGACTGACGACCAGCCATCACGAGGGGGACGCTGCCGAATTCATTTCGCCTTGTTCGCCTATTTTCGCCTTGTTCGCCTTTGCGGGCAAGCCGTGCCGATGGCACGGCCCCGGCCAGCTGGGTCCGTGGTATCCGGCAGAGGCGCTCGGTATATCATGTGCGGAAGGCCGCGGCCCCCGGCGCAGAATAGCGCAGGGGGCTGCGCGCCAAGGGCGTCAAGGGGCGAAGGAGGCGGCGATGATCCTCACGACGGGGCAGTACCAGCAGCTCGTAGAGCTGCTGTGGGCGCTCTACGACTTCGCCGCGGTCCGGCTCGACCTCACCGACGAGCTCTACCCCGACGGCGCCTTCGAGCCCGACCCCGAGGTCCAGGCCAGCCTCATGAAGTACGTCTGGGACGAGGACCGCTCGACCATCGACGACTTCGCGCGGGAGAACCCCGCCGACCTGCCCGCCGCCGACGTCCAGGAGCTGCGCCGCTGGGGCCAGGGCCTCTACGGGACCTTCTCGGTCGTCCGCGACGGGCTGGGGCAGAGCGTCCTTCTCGGGGAGGGGATGGGCTTCGTCGTGACGGGCATCAACGCGGAGCCCTGGGAGGTCGTGAGCGCCGAGCCCGCCTTCGTGAGGACCGCGCTCATCCCCTTCGGCGACAAGATCACGTACGCGGGCGTCCTCGTGGAGCCCCGGATCGCCGTCAGCGACGACATGGGGGAGCTGCTGCGCTCCGAGCTCGCGCGCCGGCGCGCGACCGGCGGGCTCGTGAGCGACGCCCGCACCTTCGTGCGCGCGGTCCGCGAGCTGCGCTATGGCACCTGGGGGCACGCGGAGGCCCTGGGGGCCCGCGCGGCCTCGCAGGCCCCTGCCGGCGTGGGCGCGCCCCTG
>OMVS01000117.1 GCA_900314575.1 uncultured Olsenella sp. | reverse complement strand
GACGGTCGAGCGCTTCGTGAGGGAATGGAGGGAGGCGAGGGACCCCTCGCCCACGGACGGGTTCCTCGAGCTCGGCTGGCCCGCCGGAGCTGCGCAGGGTGTTGAACGACAAATTGAGAACACCGCCTAACGTCACATTGATTAATCTGCCGCCCCGGACGGCTGCGTGAGAAAGCGTTGCGGGGGCGCCCGAAGGGGTGCCCCCGCGATTGTCGGCCTCAGGCCCGCTAGTCGACGAGGTTGTAGTGCGCCAGCCGTTCGGCGAGGGCCAGGAGCCTCCTCGCCACGTCGGGGAAGTCGAGGTCGAACCCGTGGACGGTGACCTCGATGACGGGCTCGGCGCGCGTCCCGCCCACGCCGAAGGCCCAGTCCTCCACCTCCCAGCCGATGTCGGGCAGCCTCACCCTCACGCGCACGGGCGCGGAGGGGGCGCACTCCGCGAGCCACCCCGAGAGCCACCCCGCCTCGTTGGCGCGCACCGGGCCCGTCACAGCAGCGCCAGCTCGTCGGCCGCGCAGCGCACCATCTCCGCGTCGATGGCGCGGGCGCGCTGCTGCGCGCCTATCGTGAGGGCGTTGGTGAGCACCGAGTTGAGCCGCCGCACCGACCCGCCGGAGCAGCCGTGGGCGCCGGCGAGCGCCGCGTCGTCGAAGATCTCGGGGTCTGCGCCCACCCGAAGCAGCATCGAGCGCGCGTACTCGGCCGCCTCGGCCCCGGAGAGGCCGCGCATGCGGTAGCTCGCGACGAGGCGCTGCCTGAGCGCCTCGTGGGGCTGGCGCGACAGGTACTGGGCGAGCACGGAGTGGCCCACCAGCACGATCGCCAGCATGTCGCGCGAGTCCATGTCGAAGTTGGCTATCATCTGCAGGTCCCTGAGGACCGACGACTGCAGGTAGTGGGCCTCGTCGATGACCAGGGTCACGCGCTGCCGGCGCTCCTCGACGAGGCTGCGCACGCAGGCCTGCACGTCGCGGAACATGTCCGACTTCTTGAAGCCGGGCTCCACGCCCAGCCCCTGGCAGAGCTCGCGGTAGAACTCCATGTTGGTGACGGTCGACAGGCACAGGTACACCAGGCGGTTGGTGTTGGGGTTGAGCCCGTCGGCCCACGTCCTCACGGCGAAGGTCTTGCCCGCGCCCGGGTCGGCGGTTATGAGGCCGATCCCGCCGGTGCGGGCGAGGTGGGACAGGCGCGCGTGCACCTGCCTCAGGTCCTCGGTCGGGTGGGCCATGTCGGTGGGCAGCCCCTTCGCGAAGGGGTTGCGCGACATGTTGTAGAAGCGCAGGAAGTCCTCGGCCACGTCACGACACCTCCCCGGCGCCCCAGTCGATCGAGTAGGGGCGCACGCGCGGCGCCTCGGCGTTGGCGGCCTTGTCGGTGGGGGCCAGCCGGCGGCGCGAGCCGTCGGGCATCACGATCCACACGTCGCCCTCGCGGCCCGGCGTCCACCTGAGCTCCACCCGCTCGCCCACCAGCCCCATCGGCGCGTCGTAGAGGACGTGGTCGACGCGCACGGTGGCGTCGGGGGCGACCTTGCGCGTGACGCGGTTGCGGAAGGCCTCGTCGAGGGCGCCCTCGCCGCCCTCCAGCCAGCGCAGGCGGTCCGCCTCGGCGGCGAAGGCCTCGTTGGGGGCCTGCCTGGTCGAGGAGTGCACGGTGGCGTTGTAGGCGGCGACCCACGCGGCGAGCGCCGCGTTGAGGGCGCCCATGGAGGCCCTCGCCCCCTCGGGCAGCACCGAGAGGAACCGCATCCTGAGCGTGCGGTTGAAGCGCTCGATCTTGCCCTTGGCCGCCCCGTCGCGCACGGCCGCGTGCAGCAGCACTATCCCCAGCTCGCCGCAGATGAGCGAGAGCTGGCCGTTCCTGTACGGCCCGCCGTTGTCGACGAAGAGCCTCTCCGGCACGCCGTGCGACGCCACGGCCGCCCGGAGGGTCCCCTGGAAGCTGGCCGCGTCGTCGCGCTCCACGAAGCGCGCGGAGACCACCTTCCTGGACTTGTCGTCTATGATTGCCTGCAGGTAGGCGCGCCTGGGCGGGGTCCCCACGTGCGGGCCGTAGAGCGTGTCGGCCTGCCAGATGCCGTTGACGCGCGCCGACTCGAAGGCGCGGCGGTCCTTCGCGGGCGCCTCCCCCTCGGGCAGGGGGTTGTTCCTGAACCAGCGCTGCACGGTCGCCACCGACAGCTCGCCGGCGGCCACGTGGCCCTCCTCCACGAGCCGCTCGTGCACCATCTTGGCGCTGATCCTGGGGCTCTCGGCGCGCATGGCCTGTATGTCGGCGCCCAGGTCGGCGTCGATCCTGCGGCTCGTGCCCAGGTCGCTGCGCCCCTTGGGCATGAGCCCCTCGAAGCCGAGCTTGAGGTACCTGCGCCTCCAGCTGGCCAGCGTCGAGGGCTTGAGGCGCGCCACCGTGCCGTCGGGCAGCCCCACCGGCTCGGCGCACACCCTCCTGAAGTACTCGGCCATGCTGGGGTCCGGGTACGTCCCGTTCACCGCGGGCGCTATGAGCCCGAACTTGTACTCGGCGAGCTCCACCCGCCTCTTCTCCTTGGCATCCACGTGCCGCCACCGTCCTCTCGGTCGCTCGCGCGCCCCATGCGCGCACGCGCCCGATGATGGGGCAGGCGGGGGGCGGCCGCCAGACGCCGGGCTATGTGGAGGGCGCCGGGGGCGACCGCGGGGGCGCCGCCGCATTGTTTAATCTGACGTTCTCGGCGAAGCGGGTGCCGTAGGCGCCCATGTGCAGCGCGGGCACGGCGCCCATGCCGGCGGAGGCCAGCGCGGCGTCGACGGCGGCCCTCGTCGCGCCGCAGGCCAGCAGCGCGCAGGCGCGCCTCCTGGCGCCCGACAGGAGCCTCCTCCTCGTCGTCTCCGAGATCCCGAAGGACCGCCTGACCTCGGCGTTCGACGAGCCGGACGCCCACGCGGCGAGCACGGCCAGCACGAGGCCCTCGGAGTGCTGGAGGTAGGGCACGACGCCCGGCGGGATGACCGCGTGGGTGGCCATGCAGCTCATGCACCTCACCCGCCTGACCTCGACGCGCTCCTCGCGCCCCCTGTGGACGACGTGCCGGCGGTAGCTGCCGTGGGCCACGTAGTTGCCCGCGCAGCG
>OMVS01000065.1 GCA_900314575.1 uncultured Olsenella sp. | reverse complement strand
CCCCTGGCGGGCGCCAGCCGGCGCCCCGGCGGCCCCGAGCCCCGGCGGCCCGGCGGCAAGGCGGCAAGGCCGACCCCGCGCCGAGGCCCGCTACCCGCGGTAGTTGGTGTCCGCGTTGCTGTCCTTCAGGATGACGTCGTGCGCGCCGCCCTCGACCAGCGAGGTCGCGGAGACCAGCGTGATCTTGGCCTTGTCGCGCAGCTCGGCCAGGTCGAGCGCGCCGCAGTTGCACATCGTGGAGCGCACCTTGGTCAGCGAGCCGTCCACGCCCTCCTTGAGCGGGCCGGCGTAGGGCACGTAGGAGTCGACGCCCTCGACGAAGGACATGCCCTTCTTGCCACCGAGGTCGTAGCGCTGCCAGTTGCGCGCGCGGGCCGAGCCCTCGCCCCAGTACTCCTTGACGTAGGAGCCGTTGACGTTGAGGCGGCGGGTCGGGGACTCGTCGAAGCGGGCGAAGTAGCGGCCGAGCATCAGGAAGTCGGCGCCCATGGCGAGGGCCAGCGTCATGTGGTAGTCGTAGACGATGCCGCCGTCAGAGCAGACCGGCACGTAGATGCCCGTCTCGCGGAAGTAGCGGTCGCGCTCGGCGCAGACGTCGATGAGCGCGGAGGCCTGGCCGCGACCGATGCCCTTCTGCTCGCGGGTGATGCAGATGGAGCCGCCGCCGATGCCGACCTTCACGAAGTCCGCGCCGCAGTCCGCCAGGTAGCGGAAGCCCTCGGCGTCCACCACGTTGCCCGCGCCGACCTTGACGGAGTCGCCGTAGTGCTCGCGGATCCAGTCGATCGTGAGCTTCTGCCACTCGGAGAAGCCCTCGGAGGAGTCGATGCAGAGCACGTCGACGCCTGCGTCGATCAGCTTGGGAACGCGCTCGGCGTAGTCGCGCGTGTTGATGCCGGCGCCGACCATGTAGCGCTTGTGCTCGTCGAGCAGCTCGTCGGGGTTGGACTTGTGGGAGTCGTAGTCCTTGCGGAAGACGATGGAGGTCAGGCGGCCGTCCTTGTCCACGATGGGCAGGGCGTTGAGCTTGTGCTCCCAGATGATGTCGTTGCAGTCGTGCAGGCTCGTGCCCTCGGGGGCGGTGACGAGCTTGTCGGCCGGGGTCATGAACTCGGAGACCTTCTTGGCGCGGTCGTCGCGCGAGAGGCGGTAGTCGCGCGAGGTCACGATGCCGACGAGGTGGCCGTGCGAGGTGCCGTCGTCCGTGACGGGCATGGTGGAGTGGCCCGTGCGCTCCTTGAGCTCGAGCACGTCCTCCAGGGACATGTCCGGCGTGAGGGTGGAGTCTGATGCCACGAAGCCGGCCTTGTAGCTCTTGACCTCCTCGACCATCGCGGCCTCCTGCTCGGGGGTCTGCGAGCCGTAGATGAAGGAGATGCCGCCCTGCTGGGCGAGGGCGACGGCCAGCTTGGGGCCGGAGACGGCCTGCATGATAGCGGAGACCATGGGGATGTTGAGCTTGATCGAGGGCTCCTCGCCCTTGCGGAAGCGCACCAGGGGCGTCTCGAGCGAGACGTTGGCAGGGATGTTCTCATGCGAGGAGTAGCCTGGGACGAGAAGATACTCAGAGAAGGTGTGGGACTCCCCTTCGAAGAACGTTGCCATAGTTTGTGGTCTCCTTCTGCCGCTTCCAATAATTTTTGCGATTGTAGCACCGTCGGAGGTTGGTACACAAAGGCAACATCCGACGGCGCCTTCGTCCACGTGGAGGAGGCGGGACCGAGGGCCCGCCGCGCGCCCGGACGCACGAGGGGCGCCGGGCAGCTGCGCCCCGCGCCCCCCGCTCGCTCGCTACCCCTCGCTCATCACGTCGTCGAAGTTGACCGCAATGTCGTGCTTGGTGGGTACCCACTCTACCTTCTTGAAGAGCGCCACCACCGTGATGGGGATGTAGGTCAGCATGAAGATCGGGAAGGTGAATATGTTGGTCACGATCCGCCACTTCTTGCGGCAGTGGATGTGCTTGCGTTCGGAGATGGTCGTGATCAGCCCCAGGATACAGAAGACGATGTACATGGACCCGAAGGTCATGACCAGCGAGCCCACGCACATCAGCAGCTCGCCCTGGGTGGCGATGAATCCGTGGCTGAAGTAGCCGATGACCAGGTACGCGCCGTTCACGAAGGCAGAGAGCAGGGTCAGGATCATGCCCGGGGCCACCGTCATCAGCATGTCATAGGAGGAGAACCGCCTCTCCTTGATGATGCCTGAGAGCAGGTTGCGGTTGTAGGAGAAGAACACCTGGTAGAAGCCCTTGGTCCAGCGCATGCGCTGCGTCCAGGACGCCTTGAAGGTGACGGGCTGCTCGTCGAAGAACTCCGCCGGCGCGTAGCCGATCTGGATGCCGTGCGCGCAGCAGAAGGTCGAGAACTGGATGTCCTCGGTCAGCACGTGGAAGTTCCAGCCGTGCATGCCCTTGATGATCTTCTCGGACACGAGCCAGCCGGAGCCGGAGATGGCGCAGCTCGTGCCCACCATCATGCGGACGTTGTTCAGGAACTTGGCCTCGCGGAGGAACCAGGTGGCGTAGGCCGAGCTGATCCAGCTCGAGTCGAAGTTCTTGGAGTTGCGGTAGCTGGTGCAGACCAGGTAGCCGGCGTCGAAGGCCTGGTTCATGATCTCCACGTAGTTGGGGGCGATGATGTTGTCCGCGTCCATCACGAAGAAGGCCTCGTACTTGTCGCCGTACTCGTTCAGGATGCGGTTGAAGGCGTAGTCGAGCACCCAGCTCTTGCCCTTGCGGACCAGGTCGTTCCTTGACCAGGCGATGGCGCCGGCCTTCTGCGCCTCCTCGAAGGTGTTGTCCGTGCAGGCGTCCGCGACCACGAAGCAGTCGATCAGGCCGTCGTACTTCTGCGTGAGAATCGAGCGCACGAGGTTGCCGATGACCGGCTCCTCGTTGTGCGCGGCGATCACGAAGGCGTAGGAGTGGTTCTTCTTGGCCTTGGGCAGCACCACGTCGCCGTGGATGAGGCCGCGGATGAGGAACACGAGCTGGTAGAAGTAGGCCAGCGTGAAGAAGAGCAGGATGATGAAGTTGAAGATGACGATGGGCGTCAGGCCCATGCGGTTGAGTTCCACCTTGACTCCGCCTCTCTCGAGCGGGCTTTCGCCCTGTCGGGCGCGCTACTCCCCCGGCACGAGCCGCGGGCAGATGGCCGCGCCCGCCTCGGTGCGGCCCATCGAGCGTTCCTGAAGAGATTCTAGTACACCGTACAGGTCGTGCGGCAGGGAGTCAGCCAGCTCGATGGTTTCTCCCGTGACGGGGTGGTCGAAGCGCACGTGCCAGCTGTGGAGGAACTGCCGGCGCAGCCCCAGGTTCTGCCTGTCGTCGCCGCGGCCGTAGAGCTGGTCGCCCACGAGGGGGTGCCCCACGTGGCGCAGGTGCACGCGGATCTGGTGCGTGCGCCCCGTGTAGAGGTGGCACTCCAGGAGCGAGTAGCCCTCGTCGCGCCGGCCCGCCTCGAAGCGCTCGAGGGTCCGGAAGGTCGTGATGGCCTCGCGCGCGCCGGGCGCGTCGGAGACGGCCATGCGGAGCCGGTCGCGCGTGGAGCGCGCGATGCCCGTCTCGATCGTGCCCTCGTCGGGGGCCACGTAGCCCTGCACGAGGGTGACGTAGCGCCTGTCCAGCACGCGCAGGCGGATGAGGTCCTGCAGCGCCTTCTGGGTGGCGTCGTCCTTGGCGGCCAGCATCAGCCCCGAGGTGTCCATGTCGAGCCGGTGCACGATCCCGGGGCGCTCCTCCCCCTGCAGGTGCCCCAGGTGCTCGTAGCCGCAGTGGGCGACAAGGGCGTTGGCCAGGGTGTCGCTCACGTGACCGGGCGAGGGGTGGCAGACCAGCCCCGCCTGCTTGGAGAGCACGATCAGGTGCTCGTCCTCGAAGCGGATGTCGAGGGGGATGTCCGGGTTGGGCGGGAGCTGGCCGGGGGCGGGCTCGGGCTCGGGGACCTCCGCCTGCACGCGGTCGCCGAGGAGGACGCGCTCGCTCTTGCTCGTGGCAAGCGTGCCGTTGATGGTGACGGCGCCGCCCTCGACGAGCCTCGCGCAGGCACTCCTGGAGGGGCAGCCCGCCTGCGCGGCGAGGAAGCTGTCGAGCCTCGTGCCGTCGGCCTCTGGCCCCACGAGGGCGCTAACGATCACGCGTCCTCCTCCCCGCCCTTGCCGCGCCTTCGGTCCCAGGCGAGGTAGAGGACGAAGGCCACGGCGACCCCGACCGTCACGCAGACGTCCGCGACGTTGAAGACGGGGAAGCTCATGAAGGTCGTGGCGAGGAAGTCCGTCACCGAGCCCTTGCAGACGCGGTCGATCATGTTGCCCAGGCCGCCACCAGCGACGAGGCCGATGGCCACGACCAGGGGCAACGGCAGGTCGGCGTGACGCCAGACGATCACGTTCGCGCAGGCCAGGACGGCCAGGGCGACGAGCACGAAGAGCGCGCCCGCGCCCAGGCCGATCGAGAAGGCGGCACCGGTGTTCTCGACCAGTACGAGGTCGAGAACACCGGGCACGAAGGGCTGGCCCCCCGGCACGACGACCTGGCGGACCGCGGCCTTCGTCGCCTGGTCGACCAGGGCGACGACGCCGACAACGAGCCAGAATACGACGAGCCTCAGGCCCCTCGCGCTTGTGCCCCTAGAGTCCATCCGTCGCTTCCCGCCTACTCCGCCGCGGCGACCGCCTCGCGGCAGCGCTCGCACAGACCGTCCTCGCCGACCTCGCGCCAGTTCCAGCAGCGCTCGCACTTGTGGCCCTCGGCGGGCAGGCACTCGCAGGCGAGCTCCTCGCCCTCGTGCAGGCACACGTCGGAGCAGACGAAGGCCTCGCCGAGGTCGAGCCCCTCCACGCCGGAGAGCGCCCCGAAGGCGTCGTGCGGCACGGTGAGCTCGGCGCGCGCGGCCTGCGTGGTCTTCTCCTCGATGGTGCCGGCCTCGAGCGCCTTGTCGTAGGCCTTGGTGAAGGCGTTGCGCGCCTCGAGCATGGCCTCGTAGGCGCCCAGATAGCGCTCGTAGCCCGCGCGGTCGAGCGGCGCCTCGAACCAGTCGAGGAGGGCGGCGTAGCGCTGGCCCTCGCGCAGGGACTCGGGCAGGTAGGCCATGACCTCGTCGGTGGTGTAGGCCAGGATCGGCTGCAGGTCGTGGACGAGCATGGACAGCAGGTACGACCAGGTCGTCTGCGCGGAACGACGCTCCTTGGAGCCGGCGGCCGAGCAGTACATGCGGTCCTTGGTGGCGTTGAGGTAGCCGTTGGAAAGCTCGGTCACCACGTAGTCGTACAGCGTGCGGTAGACCACGTTGAAGCGGTAGCCCTCGTAGGCCTCGGTGACCTGTTCGTGGACCTGGCACATGCGGGCGAGGTTGAGCTTGTCGTAGGCCGTGAGCTCCTCGAAGGGAAGGCCGTCGGTCGCCAGGTCGAACTGCCCCTCGAGCTCGCCGAGCAGGAAGCGCAGGGTGTTGCGGAAGCGGCGGTAGGCGTCGGCCACGCGGTCGAGGATCTGCTCGTCGCAGGCCACGTCGACCGAGGTGTCGACCGAGGAGACCCAGAGGCGCACGATGTCGGCGCCGCGCGTGTCGCAGACCTTGTTCGGGTCGATCGTGTTGCCGAGCGACTTGGACATCTTGCGGCCCTGGCCGTCCAGGGTGAAGCCCTGGGAGACGACCGACTTGTAGGGGGCCACGCCGTAGGCGCCCACGGAGGTCATGAGCGAGCTCATGAACCAGCCGCGGTGCTGGTCGGAGCCCTCGAGGTACATGTCAGCCGGGAACTGCAGGTAGTCGCGGTGCTTGCAGACGGCCGTGTGGGAGACGCCGGAGTCCCACCAGACGTCGAGGATGTCCTGGTTGGCCTTGAGCTCGTGGCTACCGCACTTGGGGCAGACGCAGTGTTCGCCCAGGTACTCCTTGGGGTCATCGGTGAACCAAGCGTCGGAGCCCTTCTCGCGGAAGAGGCGGATGACGTCGTCCAGGGTGTCGTCGTTCACGACGGTCTCGCCGCAGTCCTGGCAGGTGAAGGCCGGGATGGGCACGCCCCAGGAGCGCTGGCGGGAGATGCACCAGTCGGGGCGCTGCTCGACCATGGAGCCGATGCGCTTGACGGAGTGCGCGGGGTAGAAGCGCACGTGGTCGAGGGCGTCGAGCGCCTGCTTGCGCAGGCCCGTCTCGTCCATGGAGACGAACCACTGGTTGGTGGCGCGGAAGATGACCGGCTGCTTGCAGCGCCAGCAGTGCGGGTAGCTGTGCGTGATGTCCTCATGGAGGATAAGGACGTCGCGCTCGCGGAGCCACTCGATGATCTTGGGGTTGGCCTCGTTGACCTCCATGCCACTCCACGGGCCGCCGGTGCCGATCTTATCGCCCTTGTAGAAGCGGCCGTCGTCGTCGACGGGCATCACGATGGGGATGTTGAACCGCATGCCGGCGTTGTAGTCATCGACGCCGTGGCCGGGCGCGGTGTGGACGATGCCGGTGCCGTCCTCGAGCGTGACGTAGTCGGCGTAGATGAACTCGCCCTCGACGCCCTGGTCGCCGAAGATCGGCTGCTTGTAGCGGTTGTGGCAGAGCTCCTCGCCCGTCATGCGCCAGACGTCGCCCGAGGCCGTGCGCGCGAGCTCGTAGGAGTCGTAGCCGAACTTGGCGCAGTCGCGCTCGACGAGGGCCTCGGCGAGGATCTCGCAGCGGCCGTCGACCACGACGGCGACGTAGGAGGCCTCGGGATGCAGGATGACCGCGTCATCGGCAGGCAGGGTCCAGGGCGTGGTGGTCCAGATGTCGACCCAGAGCCTGCCCTCGTAGGCCTCGAGGCCCGCGGGCACCGTCGTCATCTCGAAGCGAACGAAGATGGCGGGCGACACCTCGTCGGAGTACTCGATCTCCGCCTCGGCGAGGGCCGTGTGGCAGTGGCTGCACCAGTGGACCGGCTTGCGGCCGCGGTAGATCGCGCCCTTGTCGTAGATGGCCTTGAAGATCTCTATGTCCGTGGCGTCGTAGTCGTTCACGTAGGTGAGGTAGGGGTTGTCCCACTCGCCGAGGACGCCGAGGCGCTTGAAGCCCTGGCGCTGGGTGTCGACCTGGGAGACGGCCTCCTTGCGGCAGATCTCGCGGACCTTCTCCTTGGGGAGCTGGTTGAACTTCTCGGTCCCGAGCTGCTCCTCGACCTTGTGCTCGATGGGCTGGCCGTGGCAGTCCCAGCCGGGGACGTAGGGCGTGAGGTAGCCGCGCATCGCCTTGTAGCGGTTGATCATGTCCTTGGAGATCTTGTTCATCGCGTGGCCGAGGTGGATGGGGCCGTTGGCATACGGGGGGCCGTCGTGCAGGACGAACTTCTCGTGCCCCTCGTTCTTCTTGAGCAGGAGCTCGTAGACGCCATTGTCCTCCCAGTCCTTGAGGCGCGCCGGCTCGTTCTGGGCGAGGCTCGCGCGCATCGAGAACTTGGTCTTGGGGAGGTTCATGGTCTTCTTGTACTTGTTTGCCACTCCTCTTCCTTCCGTCTAGCGGGCACCACGCAAGAGGCGCCCGTCCCTCCTGCTGGGACGAAGCGCCTCCAGGTACACTTCGCTTGTAGACCACCCAGCGAGCGGATATCCGCCTTACTCGGCTGGCCTGTCTCGGCGGCCACTCCGGCGACGTCTACTCGCGGGCAGAGCCCGCTTTTGGGCCGCAGCTCCGAGGTGATCTTCTCCCGGACGCCGGCGCGGGCTCACACCGTCCCCGCTCGCTCTTGCCTGCGTGACCCGAGGTACTCCTCCTCATCAAAGCCACGGGGGTGATTCTAGCACCTCGCGGGCGCAGTGGCGCCGCCAATCGCGACTCTCCACGGGCATCGCCGGAGGCTTGAGTCATCGAATATGGTCACAAGGGGACTGCGGTCGGTGAGGTGCACCCAGAAGCCAAGCGTGAGTCCCGCCACGACCTGGTCGGCGTTGCTATGGTCGCGCGCGCGTCTCTGCGCATCGTCGATTGCGCGGCGGTTCACGAGGTTCACGTCACGCTGCTTCTTGGCCTTGCTCATGCGCATGATGGGCGCCCTGAGGGGCGAGGAGTCGTCCAGCAGCCATCCGTCCCCCAAGCCATCGCGAAGCACGCGAGCGTAGGAGTTACGCAGAGCAAGCTCGAAGTGAGCGACGTCCATCATCACAGCCCTGCCGAGCGCAAGGTTCCATTCGTGGAGGGCGAGGGCGAGTTCCACGTCGCCGCCACAGTCGGCGAGGTAGGGAGCCAGGCGCGCGGACGAGAGCCACCTCTTCGCCCACTCGAGGGTCGAAGGCCGCTCTTCTTCCGCCACACCCTCGGCGTTCGCAGGGGATTGTGCCACATCCGGTTTCACGGCCTCGTCCCTCTCCTCGCTCAGCCGTCCCCTCCTATGGACACTATTTAGGCCCGGTGACTTGAATCAGCGGTCATCCCGGGCCCATCGTCTCGTAGTATACCCTCCGACGGAGTTTTTAACAGCACGGCTCGGAATCGCGGCTCTGACGCTGCGCGGCGCCGGTAGCCGCCCCGCTACGAGCGCGCCGCCAGGGCGAGCCAGTCCTCCGCACTGCCGTAGAACTTGTCGAGGTCGAGGTCGCCGCTGAAGTTGTCGAGCCTGCCCGTCGCGGAGTACTGGAAGATGGTCGGCCGCTCCCACGCACCGAAGCTGGAGCTGTTCCCCATCCACGGGGACCCGAGGTAGCCGTACTGGGCGTCCATGTCGGGGTACTGGGCGCACCACAGGCCGTAGCCCGCATCCGCGACCGAGCTCCAGTCGTACTGGTTCACCACGGACCTGCTCATGTAGATGAGCGGGCGCACGCCGGTCAGCCCATAGACGGTGTCGAGCCACTGCTTTGCCGCCCCCACGCCGAGCGAGGTCACGTCACTGTAGCTCGTGTTCTCCCAGTCGAGGAAGAGCACGGCCTTGCCCAGGTAGTCCTTGACCGAGTCCACGAAGGCCCTGGCCTGCTCGACCATGGAGACGCCGGCCTTGGCAAAGTGGTAGAAGCCGAGGAGCTTGCCCGCGTCGAGCACGCGGTCGGCCATGGAGGTGTAGCTCGAGGCCTCACCCACGCCGTCGCTCCACTGAAGGCTCGTGCCCTCGGTCGTCTTGATGACCACGAAGTCGCCTGCGACCGAGTAGGGGTCGAAGTGGCCGTCGTAGCTCATGGCGATGTCGACGCCGTCGAGCGTGGTGGCGCTGTCCGCCTGCCTGCGCGCCGCCTTGAAGAGGAAGCCCTTGGAGGAGGACGTGTCACCGAGGACGAGCGCCGAGCCGGAGGTGGTGCCGCCGGCCTTGACACCCTCCCCCGCCGCCTGGGCGGCGGCCTTGGCGGTGACGATCCTGATGGCGTTGGCCGTGGGGTCGAAGCTCACGTGCCAGAGCTGGTCGTCCGAGCCGCTGGCCCCCTGCTGCACGACCCTCTCGCCCGCGGCGGTCAGGTACTTGCCCGACTTGACGTTTACGATCTGCCAGCCGCCGTAGGGAAGCCTCACGACCTTGAAGCGCTGCGCCGCGGTGCCGTTGTCCTCGAAGACCTGGAGCGCCACGCCATCGGCATCGCTCGCGCCGGGGACGTCCACCACGAGGTCGCCCGAGCCGTCCATGCTCAAAATCTTGTAGACCTCGCCCGAGGCGAGGACGTCGCAGGGGACGAAGTGGAAGCGCTGGGCCGCCGAGGCGTTGGTGCCCCAGACCTGGATCCTGGCGCCCGCCTTGGTGGAGTTGCCGTTCACGTCGAGCGCCACGCCGCCGTCCAGGGCGGAGACGAGCTGCCAGCCGCCGGCGCCGAGCTTCAAATACCACCTCTGGGCCTGCGTGCCGTTGTCGGCGTACTGCTGGACGACCGTGCCCTGCGCGGTAGAGCCCGCGGAGACGTCGAGCGCCTTGCCGGAGCCCACGTTCACGAGCTTCACCTTGTCGCCGTCGTAGGAGACGTACCAGCGCTCGGAGAGGCTCGCCTCAGAGATTGCGGCGCTCGTGGCGGGCGAGCCGTCCTCGTCGGTCGCGCCGGAGACGGCGAGCGCGTTTGCGTGGTTGTTCTCGAGCACGATGCGGTAGGTGCCCTCGGCCACGGCGCGCGCTACGCGCGAGAGCGTCCAGCGCTGGGCGCGGGTGCCGTTGGACTCGTAGATCTGCACGTTGGCGCCGTCCTGGGCGGAGGCCGCGCTGACGTCGAGCGCGCGGCCGTCGCCGAGCGCCGAGACGAAGGAGTAGGTGCCATCGGCGTTGGCCACGAGCGCCCAGCGCTGGGCGCGGGTGCCGTTGGAGGAGTACTGCCAGACGTTGGCGCCGTTGGCATCGCGGGCGCCGTCGACGTCGAGGGCGCGGCCGGACACGGCGGAGAAGATCGTGTAGTAGCCGCTCTCCGCGTCGTAGGTCAGCTGGAACTCCTGGGCCTGAGTCCCGTTCGCGGCGTACTGCTGGACGTTGCCGCCGTCGTCGAGGCTCGCGCCGGAGACGTCGAGCACCTTGCCGGAGCCGGCGTTGGCGATGGTGTAGACGCCGTCCTCCACGAGCGCCCCGAGCGAGGTGAGCCCGAAGCTCTGCGCGGCCGTGCCGTTGGGGGTCCAGAGCTGCACGCGCGCGCCCAGGTCCCTGGAGGCCGCGCTCACGTCGAGGGCGAGCCCGTCTCCCCTGCCGGCGCCGAGCCTGGAGAGGAAGAGGTAGCGGCCGGCACGGGCCGGGTCGCAGACGATCCTCCAGAGCTGAGCCGGGGTCCCGTTGCCCTCGTACTGCTGCACGGTCGCGCCGGAGGAGGCGTCGCCGTTGGCGACGTCGAGGTACTTGCCGGAGTTGACGTTCTGGACGGTGTAGTAGCCCTCGCCCGCCGAGGAGATGCGCCAGCGCTGGGCGGCGCTCTGGTTGCCCGACCACGTCTGCACCACGCCGCCGTTGCCGGTGGCGCCGCCAGAGACGTCTAGGTGGCGGTCGTCCGCCACGCCGGAGGTGATGTCGTAAAGGCCGTCTGCGACCTCGGCGTCGACGTAGCCCTCGGCCTCGGCCTCGGGCTGCGCGGCCACGAGGGCGGAGGTGTGCGCGCGGGCCACGGCGACCTCTGCCGGGATGGCGGCCTGGGCGGGCTCGACGGCACCGGCCGCGGCGGCGGCGCCGG
>OMVS01000042.1 GCA_900314575.1 uncultured Olsenella sp. | reverse complement strand
GCGCGCGGGCTGAGCACGGCGCCCATCGCGCGGACGCCCCGGCCGCCGACGAGCAGCCGCGCCGGCGCCGCGTCGAGCGACGCCTGCACGCGCCGCTTGTTGGCGAGCGCGGTGTCGGCCGGGTCGAGGCGCATCTCCTCCTTCGAGATCTTGGGCGCGAGCGTCACGAGCGACTCGTCCTGCTCGTGCCAGACCGCGACCCCGCGGTCCATCTCGTCCAGCGCGCACGCGAGCTCGCGCGCGCCCAGCGAGGCCAGCTCCGCCATGAGCTCCGCGCAGGGCTTGTCGGCGACCTCAGTCGAGGCCTGCCGGCACCACGCGCCCGCGTCGAGGTCGTGCGCGATGCGCATGATCGAGACGCCCGCGCGCTCGTCGCCCGCCAGCACCGCGCGCTGGATCGGCGCGGCGCCGCGCCAGCGCGGCAGTAGGGAGGCGTGCACGTTCACGCAGCCCAGGCGGGTCATGCCGAGAAGCGCGTCCGGCAGAATCGCCCCGTAGGCCGCCACGCAGACCACGTCGGCCGAGGCGTCCGCGACGGCGGCGAGCACCTCGTCGCTCACGCGGCGCGCCTCGAGCACGGGCAGGCCGAGCCGCCCCGCCGCGGCCTTGACCGGCGAGGGCTCGAGGCGCCTGCCACGGCCACGCACCGCGTCGGGGCGCGTGACCACGAGCGCCACGTCGCCCTTCTCGGCCAGAATCTCGAGGGAGGGGACGGCGAACTCGGGCGTCCCCATGAAGACGATGCGCATGCCGACCCCCTACTCCTCGCCGACCTCGCCGGGGCGCGCGCCCCGGGCGAGGGCGTCCTGGTAGGCCGCGACGGCCCGGACGCGCTGCGCCGGCGCGAGGTGGTCGAGCATCGTCACGCCGTGCAGGTGGTCGATCTCGTGCTGTAGACACATGGCGAGCAGGTTGTCGCGGGCCTCGTACTGCATGAGGTCGCCGTCGAGGTTGAGCGCCTGCACCACGACGTGGGTCGGGCGCGAGACGGGCACCGTGATCCCCGGGAACGAGAGGCAGCCCTCGCCGTTCTCGCGCTCCTCGCCGTCGGCGACGACGACCTTGGGGTTGATCAGCACGTAGGGGTTCTTCTTGCCCGCGCCGTAGTCCACGTCGATGACGACGAGCTGCACGAGCTCGCCCACCTGCGGCGCGGCGAGGCCGCAGCCGTCCGCCGCGTACATGTCCCTGAGCATGCGCTTGGCGAGCTGCCTCACCTTGCCGTCGATCTTGTCGATCGGCGCGCACTCGGTCTTGAGGCACTCGTTCGGCGCCAGGACGATGTCTTCCAGTCCGCTCATGTGGATCCTCCTATCTCACCGGCGGCCTCGCCGGTCCCTGTCTTGCCGGCGGCCTCGCCGGTCCCTCGCGTCGGCGCCCGGCGCCGCCGTCTCGCCGCGCCTACATGAAGTCGTAGGCGTCGACGTCCAACGCCATCCTTATACCCTGCCGCCTGGGGAGCCTGGCGGCGCAGCGCGAGAGCACGGGGCCGAGGTCGGCGTCGAGGGGCGCCTTCACGACCACGTGGCGGCGGACCCTGTCCTTGACCCGGGCCTTCACGCAGTCCGTGGGCCCCAGGACCTCCCATCCGCCCTCGCCCCCGACCTCCTCGCGCACGAGGCGGGCGAGCTCGTCGGCCAAGGCCGCCACGGCGCGCGCGTCCCTGCCCCACACGACGGCGTTGGCCGCGCGCGAGAAGGGCGGGTAGCCGGAGTCGCGCCTGTCCTCGAGCTCGTAGGCGAGGAAGACGTCGCGGTCGTGGCGGGCGACCGCCTGGATCGCGGGGTGGTCGGCCCAGTAGGTCTGGATGATGACCTCGCCGGCCGCCCCTCCCCTGCCCGCGCGGCCCGCGACCTGCTCCAGGAGGTCGTAGGTGCGCTCGGCCGCCCTGAAGTCGGGCAGCTTCAGCGTCGTGTCCGCGTTGACGACGCCCACGAGCGTGACCTCGGGGAAGTCGAGGCCCTTGGCGATCATCTGCGTGCCCACGAGCACCGCGCACTCGGCCGCGTCGAAGCGCTCGAGCAGCTCCTGGTGCGCGCCCTTGCGCCGCGTCGCGTCGGCGTCCATCCGGATGACCTCCACGCCGTCGCCGAGCAGCAGCCGGAGCTCGTCCTCGACCCGCTCGGTCCCCACGCCGTAGGCCGCCATGTAGCGGCTGCCGCAGTTGGGGCAGCGCGTAGTGGGGTCTGGGTAGGCCCGCTGCGGCCAGCTCCTCCCGCAGGTGTGGCACTCCAGCGTGTGCGTCCGCTCGTGGTAGGTGAGCGCGCAGGAGCAGTGCGGGCACTCAGGCACGCAGCCGCAGTCGCGGCACATCAGGAAGTTCGAGAAGCCCCTGCGGTTAAGCAGCAGCACGGCCTTCTCGCGCCTGTCCCTCACGCCCTCGAGCGCCTCGGCGAGCGGGGCCGAGAAGACCGACCTCCTGCCGCCGCGGAACTGGCTCGCCATGTCCACCACGCGCACCTCGGGCAGCCGGGCGCCTCCCGGCCGCTCGCGCATCTCCACCCGCCGCCAGCGCGCGCCGCGCCAGCTGCCGACCTCGCAGCGACGCAGGCTCTCGAGCGAGGGCGTCGCCGACCCCAGGACGAGGGCGCAGCCGCGCTCGGCGGCGAGCCTGGCGGCCACCTCGCGCGCGTGGTAGCGCGGGGACTTGTCCTGCTTGTAGGAGCCCTCGTGCTCCTCGTCTATCACGATGAGCCCGAGGTCCGCCACGGGCGCGAACAGCGCCGAGCGGGCGCCCACCACCACGCGCGCCTCGCCCCTGCGCGCGAGGTCCCACTGGTCGAAGCGCTCGCCGGCGGACAGGCGCGAGTGCAGCACCGCGACCTCGTCTCCGAAGCGCGAGCGGAACCTGCCGACCGTCTGCGGCGTGAGCGAGATCTCCGGTACGAGCACGATGGCGCCTCTGCCGGCCGCCAGCGCGTGCTCGATGGCGTCGAGGTAGACCTCGGTCTTGCCCGAGCCCGTGACGCCGTCGACGAGCACGACGTCGCCGGCGGCAGCCTCGCGCGCCTCGTCGATCGCGGCGAGGGCTGCCCTCTGGCCGCGCGTGAGCTCCCGCGGTCGCGCGGCGACGGCGGACGAGAGGGACGTGCCCCCCTGGCCGCGCACGTGGCGGGCCCGCCAGACGCGCACGACGCCGCGCCGCTCGAGCGCCGCGACCGTCTGGGAGACGGCGCCGGCCGTGGCGGCGAGCTCGGCGAGGCGCATGGGGCCGGCCTCGAGCGCCTCGATGACCTGGCGCTGCCTGCTGGCGTTGGCGCGCGGCCGGAAGTCCTCCGCGGCCTCGCCGAGGGCGACCCAGCGCTCGTCGACCGGGCCCGACGACTCGCACACGAGCTCCCAGGGCGCGCCTTCGCCGGCGCGGGTGACCTTGACCGTCTGTCCCGGCGCCAGGAAGAGCCTCACCGCGTCGGCGGGCGGGCAGGCGTACTCCCGGGCGAGCCAGAGCGCGACGCGCGCGGCCACTTCGTCGAAGGCAGGCGGGGCGAGCACGGCCTCCACGGGAAGGAGCCGGCCCGCCCCCACGCCCGCCGGCGCCTCGTCGGCGAGCGCCACCACGTAGCCCACGGCGTGCCTGTGCGAGAAGGTCACGAGCACCGTGGCGCCCACGGCGCAGGCGCCCGCGAGCCCCTCGGGCACGACGTAGTCGAAGGGCTCGTCCAGGGCCCTCGTCGCTATGTCGACGACCACGCTCGCGTAGCGCACCTACGCCAGCTTCGCGACGGCCGCCTTGAGCTCGTCCGTGCGGTTGCACGCCTCCCAAGTGAAGTCCTTGTCGGTCCTGCCGAAGTGGCCGTAGGCCGCGGTCTTCTCGAAGATGGGGCGGCGGAGCTTGAGGTCGCGGATGATGGCGCCCGGGCGCAGGTCGAAGACCTGCTCGACGGCGCGGGTGATGAGGCCGTCGTCGACCGAGCCGGTGCCGAAGGTGTCCACGGAGATGGAGACGGGCTGCGGGACGCCGATGGCGTAGGCGAGCTCGATCTCGCACTTGTGGGCGAGGCCGGCGGCGACCACGTTCTTGGCGACCCAGCGGGCGGCGTAGGCGGCGGAGCGGTCGACCTTGGTGGCGTCCTTGCCAGAGAAGGCGCCGCCGCCGTGGCGGCCCATGCCGCCGTAGGTGTCGACGATGATCTTGCGGCCGGTCAGGCCCGTGTCGCCCATGGGGCCGCCCACGACGAAGCGGCCGGTAGGGTTGACGTAGATCTTGGCGTCGTCCCACTTGATGCGCGCCTCCTCCATGACCGGCCTGATGACCTTGGCGATCATGTCCTCGCGGATCTCGGCGAGCTTGACGTCGGCGGAGTGCTGCGTGGAGACGACCACTGCCGTGACCTCGACGGGCCTGTCGTCCTCGTAGCGGACCGTCACCTGGGTCTTGCCGTCCGGGCGCAGGTAGGTGAGGGTGCCCTCCTTGCGGACGTCGGCCAGCCTCTTGGCCATGCGCTGCGCGAGGTAGATCGGCATGGGCATCAAGACGTCGGTCTCGTCGGAGGCGTAGCCGAACATCATGCCCTGGTCGCCCGCGCCGATCTTGTCGATCTCGTCCTCGTCGTCGCCGCGCGCGAAGGTGCCGTCGACGCCCTGGGCGATGTCGGGGGACTGCTCGTGGATGAGGTTCATGACGCCGCAGGTGTCGGCGTCGAAGCCGAACTTGGCGCGGGTGTAGCCGATCCTGCGGACGGTCTCGCGCACGATCTTCTGGACGTCCACGTAGGCCTCGGTGCGGACCTCGCCCATGACGATGACGGTGCCCGTGGTGGTGAAGGTCTCGATGGCGCAACGGACGTTGTCGACGTTCGCGGGGCGCCCCTGGGTGTCACGGTAGCCCTGGGCCTGCAGCTCGGCCTCCTTGGCGAGGATCGCGTCCAGGATGGCGTCGGAGATCTGGTCGCACATCTTGTCGGGATGGCCCTCGGTCACGCTCTCCGAGGTGAAGAGGTAGTTCTTGCTCTGAGCCATGCTTGATCCTTTCCTGTCCGCCGTCGGCGGAAGCGTGCTCTTGCGGTCTCATGGGAGGCTATGCTACGCCTTTTCCAACGCGTGTTGGAGGCGCCGCCCCAAAGAACCACCAATTGCCACGCTTCAGGTGGTCGTTGTCGCCCGAACGCCGGTCTGGGCGGCGACCCGCCCGGCGCTCGGGCCCGATCACGGACCGGGCCCGAGCACGGACCATGTCCGAACGCCCTACGCGTCCGCCGCGCCGTCCCCCACCGCCTCGCACGCGAGGGCGACCGCCGTCCCCGGGTTCATCTTGCAGAACTCGAGCCCCACGGCGCCGAGCAGCGCGCCCGTGAGCTCGACGGAGCCTCCGTCTCGCCACCAGCCCGTCTTGAGCCGCATGGCCCAGCGGTCTTGCTGCCACACCCCGGGCAGCGCCCTCACCCGGTAGCGCACGTCCGCGCGAAGTCCCGGCAGGGGCACGGGCTGACAGGCCTCGAACGGGCTCGTCTCCTCACAGAAGAACACGTAGACGGCTTGGCTCCCGTCCTCGGAGACGATCCCGCGGACGGCGGGGGCGGCCTTGGAGACGAACGAGTGCACGAGGGTGCCTCGCTCCGTCATCCCACGCACCCGCTTGTAGGCGCTGACCCACTCGGCGAGCCTCCCCAGCTCCTCCTCGTCCAGCTGCGTTATGTCCCACTCGATCCCGAGGTGGTAGAGGAGGCTTCCTGCCGCGCGCGTCTGCAGCGTGGAGATGCGGCCGGTGGCGTTGGACTTGGGCTTGCCGATGTGGCAGCCGACGACCTCGGGAGGCAGGATGAGGTCGGTGCCGTCGTGGATGTGCCAGCGCTCGACCGGGTCGAGGTCGTCCGAGCCCCAGACGCGCTGGGCGCGTTCCATCACGCCGAGGTCGATGCGCCCGCCGCCCGACGCGCACGACTCGAGCTCGAGTCCGGGGAAGCGCTCGTGCAGGGCGTCCATCAGCCGCCAACAGGCCAGCGTCTGCTCGTGGTAGGCGGCGCGCCCCGTACGCGCGTCGCCCGCCTCCCACAGCTCGCGGTTGTGGTCCCACTTCACGTAGTCGGCGCCCACCTCCTCGATGACCGCGCACATCTGGCCGAGCACGTGGTCGAAGCACGCCGGGATCGCGAGGTTCAGCACCTGCTGGTTGCGGACGTCGGCCGGCAGGCGCCCCTCGGCCCCCTCGGGCCTGAGCACCCAGTCGGGATGCGCCCGGAAGACCTCGGAGTCCACGTTGGCGCTCTCCGGCTCGAACCAGATGCCGAACTGCATGCCGAGTCCGTGCACGTGGTCGGCGAGCGGGCGTAGTCCGTCGGGGAACACGTCCGGGGCCACCCACCAGTCTCCGAGACCGGCGTCGTCCCAGCGCCTGGTCGAGAACCACCCGTCGTCCAGGACGAACCGCTCGACGCCCACGCGAGCGGCGACGTCGGCGAGCTCGCGGAGCTTCGCCTCGTCCTGGTGGAAGCCGACGGCCTCCCAGGTGTTTATCGTGACCGGACGCGGCGTCCGGGGGTGCGACGGCAGCGCGCGGACGTGCGCGTGGAAGCGGTGGGCCACCTCGTCCAGACCCTCGCCCGCGCTCGCGTAGACCCACGGGGTCTCGTAGGACTCGCCCCGCGCGAGCGTGACCTCGCCGGGCGCGAGCCACTCGCCGGCGCGCAGGAAGCGCTGGCCCTGGTAGGTCGCCTGGGCCTCGACGCGCGTGTTACCCGACCAGGCGACGTGCACGAGGTGGGCGGACCCCTCCCTCCAGCCCGCGCGAGGCACGCAGGTCCCGTAGACGCTCGAGACGTCCTGCGGCTGGCAGTTGCGCACTACGCGCTGGTGCGTCCCGTAGGTGAACTCGTGGCGCTGGATGACGTGCTCGCGGGCCCAGTCGCCCGTCTCCTCCAGGATCTCGGACTCGCGCTCGGGCACCGGCAGGCAGAGCGTCAGGGCGTAAAGGTCGTAGGGCTCCGCCGCGAGGTTGGTCACCCGCGCGCGCAGGGCGAGAAGCCCCGACGGCTCGATCGCCAGCCTGCCCTCGAGACGCAGCCGCCCACGGTCGTCGGTCGAGGAGAACGTGAGCTCGGAGGGGTCGCCCTCGAACTCGAAGTCACCGAAGCGCGGGCTGAAGCCACGCCCGCCGAAGCTGCCGGAGAGGCCGGGCTCCTCGTTCCAGGCTCCCACCGAGGAGAGCGGGACCAGCCAGGTCCCGACGATCCCCGAGGCGTCGAGCGACAGCGCGTCCCCCTCCCCGAGCTCCGGGAGCGAGGCGCCCCAGTAGAGGACCTCGGGGGGCGCGGCCGCCTCCAACCTCACGAGCACCGTGACCCCACCCGCGTCGAGCCTCCTGACGTCACCCATGCGATCCTCCCTCCCCGCCCGCCCGAGGGCGGCGGCGCGTAAACCTAGCTGGCCTTGAGTTCCTATACCGTGATAAAATATGTCAGTAGTGAGTACGTTCATCGAAGTGCCTTGGCACGGCGCCCGGCGCCGTCGCACGCGCAGGAGGGCTGGTCGCCATGTCGGAGCAGACGTCGAGCGTGGGACCCCGCATCAGGGAGCTCCGCAAGTCCTGCGGCATGACGCTGCAGGAGCTCTCCGAGTTCACCGGCCTCTCGGTCGGCCACCTCAGCCAGATCGAGCGCGGCCTGGCGAGCCCCACCCTCGCGAGCCTCGACAAGGTCGCCGAGGCCCTCGGCACCACCGTCGCACACCTCGTGAGCGGCCCCGAGGAGGAGCGCCTCGTGGTCCGCAAGGGCGAGGAGGAGGTCGCCACCTTCCCGGACATCAACACGGAGGTCGGCTACTACCGCTTCAGCGAGACGTCCGCAGTCCTGGAGGACATCGTCGTCCGCCCCGGCGAGACGGGCGAGCAGCAGTGGTCGCGCCACGTCTACCCCGAGATCGCGTTCGTCGTCGAGGGCGAGCTGACCCTCGAGCTCGAGGACGCGCGCGTGGTGCTCCGGCCCGGCGACGCCTTCCTAGTGCCCCGCAACCGCCGCCACAAGCTCTTTAACGAGGGCACGGAAGCCTGCCGCTCCGTCTGGGTCTACCTCCGCCACAGCTGAGGGTACGCGGCCACACCCGCGCCGCGCCCGACCCTAGCGACAGCCCTAGCGATGACGCCGGGGGTCAGGCGCGCAGCCCGGCCCCCGGCGTCGCCTAGAGCTCGATCAGGTGGTCGGTGATGTAGCTCAGCCGCTCGTAGCCGTCCTCGGTCACGAGCACGTCGTCCTCCTGGCGCACGCCGCCCAGCCCCGGAACGTAGATGCCCGGCTCGATCGTGTGGACCATGCCCGGCTGCTCCTGCGTCAGGTTCGTCGGCCCCATGAAGGCGGGCTCGTGAATGTCGAGCCCGTAGTTGTGCCCGACGCCGTGCGGTATCTGGTAGCCACGGTCGTTCACGTAGCCGTGGATGGCGTTCGATATCTCCGCGTAGGTTACGCCCGGCCTCACCATGGACATGCCGAGCTCCTTGGCCTCCTCCACGATCTTCCAGATGTCGTAGAGCCTGGGCTCCTTGGCCCTGCCAAGCACGACCGTCCTCGTGATGTCGGAGCAGTAGCCCTTGTAGTAGGTCCCGAAGTCGATCGTGACGAAGTCGCCCTCCTCGAGCACGCGCTCGGAGGCCGTGGCCTCCGGGCAGGCGCCGTTGTCGGGCCCGGAGGCCACGATCGTCTCGAAGCAGAAGCCCTGCCCGCCGCGAGAGCGGAACTGGTACTCGAGCTGGTTCGCCACCTCGACCTCGGTCATTCCCGGCTTGATGTAGTCGAGAAGCCCGTAGAAGCTCCTCATGTTGATCTTGTCCGCCTCGCGGATGATGGCGATCTCGCCGGCGTCCTTGATCATGCGGAGCGGGGCGACGAGGTCGTCTCCCGCCTCGAGCGCGACGGAGCCGGAGTGCCCCTCGAGGTCGGCGAGGTCGGCGACCGTGAGGTCCGCGGCCACGTAGCGCGCCCGCGACACGCCGAGGTCAGCGAGGACGTCGCCGGCGCAGGTGTAGTAGTTGGCCGGCCTGCCCCCGCTCTTCTTGTATACGTGGACCTCAGAGACGGCGCCCACCTCGGTGGCCGCCTGGCTCTCGTAGCGCGCGTCGGTGACGAAGTGGCAGCCCTTCGGCGACACCACGAGCACAGCGGTCCCGTACTCGCCGGTGAATCCAGTCAGGTACTTGATGTCGGAGCCCTTGGACACGACGTAGGCCTCGACTCCGGCCTCGGCGAGCCTGTCGATGAGCCTCTCGATCCTTGTTGCCATGCGAAGACCACCTTCCTCGCGGGACCGGCAGCCCCGGTCCCGCGCAATCTACGTTTATCAGAGCAGCCCGCGCGCCGACGAGCGACCGCGCCTGGCGCGTCCGGGCACCGCGGCCGCACCCGGCGCCAGGCGCCCGGACGACCGCGGCGCCCCTGGGCTACACCAGCTCCGCGTCGATGGACTTGGCGCGGATCATGACGACGACCCCCACGACGACGAGCACGACGGTCATCATCGGGAAGATCATCAGCTGGGACTCGGCGGTCGGGAAGAAGTTCATGAGGATCATGCAGACCGCGTTGGCGATCGTCGTGGCCTGGGCCCAGGCGGACTGCATCTGCGTCTCGTAGGACTTCGGTGCGAGGCGGGACGTCACGGACAGACCGATGGGGAACACCATCGTGTCGCCGACGGTCATGAACAGGTAGTACAGGATCGGGAGCAGCGGGGACACCTTGCCCTGCATCGCGAGGATGACCGGGAAGGAGAGCATGAGGTAGCCGAGGGCGTACCACAGGATGCCCGAGCCGAACTTCTCGGCCGTGCCGACCCTCTTGCCGAACTTGGTCGACCACAGCCAGACGAACACGGGACCGGCGACGATGCCGAAGGCGTTGTAGATCGTCGTGAAGGTGGCCGGCGCGAACTCGAATCCGAGGAAGGTGCGATCCACCTGCGTGTCGACGAAGATGGCGATGGCGGAGTTGATGAGCGTGGAGGCGATCATGACGACCACGTACATGAGCCAGATGCGCAGGAACGGCTTCAGGTTGGCGTGCTCCTGGGCGGTGATGTGCTTGTTGCGGAAGAGCTGCGCGAGGAAGGCGATCGGGATGACGAAGGAGACCGTCGTCAGGACGTTGATCACGCCGTCGAAGGTGAGGGTGCCGGTGGAGATGGTCACGGCGAGCACGGCCACCGCGATGACGGCGACAACGGCGACGACCTTGCCGATCCTGCTCGCCTCGGCCTTGCTCAGGGGACGAGCGGGCTTCTCGCCGATATCGCCGAAGAACTTGTGCCTGAAGACGAAGATGACCAGGCCGTAGAGCAGGGCCCATACCGTGCCGACGGCGAAGCCGATGTGGTAGTTGTTCGCCGCGAGGTTGCCCACGAGGATGGGCGCCACCACGCCGGAGACGGCGTTCATGGTGTTGTTGATCGTGTAGCCGGCGTCGCGGCGGGCGTGGTCGCCGCGGCGGTAGAGCATGCCGAGCAGCGACGGGTTGGACGCGCCCATGATCGGCAGGCCCATGAGGATGACGCCGGTGATGCCGAGCACGCGGCCGAGCTCAAGCGTCGGGGCCGGGATGGCGAGCAGGCCGAACGCGAGGGCCTTGAGCAGGTTGCCGAGCACCAGGGCGCGCTTGGGGCCCATGACGCGGTCGGAGAGCCACGAGCCCACGATGACGAACAGGCTGTTCATGGCACCCATGGCCGAGATGATCGTACCCGCCTGTCCCTCGGTGAAGCCGAGGCCCTTCGTGAACGGGCTGTAGAGGTAGTAGATGAGGACCGCGTAGACGGCGCCCCAGGCGAAGGAGTTGCAGAGCGTGCCGAGCGACAGCGCACCAACGCCCCTGGGGTGCCCGAAGAACCCCTTGTCGTCGAGGATCGCCTCGGTCTTGGGATCGAGCCGCTCCTCTTCCTCCCCCGTTCTCTCCACTTCAGCTGGCATCCGTCTCCCCTTTCGTTTGAGATGGCTTGCGTACACCGGCGTCGCGACGTCGCGCGCCGATGGTCGAACCCCTGGTGGGCCGGCGCGGATGCCGCCGCCTGCCGGAGGCGGCACCCGCACCGGAGTCGCACGGCGGCTAGCGCCGGACGTAGACCTGGTAGTCCTCGCCCTCGAGCATGCAGAGCGGGCGGACCCTGGTGCCGGTGCCGGCGACGACGAAGCTCGGCCCGTCCCCGTCCTGCACGAGGACCTCGTCGAGCGGCCGCTCGTCCGTGCCGAGGCGCAGGAAGTCGGACGAGGGCGTGAGGAAGGCGAGGACGTAGGGCCCCCAGCAGACGACGACCTTGTCGGGGTCGTCCGGTGCGGCCTCGAGCCTCGGCGAACAGGGCAGACGGAACTCGAGGGAGTCGCCGTCATGCCAGGTCCTCTCGAGCTCGAGCCAGCGTCCGTCCTTCGTGGTCGCGGCCTTTGCGGGCTCGCCATCGAGGAGCAGCCCCTCGGGGTCCGCCCACAGGGGCCTGCGCACGCGCAGGCGGAAGCGGGAGTCCGTGCCCGCGAAGGAGACGACGACCCTGAACCCCCGACGGTCCTGCTCGACCCGCTGCCAGACCGCGACGCCGCGCTCCTCCCAGTCGACGTGCGAGGGCACGAACAGGGCCACCTCGAGCTCGTCGTCGGTGTGGTAGTAGATGCCGTCCGCGTACATGAAGTCGTCCTCGAGGCCGGTACCGTGACAGCAGGAGTTCTCGTCGTCGAACTCCTTGTGGAAGCCTGGTGCGAGCGGCATGAAGTAGGTTCGCGCGCCGCGCGCGTGCTTGTCGCCCGAGGCGAGCACGTGGTTGAGCATCGTGCGCTCGTAGTAGTCGAGCATCTCCGGGCGCCGCTCGTGACGATAGAGCCCTCGCGTGAGCTTGACCATGTTGTAGGAGCAGCATGACTCGGCCGTGTGCTCGGAGAGCTGTCGTGCCACGCGGTTGGGGTGGTGCCACATCTCGGACTCGCCCGTCCCCCCGATCGCGTAGACGTGGGCCCCCACGACGATGTCCCAGAAGTTGCGCGCGATGTCGAGGTAGCGCCGCTCCCCGGTGTCCTCGAAGAGGCGCAGCGCACCGATGACCTGGGGGATGTGCTGGTTGGCGTGGACGTCCTCGAGGGTGTCTACGCCCTGCTCCATGGGCACGAAGAGCTTGTCGTTGTCGAACAGGCGGGCGGCGTCGATGAACTCGTGCCTGCCGGTGCGCTCGTAGAGCCTGGCCAGGGCATCGTTCATCCCGCCGAACTCTCCGGCGATGTAGATGCCCCACATGGTGGTGAGCTCCTCGTGCGAGAGTCGCGAGAGCCTCTCGTGGGCCCACGCGCCCATGCCCTCGGCGACCTTGAGCGCGAGCCCGTCGCCGAAGGCGTCGTAGCAGTCGAGCAGGCCCGCGAGGACCTTGTGGAAGGTGTAGTAGGGGGCCCAGACCTCCGGGTAGCGCACGTAGCGCTCGAGGCGGTCGAACTGCTCCTCCGGGAAGCCCATGAGGTAGCCCGCGTGCACGCCGGGGACCCGCTCGAGGGCGCGCTGGCACGCGGCGAGCGAGGCCACGAGGTAGGCGGCCTTCTCGCGCACGCGCACGTCGCCGGTGGCCAGGTAGCAGCGGGCGAGCGCGGAGAGGTAGTGGCCGGTCGTGTGGCCGCGCAGGAGGCACTCGGGCGCGTCCCAGCCCACCATCTGCGGGGCGCCCAGCGTGTCCAGGCCCGCGGTCGCGCGGAAGTTGTAGAGCATCTGGTCGTCGTCGACCGTAAGGAGGAACGCAAGGCTCCGCTGCTGCTGGTCGAAGAGCTCGGAGCTCGCGTCGAGCCGGGCGGCGCCGGGGTCGAAGGAGTCGACCGCGCACGCGGTGGGCGCTAGCTCGGGCTCGAGGCGGGCGACCACCTCGACCGTCGCCTCTGCCGGGTAGGTGGTCCCCGCCACGCGGCCGGCGACGTGCCTCTCCCCCAGCTCGTCGAAGGTCTGCTCGATCCCGCCGTCCCACTCGACCGGGTGCGAGACCAGGCGGCCGTCGGCCGTGTCCACGATCACGACCGCAGGCAGCCAGCAGGGCCTGCCGAGCTCGGCGCGCACGCGCGCCTCGCGGACGTGCTCGACCACGATGTCGTTTTTCGCCTCGAGGACGTGGACGGGGTAGGTCCGCGTCACCGTGCCCTCCGGGCAGGAGAACGTGGCCGTGAGGCGCACGTCGCGCGAGCCCATGCCGTACCTCGGCTGCGTGACCGTGCCGTCAGGGCGCACGAAGCGCTCGTTGTCAGACGACCATGAGATGGTCGAGCCGTTGGCGCCCCTCGTCGGGAGGTCGAGGTCGAACTCCACCGTGTTGAGGTTCGCGACGTAGAGCTGCTCAGCGTCGAGCTCCGCTGCACTTGCCATGTGCACTCCCTTTGCTCCTGGGGTCCCGCGAGGCTTCTCGGGACGTCAATGTTTCACTGTTACGAAATTCTCTTCACGTGCGTGAATATTACACGCCTAGGGCCACCCTGGCCCCCCGCTGGACCAGACAGGCCGCTCGCGGTGCCCCTCGGTCCGCGAACGGCATGCGCGGACTGGTCGACGAGCGTGGGGGGCGCCCGCTTTCGGGCGCTACCTCCCGATGAAGTCCCAGTCGAACTTGGTGTCGAGGTCGTAGGCGCGCGGACGGCCGGAGACGTCGTACCTGTCCTGGTTCCACCTCCAGGGCCGCGGCAGGGACTTCGCCGGGTAGACGGCCGCCATGAGCCGGAAGCCCACAGGGTCGTACTCCTCGAGCTCCTCGCGCGTGTTGACCGGCCCGCGGATGCCGTCCCACCTGCCGTCCACGCCCTCCTGCATCACGTCGAACCAGATCGTGGAGAGCGTCGCGAAGTACTCCTCGTAGTTGGAGATCGCATAGGAGTCGTGCCACAGCCCCTCGTCCACGGCGTGCCGGTAGGCGTCGCGCACCTGTCCGGCAAGGGTCTGGTCGTCGAGGAAGTTGATGCCCACCAGGTGCACGGCGTGACCGAACTCGTGGACGAGCACCATCTCGTGGGGATAGGCGGTCGCGTAGCGCCCCGACCTGAGGCGGATCAGGTTCGCCTCGGAGATGGAGGTGGTCGGCACCTCCGCGTCACCGCCGAAGCCGGCCACGTGGCGCGTGGCGAGCCAGTAGCCCATGCGGTGCTCGGGAACGTCGTAGGCGTCGTACTCGAGCCCGAACACCGCGACCTCGCAGCCCCGCTCCACGAGCTTATCGCCTATCTCGGGGTGCTTCTCGAGCATGAGGTCGCAGATCTTGGCTGCGACTTCGAGCGAGTAGGGTTGGACCACCTTGCTTCCCTTGACCAGGATGCCGCTCTTCGACCTCAGGAACGAGGTGTAATGCGGGCGGTACGCGAGGGCGTAGGTGCGCCCGTAGTCGGCCGCGCGCCCCAAGAGGTCGTGGACCTCGCGCACCACGCGCACCCGCAGCTCGGACGCGCACGCCGTGTCGACGGGCTCGGCGAGGGCGAGCGTCGTGCAGCAGGTCTCCTTCTGGTAGCAGGTGCCATAGTTCCAGGGCAGGTCGCTCGTCCAGTGGAACAGCGCGAGCTCGCACCCGTCCTTCATGACCGAGAAGTACCTCTCGTCGTCGGCGTGCACCACCTGCTCGTTCCAGCACAGCTCGATGCGCCTGTCGTCGATGAGGCGCGCCTCCACGACCTCGGGCCGCGCGATGCCGCCTGAGTCCTCGCCCATGTCGTCCTCCGTCCGCTCGGATGTGGGCGCCCGCTGCGCCTGGCGGCGGCGCCGCGCGGGCGCCTCCGCCCGACGACGCCGGGCCTCACGTCGTTCGTACCAGATTTCACCTATGTGAAGCGAATTATTTGTACAAGCGAATCCGTTTCTGGGACGGACGGCAAAGGGGGCGGTGGCGCGCGGCCCGAGCGGCTATACTCGTACGAGCGGAAACGGGCCGGAAACGCCGCCCGTGCCGCGCGACGACGCCGGGCGGAACACGCCCGGCGAGGAACAACAGAGTCGAGAGGCATTACCGTGAGCTCTTCTGACAGCACCAGACCCGTCCGCGTGCGCTTCGCGCCCTCCCCCACCGGCAAGCTCCACGTGGGCGGCGCCCGCACGGCCATATACAACTGGGCGTTCGCCCGCGCCAACCACGGGACCTTCATCCTGCGCATCGACGACACCGACCCCACCCGCTCGACGGAGGAGAACACCCAGGTCATCCTCCGCGCCATGCGCTGGCTGGGGCTCGACTGGGACGAGGGCCCGCTCGTGGGCGGCGACTTCGGCCCCTACAAGCAGACCGACCGGCTCTCGATCTACCGCGAGGCCGCCGAGCGCCTGTGGGCGGAGGGCAAGGCCTACCCCTGCTTCTGCACGCCCGAGAAGCTCGCAGAGGACAAGCGGGCCGCCCAGGAGCGCCACGACCCCTTCCAGGGCTACCAGCGCACCTGCCGCGACCTCGACCCCGCCGAGGCGCGGCGACGCGTCGAGGCCGGCGAGCCCTACACCCTGCGCATCAAGGTGCCGCTCGACCGCGGCGACGTCCTCGTGCACGACGCGGTCCACGGCGACGTGCGCTTCGACGCCAAGGAGCTCGACGACTTCATCATCTTCCGCTCCGACGGCACGCCCACGTACAACTTCGCGACGGTCGTGGACGACGCGATGATGGGCATCACCCACGTCATCCGCGGCGACGACCACCTGTCCAACACGCCGCGCCAGATCATGGTCTACGAGGCGCTCGGCGCCCCGGTGCCGACCTTCGCGCACATCTCCATGATCCTCGGGCCCGACGGCAAGAAGCTCTCCAAGCGCCACGGCGCCACCTCGGTGGAGGAGTACCGCGACGCGGGCTACCTCTCCGACGCCTTCGTCAACTACCTGGCCCTCCTCGGCTGGGCGCTCGACGGCGACACCACGATCGTCCCGCGCGACGTGCTCGCCAGCTCCTTCTCGCTCGACCACGTCTCCAAGAACCCCGCGACCTTCGACACCAAGAAGCTCGACTGGATCCAGCAGCGCTACGTGCAGGCTATGAGCGACGAGGAGTTCGTCTTCGAGGTCCTCATGCCCGAGCTGGTGGAGGCGGGCCTCGAGCGCGAGGCCGACCCCGCCCACCGCAAGTCCTGGTACCTGCTGCTCGCGAGCGTCCTGAAGCCGCGGACCACCCTCACCCACGACGTGGTCGAGAAGGCCCGCTTCCTCTACGAGGGCGACGAGGTCACCTTCGACGAGAAGAGCGTCCGCAAGAACCTCGCCAAGGAGGGCGCCGCCGAGGCCCTCGAGGCCGCCCGCGAGGCGCTCTCCGCCGTCGAGCCGTGGGAGCACGCGGCGATCGACGCCGCGCTCGAGCCCGTCCCTGAGAGGCTCGGCACCAACAAGCGCAAGTTCTTCGGCGCGCTGCGCGTCGCGGAGTGCGGCAACCAGGTCTCGCCCCCGCTCGGCGAGTCGCTCGAGCTCCTCGGCCGCGCGACCGCGCTCGCCAGGATCGAGCGCGCACTGCCGCTCGCCCAGGCGCCCGAGGCCTAGCGCCATGATGAACACGAGCGCGTTCGAGATCCTCGGCCCCGTGATGGTCGGGCCCTCCAGCTCCCACACCGCGGGCGCGCTGAGGATCGCGCTCGTGGCCAGAGAGCTCGCGCCGGGCCGCCTCTCGCACGTCACCTTCGAGCTCTACAACTCCTTCTCGCGCACCTACCGGGGCCACGGCACCGACCGGGCCCTGGTGGCTGGCATGCTCGGGCTCGCCCCGGACGACACCCGCGTGAGGGACTCCTTCGCGCTGGCCCGCGAGGCCGGCCTCGCCTTCGACTTCGTCGAGCGCGGCGAGGACGTGCGCCACCACCCCAACACCGTGGTCATCACGATGGAGGGGGAGCGCGGCGCCTGCGTGGTGACCGGCGAGTCGCTCGGCGGCGGGCGCGTGCGCCTCTCGCAGATCAACGGCGTGGCGGTCGAGGTCACGGGCGACTACCCCACCCTCTTCGTCGTGCACGACGACGCGGCGGGCGTCCTCGCGGAGCTCACCCGCGTCGTCTCCGCGGCGCGCCTCAACATCGCCACCCTGAGCAACTACCGCGAGCGCCGCGGCGGCACGGCCTACACGATCGTGGAGTCCGACGAGGCCGTCACCGACGAGCTCGTCTCCGAGGCGCTCTCCCTCGCCCACGTCCGCTTCGCCGCCAAGATCGAGATCCCCGGCACCTCGCCCGCCTCCGCGGAGGCCACGCTCGCCCACGGCTTCGAGACGGGCGCGGAGCTCCTGCGCGCCGTCGCGGCGCTGGGCGAGAAGGACGCGGAGGCCGGGGGCGCCGGCGAGGCCGGCACGGGGCGCCCGCGGGCCACGATCGGGCGGCTCATGCGGGCGCGCGA
>OMVS01000124.1 GCA_900314575.1 uncultured Olsenella sp. | reverse complement strand
GAGGTCATGGCCCGCGAGGGCGCTCGCGTCGAAGGTGAAGGAGACGTGCGCGGTGCCGTCGGGAGAGGCCGGGGTGAAGGCCGAGGTCGCGGTGACCGCCTTGCCGTCGGCGCCCTGGACGGGCTTGCCCGTGGCGGCGTCGACCAGCGTGCCGGTGAGGGCGTACTCCTCGCCCGGGGTGAGGCCGGCGTAGGCCACGGCGTCGTCTATGGTCAGGTCCTTCTTGGCGGGCGCGTCGTGGCCCGCGGTGTCCGAGGAGGTCGCGGTCGTGTGGATCTCGGGGAAGCCCACGGTCTGGCCCTCGTCGGTGATGTCGGCGTGCACGGCGACGGTGCGGCCTTCGCTCGAGACCGTCTCGAAGGCGACGACCCGCTTGCCCGCGAGCTCGCCCGCGTCGAAGGTGAAGGTGACGACCGCGTGGCCCGTGGACTCGGCGGCTGTGAAGTCCTGCTTCGCAGTGGCGACGACCCCGCCGTCGGAGCCGTCCGCGCCGACCAGGTGGAGCTCGCCGGAGACGGTGTACGCCTTGCCGGGGACGAGGCCCTCGTAGGCGACGGTGTCGGTGAGCGTCACGGCCTTGCCGGCCTCCGCCAGGTGCGCGCCGCCCTCGGCGGTGAGCTCGGTGCCGATGGAGACGGGCTGGTCGTCCACGGTGCCCCAGTCGAGGTTCGCCGCGTTGCGCGTGATGGAGACGGGGGTCTTCGTGAGCGAGACGAGCTCGTGGCCCTCGTTGGCGGAGACGGGCAGCTCGACCACGGTGTAGCCGCCGCCGTCCGCCGTGCGGTCGTACGGCAGGGCGCCGAGCCCGTCGTTCGGGTCGGTCGTCTGCACGGTTCCGTCGTCTGCCGTGTACCGCCCGAACCAGACGCCCGCGGAGGAGTCGAGCCTCGACTCGTCCACGGTGTAGGTGCCGTCGCCGTTGTCGGTGACAGCGGCGTCGTTGGCGTTGGTGTTGGCCGTGTGGGCGTTCCAGTCGGCAGCGGTGGAGGCCATGCCGTTCTCGTCGGTCACGATGACGTGCGACTCGCCCGTGGTGAGGGAGGTCACGAGGAAGGGCACGCCCGCCATGGCCTCGCCCGTCTCGCCGTCCTTCTTGGAGAAGGAGAGGTCGCCGCGGATCGCCTGATCCTCGACGGCGGTCCCGGCCTGCGTGAGGTCGACGACCTGGCCGTCCTCACGGATCCGCACGGTCTGCGACCAGTCCGCGTTGCCGAAATAGCCGCGGCCGTGGCCGGTCTCGGTCACGAGGTAGGTGCCGTAGGGAAGGTCGGAGCTGACCGCGTGGCCCGACGCGTCGGTGACGAGCGTCTCGACCACGGCGTTCACCGGATAGCTGACGCCGTTCACGACCACGGCGCGCTTCGAGATGTTGGTGATGTCGAACGTGATGTCCTCGAAGGAGCCTGAGCCCAGGGGCGAGGCCGCGTGCGACTCGGCGTCGCGCTTCTGCACCTCGATGCGGCCCGTCTTGACCTCCTCGCGCGTGGTGGGGTTGGACTGGTCGGGGACGACCAGGGTGCTCACGCGCTCAACGGTCCCCTCCGCCTTGATCTGCTGCACGTGCCAGGAGGTGTCGGTGAGCAGGTAGCCCTCCGGCGCCTTGGTCTCGCGGATGGCGACCGTTCCCAGGGGCAGCGTCGCCTTTCCGGCGGAGCTGCGGTACATCTCGTCGCCGCCGGCGAGGTAGGTGTCGGGGTCGAGGTCGGCGGCGAGGAGTCCCGTCCAGCCGCCCTCGTCCGTGCGGAGCGTCCAGGAGCGGGTGGCCTTGTCGGGCAGGCTCTTTTCGTCGTAGTAGCCCGCGTAGAAGCGGACCTCGTACTCGGCGCCCGACAGGTCTGCGTCGCCCTGCGGGACGGCGCGGCCGGTGTCGGCGTCGACCTTGAGCACGAGCGCATCGACGGGGTCGTTCTGCGGCGCGTCCGAGACGCTGACCGTCGCGGTCTTGCCACCCTCGACGGTGGCGGGGGTGACGGTCAGGGAGAGCGCGTAGCCCGCGGGGGCCTTCGTCTCCTTGACCCAGTAGGAGCCCGCGGCGATGTCGCCGGACGTGCCGGCGCCGTCGCTGCCGGTCTTGACGGTGGTCACGAGCTTCGTGCAGCCCGCGTCGCTGTAGACGCCGTACTCTGCGCCGGCGAGCGAGTAGAGGGGGTTGCCGTCGGAGACGCCGTTGTTCGAGCTCGACTTCACGACGCGGAGCCTGCCGTTGATCGTGAAGCGCCAGTTGGGCACGACGACCTTCTGGCAGGGGTATTTGCTGGGGCCGGCCCAGGGCGCGTAGACCTTGGAACCCTCCGAGTGGACGATCACCTGCCAGGTGCCGTCCCCGTTGGGCGTGGCGGTGAAACCGTAACTGGCCTCGCCGGGCGCAGGGTACAGGCCGTGGTTGCTCACGTAGGTCCACGACTCGTAGCAGTAGCCGGTGTAGGTCTGGCCGTCGGGGCCCGTCACGTCGAACTGGGTGGCGTTCATGCCCTCCCCGCCGATGTACTTGCGGGGCTTCACATGGACCGTGCCGGTGATAGTGCCGTCGGCCGCGAGCGTGGCTTTGCCGCCGTTGGGGAACGTGATCGTGGTGTCGTCCGCGGCAAAGGCAGCGGCGGGCGCGAGCGCGCCCAGGATCTGGCCCGCCACGAGGGCGGCGCTCATGGCGAGGGCGACCGCCTTGCGCGCGGCGCCCGACCGCAGGGCGCGCCGTGCCGCCCGCCGTACCTTCGCGGCGAGGC
>OMVS01000098.1 GCA_900314575.1 uncultured Olsenella sp. | reverse complement strand
GCTGAAGGGCCTGACCCCGGTCGAGTTCCGGGACCAGGCCCTCCGGGGGGCCGCCTAGCGTTTATGATTTATCGCGTCCAAGTTTTGGGGCGCAGTTCATAATGGGAGGCCGGGGCCTCCTCCTGCCGGCCCCAACCCCACCCACGCCCGACAGAGAGAGCCGCATGAAGCTGAATCGCCTCCCGACCTACGTCCCCGGATTCCGCGACGAGTGCAACCTGCGCGACCTCGGCGGCAACGTGATGCCCTCCGGGCTCATGATGCGTAAGGGCCTCGTCTACCGCTCCGCGGCGCCCGGCGGCTTCAACCCCGCCGAGCTCGAGACGCTCCAGACCTTCGGCCTGCGCTACGTGCTCGACCTGAGGAGCGCCCGCGAGGCGCGGGCGCTGCCCGACCCCGACCTGCCCGGCGTCGAGCAGCAGCGCCTCTGCGGCGCCATCGACCGCTTCGGCCACGACATCGACATGTCCTTCGGCGGCCTCGTGAGGCTCCTCCTCACGCCGCGGCGCACCGACCCGGACCGCGAGGGCTCCGTCACGTCCGCCCTCATGGAGCTCTACTCCTCGATCGCGTTCGACAACCCCGCCTACCAGGAGCTCTTCGCCCGCCTGCGCGTGGGCTGCACGCCGCTTCTCTTCCACTGCAGCGAGGGCAAGGACCGCACCGGTGTCGCAGCCATGCTCATCCTGTGCGCACTCGGCTACGACGAGGAGGCGGCGGTCGACAGCTACGTGCTCACCAACGTCTACCACCGCGACGAGCTCAGCGCGCTGATCGACGGCCACCGCAAGATCATGACGGCTGTACCCAAGCTGCGCCTCGTGGCGCAGTTCGGCAAGGGCGTCATCCGCGAGTTCGGCGAGAGGGTCTTCTCGGAGATTCACCAGCAGTACGGCACGCTCGAGGCCTACTTCGCGCAGGAGTTCGGCCTGGACGCGGACGGCCTCGCCGAGTTCCGCGCCCGCTACCTCGTGGCGCCCGACGGTCCGACGCCCAGGTAGGGGGAGCATGTCCTTCTCGCTCATCGTGTCGCCCGCCAAGCGGATGGAGGTCGTGGACGGCCCGCCCCACGCCAGCTCCCAGCCGCGCTTCCGCGAGGAGGCGGCGAGGCTCGCGCACGCGATGCGCGAGCTCGGCTACGACGGCTGCAAGCTGCTCTGGCGCTGCTCGGACGAGCTCGCCCGGCTCAACTACGACCGCCTCCTCGCCGAGGACCCCGCCGACGCGGACGACCCCACCACGACGGCGGCCGTGGTCGCCTACCGGGGCATCCAGTACCAGCACCTCGCACCCGCGGTCATGGACGAGCGGGAGCTCGACTACCTGGGGCGCCACCTCAGGATCCTCTCGGGGCTCTACGGCGTGCTGCGCCCCTTCGACGGCGTCGTGCCCTACCGGCTCGAGATGCAGGCCAAGCTCGACGTGGACGGCAACAAGGACCTCTACGCGTTCTGGGGCGACAGAATCGTGCGCGCGCTCGCCGAGGAGGCCGACACGATCGTGAACCTCGCCTCGGTGGAGTACGCCAAGGCCGTGACCAGGCACGTCGGGCCGCGCGCCGGGGGCGGATCGCAGGTCGGGCGAGGGCCGGGCGCCGGGAGCGGATCGCACGGCGGAAGCGTGCCGGACGCGGGAAGAGGGCTGCGCGGCGAAGACGAGCCCCGCGTCCTCACCTGCCTCTTCGGGGAGCCCCTCGAGGACGGGCGCCTGCGGCAGCGCGCGACCGAGGCCAAGGCAGCGCGCGGGACCTTCGTGCGCTGGTGCGCCGAGCAGGGCGTGGAGGACGTGGGCGACCTCGCCAGCTTCGCCGAGCGCGGCTACCGCCTGGACGAGGGGCGCTCGGACGAGGGGACCCTCGTGTTCGTCCGCGCCTAGGCGCGCGCGAACTCTGGCAGGGTGCGCGGGTCCTTCTCCACCATGCCGCCGCCGAGGCAGGCGAGGCCGTCGTAGATGACGCAGCTCTGGCCGGGCGCGACCGTGCGGACGGGCTCCGGGAAGCGCACCCGCAGGCGCAGGGGCTCGCCCGCGACTGGACCGACCTTCTCCACCCTGGCCTCCCTGAGCGCACCGGTGTGGCGGACGCGCACCTGGTAGGTGCCATCCTCGGGAGGCCTTCCGGCGACGAAGCGCACGTCCGAGAGGGTGAGCTCGGACGTCCACAGGCCGGGGCAGGCCTTGTCTGCCGTGACGTAGACGACGTTTTGCTCCACGTCCGTCGCGACCACGTAGCGCGCCGGCCCGCCGCCGAGGTCCAAGCCCTTGCGCTGGCCCACGGTGAAGAGGAAGGCGCCCTCGTGGCGGCCGAGCACGCGGCCGGTCTCCCACTCCACGACGTCGCCCGCCTGCCGGCTCAGCACGTCGAGCAGGAAGGGCCTGATGCCGACCTCGCCGATGAAGCAGATGCCGTCGGAGTCCGGCTTGGACTCGATGCCCAGCCCGCGCTCGGCGCACATGCGGCGCACCTCGGCCTTGCTCGGGACGTCGCCCACCGGGAAGAGCGTGCGCGCGAGCGTCCTGCCGTCGACCCGCCAGAGGAAGTAGGTCTGGTCCTTGTGCTCGTCCGCCGCCCGCAGGAGCCCCGCGGGCGCGCCGGGCGCGGCGGGCGGGAGGGTGCGCGCGTAGTGGCCGGTCGCGACGAGGTCCGCCCCCTCGGCGAAGGCGCGCTCGGCGAAGGTGCCGAACTTGACCGTCTGGTTGCACATGACGTCGGGGTTGGGCGTCAGGCCGCGCGCGTAGGAGTCGACGAGGTAGTCGACGACCGTCTCCTTGTACTCGCGCTCGCAGTCCCACACCTCGAGGTCGACGCCCAGCGTGACCGCCACGCGCTCCGCATCGGCGAGGTCGTCCGCCCAGGTGCACTTGAACCCGGGCAGGTCGCGCGACCAGTTGCGCATGTAGACGGCGTGCACGTCATAGCCCCGCTCCACGAGCAGGGCCGCCGAGAGCGCCGAGTCCACGCCGCCGCTCATGCCGAGAAAGACGCTGGTGCCCATGCGATCACCCCTCCTGCGGCCGGCCTGCGGGCGCCGCCTCCTGCGGGCGGGTGCGCCCCGCGCCGAAGAGGCGCTCGGCCCCGCCGGCTGCGAGCTCGCACTCGTCCGCGCCGATCCGCGCGTACTCCGCGTGGGCCGCGCGCGCGATGCAGGCGCACGCGAGGTCCACGTCCTCCTCCGTCGTGGGGACGCCGAGGGACAGGCGCAGGCTCCCCTCGGAGGCCCAGCGCGGCAGGCCGATCGCGTCGAGGACGTGCGAGACGCGCATGCGGCTCGCGGCGCAGGCCGAGCCGGTCCCCACCGAGACGCCCATGCGCTCGAGCGCGATCACGAGCCGCCTCGCCTCGATGCCGGGGAAGGAGACGTGCACGATGTTGGGAAGGCGCCTCTTGGGCTTCGTGGGACCCGAGAAGCGCACCCACGGGAACTCGGCCGCAAGGTTGGTGCGAGCCCGCTGAGAGAGCCCCTGGAGGCGCCTGGACTCCGTCGCGCGCCGGGCCTGCGCGAGCTCGAGCGCCCGGGCGAAGCCGACCGCGCCGGCGACGTCCTCCGTGCCCGAGCGGACGCCGCCCTCCTGGCCGCCGCCGAGCACGAGCGGGCGAAGCTCGACGCCGTCGGCAGCCCAGAGGAGGCCGACCTGCTTGGGGCCGTAGACCTTGGCCGCGGACAGGGTCATGAGGTCGACCCCGAGCGTGGAGACGTTCACGGAGAGGTGGCCCGCGGCCTGGGAGGCGTCGGTGTGCAGCCAGATGGGGCGGCCCTCCCCCGCCTCGAGTCTGCGGACGCGCTCCGCGGCGACGACGCGCGCGACCTCGCGCAGCGGCTGGACGGTGCCAATCTCGCCGTTCGCGAGGCCGATGGTTACGAGCTCAGTCTCGGGCGTGATGGCACGGGCGACGGCCGCGGGGTCCACGCGTCCGTCCGGCCCCACGCCGACGATCGCGTGCGGGCGCGCTTCGACGCAGGCGAGGACGCTCTCGTGCTCGATCGCGTCGGTGACCACGTGGGCGCCGGGCGAGGCGACCGAGACCGCGAGGTTGTTCGCCTCGGTCGCGCCAGCCGTGAGCGTCACGTTGTCGGGCCGGCCGCCGACGAGGTGCGCCAGGGTGGTTCGCGCCGCCTCGAGGTCCTCGCGCGCGCCTCGGGCGAGCGCGTAGGGGGCGGAGGGGTTGTAGAAGCGCTCGGTGAGGTAGGGCAGCATGGCCTCGAGCACCTCGGGGGCGACGGGCGTCGCCGCGGCGTAGTCGAGGTAGACGCCGCGCGCGGGGGCGGCGTCAGTCCGCTGCGTCGGGCTCTGCGCCGGACGCAGGTCGGGACGGGGCTGCGCCGCTCGCGGCCCCGCCGGACGCGACATGGGCCGACGAGGCTCCTCTCGGCGCGCTGCTCGCGGCGACGTCTCTGGTCGCATCACCTCTCGCTCCCCTCCTGACAGGTCGTTCCGGTCGCTGACGTGCTGCCTCAGCTGGTCTGCAGGCGGTCCCCATGTGCCCGGACCGTACCGGAACATGATAGGTGGTCGTCTCTCGGGCGACCGGCTCTCCAAGGTTTTCCCAAAAAGGGAAAAAAGTTCTTGCGCACAGCCGCCACATTGCGTATATTAATCCCTGCGTCGCTGCGTCGCGGGCTTAGCGCAGTTGGTAGCGCGCCACCTTGCCAAGGTGGAGGTCGCGGGTTCGATCCCCGTAGCCCGCTCCATGATTTAATGGGGCCGGTCTCGTATCGGCCTTTTTCATAGCGTTGGCGAGATGGCCAAGTGGTAAGGCAGAGGCCTGCAAAGCCTTTATCCCCGGTTCGAATCCGGGTCTCGCCTCCAAGCGACGTCGAGGGCACCCACGGGGTGCCCTCTCACTTTTTCGGGGCGGCCCACTGCCGCGGCTTGCCCCCCTGCCGCGGTTCGCCCCCCCTGCCGCGGGCGCCTCAGGGCGCCCGGCACGGACGAGGGGATCCGATTTACGCACGACTGAACCAACGCGCGGCAAAAGGGACCCCGGACGTTTTCCCGGACCTAGGCCGCCAGCGTGTAGCCGTAGCCCAGGTCCCTCCTGTACTCCGCCGTCGTCCTCCAGCCGAGCGACTTCTT
>OMVS01000099.1:4697-9208 GCA_900314575.1 uncultured Olsenella sp. | reverse complement strand
CGCCGGCGGCCGCCACGCCCGCGCCGGCGGCCGGCCCGGACCTCCTCGTCCTGTGGGAGGACCCCTTCGCGCTGGCGGTCGAGAAGCCCGCGGGGCTTCTCGTCCACTCGGACGGCACGGGCGCCGACACCCTCACCGGGCGCGTCCGCGCCCACCTGGCGGCAGCAGGGAGCCCCGCGGCGGGCTCTGCCCAGGCGCTGCAGCGCCTGGACGAGGAGACCACGGGCGTCGTGCTCTTCTCCAAGGCGCCGGACTTCCAGCCCGCCTTCGACGAGCTCGTCGCCGGGCACGCCATGGGCAAGCGCTACCTCGCCGTGGTGCGGGGCCGCCTCTCCGGAGGCCCCTTCGAGCTCACGGGGCCGATCGCGCGCGACCGCCACGACGCGCGCCGCATGCGCGTCGGCGCCACGGGAAAGCCGAGCCTGACCAGGGTGCTGCCGGTCGAGTGCCGCGGCGGCGCGACCCTCGTCGGCTGCGAGCTGGGCAGCGGCCGGCGCCACCAGATCCGCGTCCACCTGTCGGCGGCGGGTCACCCCATCCTGGGCGACTCCCTCTACGGCGGCGGGCCCGGCCCGCTCATGCTCCACGCCCTGGAGGAGTCCTTCGCGCACCCCGTGACGGGCGCACCCGTCCGCGTGCGCACCCCGTGGCCGGCGCGCCTGCTCCCCGCCTTCCCGGAGCGCGAGGTCGGCTGGGACGCGCTCCGCGGCCTCTAGGCGCACGCGCGGGGCCGCCCGCAAGTCCGCTATCAAGTCCGCTATCATCGGTAGGACAGGGGGCAACAAGTCGTCCGGGTGGCGGGTGCCACCGAAGGAGGGGTCCTATGCCAGATACCATGCGCGGCGTCTACACCAACCTCACGGAGATCCGACGCAAGGTGTTCTGCGAGGTCGCGAGGATCATCTACTCCACGGCGGACCACCCCGAGTGGACGGACGCGGACTTCGACCGGGCCTTCGACGAGCTGCCGTACAAGATCCTGCCCGGCGACGTGGCGACCTACCGCGGCTCGGTCTTCCTGGAGCGCGCCATCGTCAGCGAGCGCATCCGCCTCGCCATCGGCCTGTCGCTGCAGGGTGTCGACCGCCCTCAGCGCATCTCCGACGGCATGACGCGAGCCCTGCGCGCCGAGACCTACTACGAGCCGCCCCTGGTCAACGTCATCAAGTTCGCGTGCAACTCGTGCAAGGACAACGTCTACGAGGTGACCAACACCTGCCAGGGCTGCCTCGCGCACCCCTGCCGAGAGATCTGCCCCAAGCAGGCGATCACCTTCGTGAACAAGCGCGCCTACATCGACCAGGAGAAGTGCGTCCACTGCGGGCTGTGCGCCAGGACCTGCCCGTACCACGCGATCTACCACTACGAGCGGCCCTGCGCCGCCGCCTGCGGCATGGGCGCCATCGGCTCCGACGAGCACGGCCGCGCGGAGATCGACCAGAGCAAGTGCGTGGCCTGCGGCCAGTGCCTCATCAACTGCCCCTTCGGCGCCATCGCCGACAAGAGCCAGATCGCCCAGGTCATCTGGTCGATCCTGGAGGGCGACGAGGTCATCGCCATCGTCGCGCCCGCCTTCGTGGGGCAGTTCGGCGGCAAGGGCGACGTGGGCAAGCTCCGCGCCGCCTTCACCAAGCTGGGCTTCTCGGGCCTGGAGGAGGTCGCGCTGGGGGCCGACCTCTGCACCATCCAGGAGGGGGAGGACTTCCTCGAGGAGGTGCCCGACAAGCTCCCGTTCATGGGTACGTCGTGCTGCCCCGCCTGGTCGATCATGGCCAAGCGCGAGTTCCCCGAGCACGCGGACTGCATCTCCATGGCGCTCACGCCCATGACGCTCACGGCGCGCATGGTCCGCACCCAGCACCCCCACGCCAAGATCGTCTTCGTGGGGCCGTGCTCCGCCAAGAAGCTCGAGGCCATGCGCAAGTCCGTCCGCTCCGAGGTCGACTTCGTCCTTACCTTCGAGGAGATGGCCGGCATGATGGAGGCCAAGGGCATCGACTACCTCGACCTCGCCGACGAGGGCAAGTCGGACTTCGACGTGGCGAGCGCGGACGGCCGCGGCTTCGCGGTCGCGGGCGGCGTGGCGAGCGCCGTGGTCAACGCCATCCACCGCGGGCACCCCGACCTAGAGGTCAAGGTCGCCAACGCCGAGGGGCTCGAGGAGTGCCGCAAGATGATGAAGGACGCCGCGCGCGGCAAGTACGACGGCTACCTGCTCGAGGGCATGGCGTGCCCCGGCGGCTGCGTGGCCGGCGCGGGCACCCTCGTGGCGATCAACAAGTCGGCGGCGGCGGTCAGGCGCTACGCCAAGCGCTCGCCGCGCCAGAACGCCACCGAGGACGCGTTCCGCATGCTGATTCCCGTGCTCGAGCGGCCCGACGACCGCCAGCGCTTCGGCGACGACGAGCTGCTGGAGACGGACGAGGCGCAGCACCTCATCTAGGGCGGGCGCGCTGCGAGAGGCGCACGAGAAGGACGCGAGGGCAGAGAGGCGCACGAGAGCAGAGAGGCGGCCGCGGGAGCCCCCGCGGCCGCCTCCTCATCCGTCGATCCGGCCTGCCCGTCCCCGGGCCGGGCCCAATCCCCGGAGCTAGTCCTTGACCCCCTTGGTCGAGGGGTAGAACGTGGCCTCCGGGAACACGTCCTTGATCGTGTGCCCGTTGACGAAGGGCAGGGCGAGGAACTCGTCGAGCGTCGGGACGAGGTCGCTGCAGTCCACGAAGTGGTTCTTGCTGTTGCGGACGCTCGTGTCCTGGGCGCGCCATGCCTCGTAGTTCACGTCGGTCAGGTAGTAGACCTTGGAGCCGACCTTCATGTAAACCGAGTGGTTCGCATGCAGGTAGTCTGCAAGGCCATCGTAGTCTACGTCGAGCTTCTCCGATGCGATCTTTCCCATGGTCATTCCTTTCGTCGAAGGGCGGACCCTTGGTGCCATCTTAGCGCCCCCGGCCCGGCGCGAGGAAGCTGCCAGGGATTTGTTAGGCCAGCGTTAGATATCCGCGCGCAGGTCGAATTCTGGTGCCGGCGGGGTGGGGTTGTGTTAAAGAATTAGTCACTGCCGTGCTGAGGTCCGCGCGCCGGCGTCTTCCCGTCCGCCGTTCCCGCGCCCTGCGCTCCCGACCTGAGGTGGCGCGCACCCTCCGCCCGCGCGCCGGCGCGCGCGACGTCCGTGGCGAGCAGCACGACGAGCGGCAGCGAGTAGGCGAGGGGCAGCGCGTAGCGCACGGACCCGCAGGGCGCCGCCACGAGGACCGCCTCCAGCATCACGAGCGGGGAGACGGCGCAGAAGGTGGCCCCGCGCAGCCTGCCCTCGTCGAGGGCGAACCCCAGCAGCACCACGAGGAGCCAGAAGTAGGTCCCCGGCGTATAGAGGACGGAGAGGGGCAGCGTGGTGCGCGCCACCTTGAGCAGCGTCGTCCCCGCGACGGCGAGCGGCCTCGCCACGTGCTCGGGGATCTCGTCCACGGAGGCGAACCACCCCAGCGCCGCGTGGGCGTCGTCCGGGCTGTTGAAGTAGGGCTTGTCCTCGAGGTAGTAGGTGCCCAGCGTGAACGGGTAGAGGCTCATCGTCGTTTTGGTCGCGGCCACGAACGACGTGAGGGGGTGCTCGCGGGCGAGCCCGAGCGCGACCGAGCAGAACTCGCCCACGGACGCCGCGTCCTTCTCGCCCACCACCACGTGGTTCTTCACGGGGTCCGAGACGAGCGGGTTGTAGAGGCCGGCGACCTCGTCGAGCGGGACCGAGAAGGAGCGCTCCAGGACCTCGCGAGAGCCGGCGTCGAGCTCGGCGTCGGCGTGCAGGTTGGCGGCGACCACCTGCATGGGCAGGGAGAGGGCCTCGGCGGGCCCCAGCACCTCGACGCCGCAGGCGGGGACCACGGCGTAGGTCCAGCAGGCGAAGGCGGCGAGGGTCGCGGCGAGGGTGGCCGCGACCTCGCGCCTGCGCGTGAGGAGCAGAAGCACGAGCAGGCCGAAGCCGACGAGGAAGACGCCGTTGTTGCGCGTGAGCGACACGAGGACGCCGTTGGCGAGAAGCGCCCAGGGCGAGAAGAGCCAGCCCCCCTCGACGCGCCCGTCCGCCCCGAGGCGCACGCCCGGCCCTGCAGCCTCGCCGCGCCCGACCGTGGCGGCGAGGTAGAGCTGCAGGCAGAGGAGGGCGACGAGGAAGGCGTGGACGCCGTCCTTGCCGATGGAGACCACGTAGACGGGGATCAGCGGGAACAGCGCGCAGAACGCGAGCGCGAGGTGGAACGCGCGCCCGCGGCCGCGCAGGCGCTCGACCCACAGGCACACCTCGGTGAGCGAGAGGAGGGCGCAGGCGAGCTGCACGAGGGTCATGAGGAGGATCCCCGTCCATCCGCTCGGGTCGACGAGGGTCCCGAGCCGGTAGAGGTTGCCGAAGACCACGGCAACGAAGAAGGGGTAGTGGGTGTCCATGGTGTGGCCCGCGTAGCCGAAGAACTGCGCGAGCTGGATTGACTGGTCGGAGGTGACGGTCCCCGGGAACCACG
>OMVS01000099.1:0-4665 GCA_900314575.1 uncultured Olsenella sp. | reverse complement strand
AGGGGAGCCACGCGAGGAGAAGGACGAGCGCGATCGCGAGCGGCCCCAGCGGGCGCCGCGCGCCCGCCAGCGAGCCGTCGGCCGCTTCGGCGGAGGCCGACCCGTGGATGGCCGCAGGGCCGTCGGGCGCCACGTCCTTCTCCGCCACGGCGCCGCGCGACCGGGCCGCCAGCGCCCGCAGGCCGTCGAAGGCGAGGCGCACGAGGCACCAGCAAAGCACGAGGTCGCCGGCCAGGACGAGCAGCGACCACACGAGGAAGCCCGCGGTGCCGGGCAGCTCGTAGGCCTCCATGCCGCTCGCGAAGACCACGGAGCGGAAGCGCAGCATGCCGGCCTCGTCGATGGGCCGCCCGAGGAACACCGTGAGCGCGAGGACGGCCGAGGTCACGCACGACCACGGCGTGAGGCGGGGCCGCCCCGCGCCGCCCGCGCCTGCCGTGCCCGCGCCCGCGCCGAAGAGCGCCCGCCACAGAAGGGGGAGGGCGAGGAGGACCGCGAGCTCGCTCGGCAGGTCGAAGGGACTGACCAGGACCGTCCCGTCGGGCGAGTAGGACGTGGAGACCGCGACGCCCACGAGGGCTGCCGCGACCGCGAACGCCGGCACCCTGAGGTCGCGCCGGCGCGCCGTGAGCGCCCGCCTCACGCGAGGACCTCGCGCGCGAGCTCGCCGGCGGTGTGCGCGAGCGTGCGCGCTCCGTGCTCCCGCAGGAACCGCTCGTCCCTGAAGCCCCAGGTCACGATGATGCAGTCGCACCCTGCGTTTCTGGCGGTCTCGACGTCCACCTCGGAGTCGCCCACGTAGACGGCGTCTGCGGCCGCGACCCCGAAGGCCGTGAGGCAGGCCTCGACCGTGTCGGGCGCCGGCTTCTTGCGGATTCCCTTCGCCTCGCGCTCGCCGACCACGAAGTCGAACTGCCCGGGGAAGAAGCGCTCCACGAGCTCCCGGACGGCGGAGTCGACCTTGTTGGAGACCACGCCGCACCTGACGCCGGCGCCGCGCAGCTCGTCCACCACCTCCGGGACGCCGGGGTAGGGCCGGGTCAGCTCCTGGCAGTGGCCCGCGTAGTAGGACGCGAGCTCCTGGTAGACCGCCTCGCGCCTGCTCTCGTCCACCCCCTCGCCGGCGCTGCGCCAGGCCAGCTTGCGCAGGCCGTCGCCGGTGAAGGCGCGCACGTCGGCGGCGCTCCTGGCGGGCAGACCGCACGACCCGAGCGCGTGGTTCACCGCGGTGTGCAGGTCGCCGAGGGTGTCGAGCAGGGTTCCGTCCAGGTCGAATATGGCGGCAGAGTAGGGCATCTCTCCTCCTTGTCGTGTTCCGTGGCCTACATGCTAGCCCGACCCGCCGACCCATGGCGCCCTCGACCGTGCAAACTCCGCTGCGAGCACGTATGATTGCCGAGTAGCGAAACTTCAGGGAGGGGTGGGCCGTGGCCGACTCAGATCAGAACCTGGACCCGAGGGACTCCTCCGAGGCCGGGGTGGCCCAGGGGGGCGCTGTGGACGAGCAGGACCTCGACCCCGCACTCGCGCCGGAGGGCGCAGAGCCCGCCGCGCCGGTCGCCGAGCCGGAGGGCGCCGATGCCGACGCGGTTGACGTGGACCTGCCCGCCGACGCGTCCGCCGATGCCGACGCGGCCGACGTGGACCTGTCCGCCGACGAGTACTGGGACGGACCCGCCGACGGGCCGGACGAGGACCCGGAGTCCGAGGAGGAGCGCCTCGAGCGCGTGGCCTCCTCCTACTCGCGCGGCGCCGCCTCCCGCTACAGCGGCCTCGCGCTCCGCCTCGACCCCGTCGTGGTCGCCGTCGTGGCGGCCCTCGCAGTCATCGCCGTGGGCGCCTTCGCCTTCGTCGGCAACAGCCTGCGCGTGCGCGCCCAGGTCGCCGGTCGCCAACAGGAGGAGCAGACCCAGGTCACGGCCACCGAGGCCGCGCCCGAGGGCCCGGTCGACGTGACGATGGTCGCCGCGGGCGACGTCCTCGTCCAGAGCAGGCTCCTCTCCGCCACTCGGACCGGCACCTCCTCGGACGGCACCAGGACCTACGACTTCGGCTCCGTGTTCAAGCACGTCTCCGACGACGTCAGCGCCGCGGACCTCGCGCTCGTCGCGCACGTCTCGAGCCTGGGCGGACAGGACTTCACGGGCGGCGCCCCCTACGACACCCCGCACGCCCTCGTCCAGGCCGAGCTCAACGCGGGCTTCGACGGCGTGCTCAAGGCCTCCCCGTACGCGCTCGACGAGGGCTACGAGGGCCTCCACGCCGAGATGGCGTTCTGGGACGCCAACCACTCCGACGTTCCCGTGATCGGCGTCGCGGACCCGGAGGGCACGGACGGCGCGGACCTGGCACGCAAGGTCTACGTCTACCAGAAGGACGGCGTCAAGGTCGCGGTTCTCGACTACACGGCGAGCACCGAGGCGACCGTCAGCCCCAAGACGGACTCGGACTACGTCTCCTACCTCAGCGAGGCAAAGGTCCGCGCCGACGTGGCGCAGGCCCAGGAGGCGGGCGCCGATGCCATCGTCGCCTGCGTCGACTGGTGCCTCCAGAGCCCCTCCGAGGTCACGGACGACCAGCGGGAGGTGGCGGAGCTCTTCTCCGAGCTCGGCGTCGACGCGGTCGTCGGCTACGGCACGGGCGTCCTGCAGCCGGTGGAGGTCCTCACCAACGATTCGGGCGAGAAGTGCGCCTGCTTCTACTCCCTCGGGAACTTCCTGTCCTCCTCGGGCAACGAGCACAGCTTCATGGGCGGCCTCGCCAAGCTGACCTTCCACCGCGCGGAGGACGGCAGCTGCCGGCTCTCCTCGGCGGAGCTCGACCCCGTGGTCACGAGGCGCGCGAACGACTCCAGCTTCGCGGTCTACCGCGTCGCCGACGCGACCGACACGGTCATGGGCGCCGGCTGGGACACCTGGCTCACCCCGGACTACATGACGCGCTTCCTCGACGGCGTGGTGGGGCAGGAGAGGGACGCCGACACGGGCACCTACGTGATCGACCTCTCCTAGCCCTGGTCCTGGTTCGTCTGGCCGGGGAGGACGACGGAGGTGTCGGCCTGGATGTCCGGCGCCTCGACGACGGCCGTGGTGTCGTTGGTCGCCCTCACGGTCACGTCCACGCGGGTGACGATCGCGCGCGACGGGTCGAGAAGGACGTCGAGGCAGGCGGCCCCGTCGTCGCCGGTGACGACGGCCTCCTTGGGGACCATCAGCACGTCGTCGATCTCCTGCAGCACGACGGAGGCCGTGGCGGCCGAACCCTGGGTGAGGCGCTCGTCCGGGTCGGAGATGGTCGCGTGGGCGACGAGCGTGCCGCCCTTTGAGGAGAGGGAGTCCACGGTCGTAGTGACGTCGAGGTCGTCGATGCCGTCGAAGGTCACGCGGACCTCCTGGCCCTCCTTGACCCGGCCGGCCTTGTCCTCGGGTACGGGCACCTCGACCACGAGCGAGGAGAGGTCGTCCACGTCGCACAGGCGGGTCGCCGTGGTCACCTCGGTGCCCTGCGCGAGGCCCTTGTCGAGCGAGTGCACCGTGCCGGGGATGGTCGCGCGCACGTTGAGCTTGTCGAGCTGCGCCTGGGCGCTGTCGTAGGCGGCCTGGGCGGAGCTTGCGGCCTTGTTGGCGTCGTCGAGCGAGCTCTGGGCGGCGTCCACGATCTTCTGGTCCGCCTCGACCTGCGAGTAGGCGGTGTTGAGGGCGGAGGAGTAGCCCGCGTACTCGATCTGCCTGATAGCGGAGAGCTTGGCGATCGCGGCCGTCACCTTGGCCTGGGTGTCGTCCACGTCCTTCTGCAGGGACTTCAGGGCCTCCTGGTCCGTGTTGCCCGCGTCCTGGGCCTTCTTGAGCGCGTCCTGCGCGTCCTTGAGGTGCGCCATCGTCCCGGCGTCGAGGGAGAGCAGCCCCTCGATCTTGCCCTGGGCGTCGGTCGCGGACTTCTTGACGTCGTCGAGCGCCTTGTTGGCCTCGTCCAGGTCCTTCTGGCGGTCGCTCGCGGTCTGCTTGGCTGCGTCGAGCGTGGACTTGGCCTTGTCCGCCGTGTCGGTCACGGTCTGGTTCTTGAGGGTGAAGAGCACGTCGCCCTCGGCCACAGTGTCGCCCTCCGAGACCCTGACCTGGTCGACGGTGCCGGTGACCTGCGGGGTTATGGAGTCGTGCTGTACGGGCTCGAGCGCCACGGTGGACGTGACGAGGTCGAGGAACTCGCCGCGCTGGATCTTCGCGGTGTTGTACTGGGCGACCGGCTCGCCGGCTCCGCCATGCAGGTAGCCGTAGCCCAGGGCGGCCCCTCCCGCGACGAGCGCAAGGAGGACGGCGACGAAGACCGCCACGCGCGCCTTGTGGTGGCGCCGGCGGATGTCCTCCGTGCTCATCCGCGCGCTTCGGTCCCTGAGGTAGGGCGAGGGGGTGTCGCTCGCGTAGAGCGGCTGGTCGACGGGCATGGCGGCGACCTCGTTGCGCGCGAGGCGCACCGTCTCGCCTCCGTCTGCGCCCGTCGCCCACGCCTCGTCGGGCGAGGCCGCGGGCGCGCCGCCGAGCGAGTCGTCGGGCCCGGCACCGGCCTCGTCGAGCGGGGCGGGGTAGCCCGCGTCCGCCATGGGCAGCGTGCCGTCCGCGTCGGGGCCGAGAAGGACCGCGGTTTCGTCGGGCTCGGCGCCGGCCGCAG
>OMVS01000100.1 GCA_900314575.1 uncultured Olsenella sp. | reverse complement strand
CTCGGCGGCCATCTCCTCCAAGGCCTTGTCTATAATCTCCTGTAGGTCATCGCGTCTCTCGTTCACCTCTATAGTCCTCCTAACGCCGGCGCATTGGCAGCTCCAGCTTAGGGGTCGTGAGGTGGCGCGATGGCCGTTTTTCGTCGACTGGGATTGGCTAGATTGTTCCGACTATTTGTGGCTAAAGTCGCCCGGCGCTAACAGAGCATTCCATCTATTTTCAGCACAGCACGCATGCAGCATCTCCCAAGTTGGTCTGCACTAGACTGGACCACCGACTTTATCCCTCGCGCGTTTGCGTCAACAACCACGCTTCCGGGGTTTTCCCTGTCTCCGTCTGGATAGTAGAAATAGACGGCCGTGCCGCGCTCGTTCGACTTCATCTCGTACTCGACCATGTAAGGCACGTCCATCACCTCTCATCAGATAGCCCGAGGTCCCTTAGCAGCGCCTCAGTTGAAGGGCGGACCGTTTTCGTCCCGCCCTTCAACGAAAACGTCCCACCATTCGACCCGTCCCGCTACCCGCTCGGCGCACGCGCTTCCTGGGGCCCGCGGCGCAACCCAGCCCGCGCGCCCGTGCGCCTTTCGGACTTGTGGACGGGTCGGGGCCGCCCCCGCCGCCTCCGGCCGTGCCCGCGGCCCGCCCGGCGCACGCGCTTCCTGGGGTCGCGCTCGTCCCGCGGCGCCTCAGGGGCGCCCGGCCGCACGGGGAGCCGTCCACAACTCGGGAGGATACACGCCGCGGCCCGCGTGGCTGCGCCGTGGCCGGGCGACCCGGCCTCAAAGGCAACGTATGCGCTGATTCTGTTGTCCGCCGAGCGGCGGGACGATAACGCCCCACCATTCAACTTAAACCGTCCCTTCGTCCAACGGCTCTGCTTGTCAGCGTACACGCCAAGCTTAGTGGGCTGATTGGACTCGGTCCCGTCCATCTTCGCGTGGGATATCGTCGTGCCGCTCGGTGCCATGATGCGGCTTCGTGCCGACTCCTCTCGCCATCCGCGTATATCACGTGGCGGCTCGAGCTCGCCAGGATATCGGTATAACCATCTTACTGGTGGTGACGGGAGGGGCGACGCCTTGGCCTTCAGGGTCGTGAACATCGAGCATCCTGCGGAAATCCACGCTCATGCAGGCCAACTCATTGTAGCGATGGATGAGGAGACAGTGACGATTCCCATCGAGGACATCCTGATGCTCATCGCAGACGCGCCAAACGTGAGGCTCTCTATCATGTGTCTAAGCATGCTCGCTGAGCATCGCGTGATGGTTGTGACGATGGGGAGGAACCACTTGCCCTCCTCGCTGACGATTCCTACGGTGTCCAACGCTCGCCAGGCAAGGGTGGCGATTGCCCAGGCGGGCCTGGAGAAGGACCTGGCGGACCGGTTGTGGTCGCGCGTCGTCGCGCGGAAGATGCTGAACCAGGCGGACGCGCTCGAGGCCTTGGGCGTCGAGGGCGCCATGGTAGTGCGGTCATTTGCGAGCCAGGTGGAGGTCGGAGACCCCACCAATAGGGAGGGAGCTGCGGCGCACTGCTGTCGCCAGCCGCTGCGTGAGGGAACTGCGCAAGGGCATCCCGACTACGGGTTCCATCTGCGCGTTCTGCATGACGGAGAGGCAGTACGAGAGGGTTACGTACCTCGCAGGGGGGCGCGGTGCCCAGGAGGACCTCGTGGGCGTCAGGTCGATGGTCGACCTCTGACGAGCGCCGGCTAGCGCCGATCCCTCAGCGGCTCGGTCGCGATGGCGTCGTAGGAGAGCGGGCCGCGCGGGGCCGGGTGGTGGCTCCACATCAGGCTGACGGAAGTGACCCGCATCGTGGGGAAGGCCTCGGGCCCGAGCGCCGACAGCCCGGCGTTCGTCGTCGCGAGCAGGGAATCCAGCGGGTCGTCGCAGCCTGCGGAGGCGCCAGCCACGCGCGACTGGCGGAACAGCGTCAGGTGCGGCGCGTAGGGGGCGGCGACGTCGACCCGCGATCCGAGCGTCGGCTGCCGGGCCAGTGCGGCGAGAAGGTCGCGCTGCAGCGCGCGAAGCGCGGAGCCACCTGGTGAGCCGGCACCCTCTCGCGAGCCGGCGTCCTTCTCGGCATGGACGCCGCGCCACAGGATGGCGCCCCTGCGCTTTGCGAACGCGCCCACTCCCCCGAGCGTCAGGTCGAACGGGGTGTGCCGCCCGACTGCGTCGAGAAGTGCCTCGCGGGCCTCGCGTTCTTCTCCGGGGCTGCATGGACCGAGGAACTCGAGCGTAAGGTGGAAGTTTGTGGGGGCGGTGCGACTCGCCTTGCGTAGCTGCGGTGCGATGGCCTCCTGCGTCCTGAGGAGCTCGGCGCTCCAGGCGGGGTCGGGGAGGATCGCGACGAACAGGCGCCTCAGGGGAGCGGCGTCATCGGTTGCGGTGGTTGCGGTGGTCGTCGACGCAGGTGTGGCCGACGCAGGTGCGACCGACGCAGGTTCGACTACCATCAGGGACCCCTTTCGAGACGTTGCCGGGCTCGCGGCCCCGGAGCACAGTTGCGCCGGCGCTACTCGACGACGTAGCCCGCCGCCTCGAGCGCCCGGCCGGCACCTAAGGGAGAACATTATGCCGCTTGGCGCCCGGGGTGGGACTCACGGGGGCTCCGGTTTCGCGGCGCAACTCTCACGACGGGATGGTGCATCTCCGGGAGTTGTGAACGGATTTCGACGCCCAGCGTCGACGGAGTGGAGAGCCGAGGTCGGCAGGGTGCGGCGGAATCGGAGAAACCGCAGTTGGCGTGAGCGTGGGGCCACTGCCGACGGCGGGGACCCGTCCATAACCGGGATTTTTGCACCAGCTGACGGTGTCGACTGCGCGTCGCTCGACGAGCTGGTTCGGAGCACCGTTCGAGCGCGGGTCCTTCTCCCCTTCGAGGGGCACCACCGTGGAGATTGACGGGGAGCAGCTGGGCTGGGGCACCACGGCGGAGATCGGCGGGGGGCAGCTGGGCGGGCGGTCCTCTTGATCTACGCGGCGGTTCAGCCAGGGCAAGCGGGCGATTCTCAACATGCATCGCCTTCGGAGTGGGCCGCTGCGCTGCGGCGAGCTGGCGCGGCGCATGTCGAAGATGACGCACACCGCGCTGGCGACCCCACGCCGCCCAGACCGTCGCGTCCGCCCGGCTGGCCCCAACGCAACTCCGCGGGTGCGGGCGTGCAACTTTCCGAGTTATGGACAACCCCCTGACGTCCCGGTGCCCGCCGGGGGAGTCCGGCTGGCCGCGGTGCGCTGGGCGCCTCGAGGAAAACCAGTTGGCGGCCGCGACCCGTCTCTCGTGGGCCCCGCGGCGTGGTCGAGAGCCGTCCATAAGGGGGAAATCTGCAACTCTCCGGATCGGGGAGTTGCAGGGTGGCCCGGCGCGATGCGGCCCGGCGTGGAGTTGCCGGCCCGGCGAGCGCTGGCCGGTGCGGGTGTCGCGGCAGCCCGGCCAGTGCCGCTCACTCGCTCTTCGCGACGACCGGTCCTTCTCGCGCGGGGGTGGCCGTGACGTCCGTGCCGTCGGAGGTAACCGTCACGGTGCCGTTGGCGCCCGTCCCGAGCACCTGTGCGCCGCTGGCGGCGAGCGCGTCGAGGACGCGCTGCGTGGGGTGGCCGTAGTCGTTGTCGATACCGTACGAGATGACCGCGACCTCGGGCGAGAGCTGCGCGGCGAGGGAGGCGTCGGTTCCGGTGTCGCTGCCGTGGTGCGCGACCTTGAGCACGTCAACGTGCTCGCGCGCGTCCGCGTGGATTTCGTCCTTCGGGGCGTCGCCGGTGAAGAGGAACGAGGTGGAGCCGAAGCGCACGCGGATCACCAGGGAGTAGTCATTGAGGTCCTCCGAGCTCAGCGAGTCGGAGGGACCAAGGACTTGGACGTCGTATCCCGCGGTCCCGGGCGCGACGATGTCCTTGCCGCGGCTGCCCGCGTGGATGGTGAGGCCCTTGTCCTCGACGGCGTCGAGAAACGCCTCGAAGGTCCTGGTGTTTGCGGCGACGGCGGGCGCCCACACCTCGCCGACGTCGAAAGCGTGCAAGACTTCGGCCATGCCGCCGATGTGGTCGGCGTGCGGATGGGTGGCGACGAGGTAGTCGATGCGCGTCCTGCCGAGGTCGCGGACCGCACGGACGACTGTGGGGCCGGCGTCCTGCGTGCCGGCGTCAATCAGCATGAGCTTGCCGTCGGGCAGTTCCACGAGCTCGGAGTCGCCCTGCCCGACGTCGAGGAAGCGCACCGTAAGCGTGTCCTCGGGAGGCGCGTTCGCGGCTTGCGTGTCCAGCGTCTGGGTGCCGTCGCCCGCGGCGGACGCCTGGGGGCGGCTCGCGTCCGCGGAGCCCTGCTGCGACGGGGCGGCCTGGTCCGGCTGGCCCGCCTGCTGGGACTGCTCCGTCTGCGTCTGTTGGGGCCAGGCGCCGCCGCCCGCATCGACCTCGGAGCTGCCCGCGCCGGCGACGCCCACGAGCACGAGGAGCGCGAGCGTCACGAGGACGACCCACAGCCTCCGGTGGATCTGCTTCTTGGTGCGTCGCATGACGGCCATCCCTCCCTGCCGCGGTCGCGCAGGGCCGCTACGGCCGGCTGCCGGGGCGGCCCCATCGCGTGAAAGCCCCTGGCAATTATATTGCCGCCAGCCTCCTGCAAGCGGACCCGCCGAGC
>OMVS01000101.1 GCA_900314575.1 uncultured Olsenella sp. | reverse complement strand
ACGACCGTGTCGTCGCCCTCTCGCAGGGCGCGGGTCCCGCGGGCGCGTAGCGCCCGGCCACGCCCGGACGGCGCGTCCTTCTCGCCCGCCCGCCCCCGCGCCCTCCGGCCGAGGGGGCCTGCGCGCTGGCTGTTTGGACCCCCGCCCGCGGCGCCCCGCTTGCCATACTGTCTGGGGGCCTCCCGCCCGGCCCGGCCCAGCCGGCGCGCCACGGGGCGGGACTAGATTCCAGGACGGTGATACCTTGCCCACGATGTCCTTCAGGTCCGAAGGCGACCTCAAGTACCTGCGCCTCCTCGCAGAGAAGTTCCCGACCAGGCAGTCGGTCTTCACGGAGATAATCAACCTGCAGGCGATCCTCAACCTCCCCAAGGCGACCGAGCACTTCATGAGCGACGTCCACGGGGAGGACGAGGCCTTCAACCACATCCTCAACAACTGCTCCGGCGTGATCCGCGACCGCGTGCGCGCCACCTACGACGGGGAGCTCACGGACGCCGAGCAGGCCGAGCTCTGCACCCTGATCTATTACCCCAAGCAGAAGCTCGCCCGCATCCGCGCCCAGAGGCGCGACACGCCCGAGTGGTACGAGACGACCCTGCACCGCATGGTGCGCATCGCCCGCTACCTCTCCAACAGCTACACGCGCTCCAAGGTCCGCAAGGCCATGCCGGTCGAGTACGCCTACATCATCGAGGAGCTCCTCCACGAGGCGGGCATCAGGAACCTCTCGCGCCACGAGTACCACCGCAGGATCCTGACCTCGATTGTCGAGACGGGCTCGGCCGAGGACTTCTTCATCTCGCTCGCCTCGCTGATCAAGCGGCTGGCCGTCGACCGGCTGCACCTCGTGGGCGACGTCTTCGACCGGGGCCCGCACGCCGACCGCATCCTCGACGGGCTCATGGCGCACCCCTCGGTGGACGTCCAGTGGGGCAACCACGACATCCTCTGGATGGGCGCCGCCGCCGGCTCGGCCGCCTGCGTCGCCACGGCAGTGCGCAACAACGTGCGCTACGACTCCTACTCCATCCTCGAGAGCTCCTACGGCATCCCCCTGCGCAAGCTCGCCCTCTTCGCCGAGCACACCTACGCGGCGGGCTCGGAGGGCGGCGGGCGCACGCCGGAGGAGCGGGCCATCTCGGTCATCCTGCTCAAGCTCGAGGGCCAGCTGATCCGCCGCCACCCCGAGTTCGACATGGCGGACCGGTTGCTGCTCGACAAGGTCGACCTCTCGCGCGGCTGCGTGCGCATCGACGGCGTCGACTACGAGCTCTCCACGCGCGACCTGCCCACCATCGACCCGGACGACCCCTACGCGCTCACCCGCGAGGAGGAGGCCGTGATCGATGACCTCGTCGCGAGCTTCCGCTCCTCGCAGAAGCTGCAGGACCACGTGAACTTCCTCTTCGAGAAGGGCTCGGTCTACCTGGTCCGCAACGACAACCTGATCTTCCACGGCTGCGTCCCCATGAACGAGGACGGCACCCTGCACATGGTCGACTGCGGCTCCAGGAGGCTGTCCGGCAGGGCCTACTTCGACTTCTGCGACCAGGTGGCCCGTCGCGCCTGGCGCGAGGGCGACCAGGACGCCCTCGACTGGATGTGGTACCTGTGGTGCGGCCGCAACTCGCCCCTGTCCGGCAGGGTGGTCAAGACCTTCGAGCGCGCCCTGCTCAAGGACAGGTCGACCTGGCAGGAGCCGCGCGACGCCTACTGGACCCTCACGCAGGACGAGCGCGCCTGCCGCGAGATCCTGCGCGAGTTCGGCGTCAGCCCCGAGCGCGGCCACATCATCAACGGCCACACCCCGGTCAAGGTGAGCAGCGGCGAGAGCGCCATCCGCGGCGGCGGCAGGCTCCTCGTGATCGACGGCGGCTTCTGCAAGGCCTACCACGCGGCGACCGGCATCGCGGGCTTCACGCTCGTCTCGGACCAGAACGCCATGACCCTGCGCTCGCACGCGCCCTTCGAGAGCGTGGAGGCCGCGCTGGACGACGACGCGGACATCGAGAGCGAGACCACCGTGGTGCAAACCTACGACCGGCCCCAGCTCGTCTCTGACTCCGACACCGGCGCCGAGGTGCGCGAGCAGATCGAGGACCTGAAGGCCCTGCTCGAGGCCTACGACACCGGCGTCTCCCTCAGGCGCTAGCCAGGGGCGGCTGCGCTACAATAGGCGATCGTGCCCGGGCGTGCGCCCACGCGGGGCGCGCGGGCTGCCCGCGCCCCCAGACGTGCGGCAGCGCCCGGCCCGCCGCCGCACAGCCGTACCACACGAGGAGCCGCCAGATGGCAGACAAGAGGTCCTACTTCATCACCACCCCCATCTACTACGTCAACGCCCGCCCGCACCTCGGGACCGCCTACTCCACGATCCTGTGCGACGTCCAGGCGCGCTTCCGCAGGGCCGAGGGCTACGACGTCAAGTTCCTGACCGGCATGGACGAGCACGGCGAGAAGGTCGAGGAGGCCGCGCGCGCCCACGGCATGGAGCCGCAGGAGTGGTGCGACAGCCAGGCCCCGTACTTCCAGGACCTCTGGCGGAGGCTCGAGGTCTCCAACGACGACTTCATCCGCACGACCGAGCCGCGCCAGGTGCGCGCCGTCCAGTACCTCTGGGAGCGCATGCGCGACTCCGGCTACCTCTACAAGGGCTCCTACGACGGCTGGTACTGCGTGCCCGAGGAGACCTACTTCACCGAGACCCAGGTCGCCAAGGCCGACGAGGAGCGCCACACCGAGGGCGAGCACCTCTGCCCCGACTGCGGCCGCCCGCTCGAGCGCGTCCAGGAGGAGTCCTACTTCTTCAAGCTCTCCGCGTTCCAGGACCGCCTGCTCAGGCTCTACGACGAGCACCCCGACTTCGTCCAGCCGGACTTCCGCATGAGGGAGGTGCGCAGCTTCGTCGAGGGCGGCCTGCAGGACCTCTCGGTCTCGCGCACGAGCTTCGACTGGGGCATCAAGGTGCCCTTCGACGACAGGCACGTCACCTACGTGTGGTTCGACGCCCTGCTCAACTACATGACCGCCGTGGGCTACGGCGACCCCAGCGAGGCCGCCCGGCGCGAGCTCGCCTACCGCTGGCCCGCGCAGATGCACGTGGTCGGCAAGGACATCATCCGCTTCCACTGCGTCATCTGGCCCGCCATGCTCATGGCAATGGGCGACGCCCTGCCCGAGCACGTCTTCGCCCACGGCTTCCTCATGGTGAGGAACGAGGAGACCGGCCAGGGCGAGAAGATGAGCAAGTCGCGCGGCAACGCCATCGCGCCCGACGACGTCATCGACCTGCTTGGCGTCGAGGGCTACCGCTACTACTTCATGACCGACGTCACCCCCGGAGAGGACGGCGCCATCAGCTTCTCCCGCATGGAGCAGGTCTACAACGCCGACCTCGCCAACAGCTGGGGCAACCTGGTCTCGCGCGCGTTCAACATGAGCGCCAAGTACTTCGACGGCAAGAGCCCCGAGGTCCCGGCGGGCTGGGCCGCGGAGGCGAGTCCGCTGCACGACGTGGCGGAGGGCATCTTCGGCCGCTATGCCGCCCACATGGAGAAGATCGAGTACGTCCAGGCCAAGGACGTGGTGATGGAGCTCGTGCACGCCGCCAACCACTACATCGAGGACTCCGAGCCCTGGAACGTCGCCAAGGATCCGGCTCGCTCCGGCGAGCTGGCGCGCATCATCCTGAACCTGCTGGAGTCGATCCGCATCTGCGCCCACCTGCTCGCCCCCTTCATGCCCGAGACCTCCGCGGAGGCCCTGCGCCGCATGAGCCACGGCGACGAGGCCGCCTGCACGGACCTCGCGGCCGCCTGCGCCTGGGGCCAGCTCTCGGGCGGGCTTGCGGTCATCAAGGGCGACGCGCTCTTCCCGCGTCTGCAGAAGAAGGGCGCGTAGGCGTGGCGAGAAGGGACTCCGCCCGCCGCGGCGCCCCGGCGCCCGCAACGCCCGCCCCGGCGCCCGGCGCCCCCGCGCCAGGGCCCCGCGGCTACTCCTGGCTCGCCAACCCGCGCGAGACCCGCGCGGTGCTCGACGGCTACGGCCATGCCGCCGTGCACGCCCTCGGCCAGAACTTCCTCGTGGACGACTCCGTGATCGGCCGCATCCTCGGCCTGGCGGAGCTCACCCGCGAGGACGCGGTGCTCGAGGTGGGCCCCGGCATCGGCACGCTCACGGTCGCCCTGCTCGAGCGCGCGGGCGCCGTCGTGGCGGTCGAGGCGGACCGCTCGCTCGCCCCCGTGCTCGCCGAGACCTGCGCGAGCGACTCGGAGCGCCTCGGCCTCATCCTGGGCGACGCGCTCAGGGTGGGGGAGGACCGCATCGCCGCCGAGCTCGCCTCGCTCGGCGTGGCGGGCGTCCCGGCCCTGCCCGACAAGCTCGTCTCCAACCTGCCCTACCAGGTCGCCGCGACCCTCGTGCTCAAGGTGCTCTCCGAGATGCCCTCGGTCGGCCGCATCGTCGTGATGGTCCAGGCCGAGGTCGCCGACCGCATCTCCGCCGAGCCGGGCTCCAGGGCCTACGGCGCCTACACGGCCAAGCTCGCCCTGCTCGGGCGCGTGACCGGCCGCTTCGAGGTCGG
>OMVS01000102.1 GCA_900314575.1 uncultured Olsenella sp. | reverse complement strand
CGGCCTCGACGCCGTCGGGGGCTAGGGCGCCCGGCAGGCGCCCCCGCCTGCGCTGGCGCCCGGGGTCCGCGGTCCTTCTCGCCCGGGGCGGGGGCTGCGCGAAACGCACACGAGCCCCGCTCGCCCCTCCCGGGTCCGCGCGGCTTTGTAGTACCCTGCCATGGGAAACGAAAAATGAGAGCTATCGACTGGCGTATCGCCCCCGGCGGGTGCGCGGCGGCCTCCCGGCGCGCCTGCGCCCCGCGCCGCGGGGAGGGCGCCCGGGAGGCGGACCCATGGCAGCGAGCAAGGCCAAGACCAAGGCCAAGAACAAGGGGAGAAGGAGGGGGCGCGGGCTCCTGCGCACCTTCCTCGGCTACTACGAGGGGCAGATGCACCTGTTCGTGGGCGACATCGTCTGCGCGGTGCTGGTGGCGGGGATCGACCTCGCCTTCCCCCAGATCCTGCGCACCCTGACGAGGGGGGTGTTCGCCGAGGGCCCCGACGCCATCCTCTCCGTCCTCGGCTACCTGCTCGTGGGCCTGGTCGTGATGTACCTCGTGCGCTTCGCGAGCCGCTACTTCGTGGTCTTCTGGGGCCACGTGATGGGCGCGCGCATGGAGAGCCGCATGCGCGAGGACCTCTTCGACGCCTACGAGCGCATGAGCTTCTCCTACTTCGACCGCAACAAGAGCGGCGACCTCGTGAGCCGCCTCGTGAGCGACCTGTTCGACATCTCGGAGACCGCCCACCACGGCCCGGAGTTCCTGCTCATCGGCGTCGTGGAGATCGTGGGCTCCTTCGTGATCCTCTCCACCATCAACGTGCCCCTCACGCTGGTGCTCGCCGTGGTGCTCGTCGCCCTGGTCGCCCTGGACGTGGTGGCCAACGTGCGCATGCGCGAGGTGTACGACGAGAACCGCGTGCGCATCTCGGGCGTCAACTCGCGCCTGGAGGACTCCCTCGAGGGCGTGCGCGTGGTCAAGAGCTTCGCCGCCGAGGACCTCGAGCGCTCCAAGTTCCGCGCGTCCAACGACGCCTACCTCGCCTCCAAGACGAGGATGTACCACGCCATGGGCGTCTACCAGGCGGCCATCGCCGTCATGATGGGCTTCCTTAACGTCGCCATCGTCGTCTTCGGCGGCTGGCTGATCGCGCGCGGGCAGATGGACGCGACCGACCTGGCGACCTTCGCGCTCTACGTCTCGCTCTTCACCAACCCGATCACCAACATCCTGAACTTCACCGAGACCTTCCAGAAGGCCGTGGCGGGCTTCGCGCGCTTCATGGAGGTGCTCGACACCCAGCCCGACATCGAGGACGCCCCCGACGCGCGCCCCCTCCGGGTCACCGAGGGCGCCATCGAGTACCGCCACGTGGACTTCTCCTACGTGGAGGGCGAGCCCGTCATCTCCGACCTCAACCTCGAGATCCGCCCGGGTGAGACGATCGCGCTGGTCGGGCCGTCGGGCGGCGGCAAGTCCACGACCTGCTCGCTCCTGCCGCGCTTCTACGACGTGGACGCCGGCGAGATCTTGATCGACGGGCAGGACGTGCGCTCCGTGACCCAGGAGTCGCTGCGCCAGGCGATCGGCCTCGTGCAGCAGGACGTCTACCTCTTCGACGGCAGCGTCGCCGACAACATCGCCTACGGCAACCCCGAGGCGACCCTCGAGGACATCCGCGAGGCCGGCCGCCGCGCGCACGTGGAGGACTTCGTCCGCGACCTGCCCGAGGGATACGAGACCGAGGTCGGCCAGCGCGGCACGCGCCTGTCCGGCGGCCAGAAGCAGCGCATCGCGATCGCGCGCGTCTTCCTCAAGAACCCGCCGATCCTGATCTTCGACGAGGCGACGAGCGCGCTGGACAACGAGAGCGAGGCCGCGGTGCAGCAGTCCCTCGCCGACCTCGCCGAGGGGCGCACCACGATCGTGATCGCCCACAGGCTCTCGACCATCAGGGACGCCGACGAAATCGTGACCATCGACGACGGCCGCGTGTCCGAGCGGGGCACCCACGAGGAGCTGCTCGCCCGCGGCGGCACCTACGCGCACTACTATCGGATGCAGTTCGGGGACGCTCAGGCCTAGCCCAGGACCTGCTCGGCTATGCGGGCCGACTCGTTGGCGTCCTTGGCGTAGAAGTCCGCGCCGACCATCTTGGCGTACTCGGGGTTGAGGACGGCGCCGCCGACCATGACCTTGCACCAGGGCGCCTGCTCGCGCAGCAGCGCGATCGTCTCGGCCATGGCCGGCACGGTCGCGGTCATGAGGGCGGAGAGGCCGGCGAGGGGCACGTGGTCGCGGACGACCGCGTCGCAGAAGTCCTGCGGGTCCACGTCGCGCCCGAGGTCGATCACGTCGTAGCCGTAGTTCTCGAGCAGCATCCTCACGATGTTCTTGCCGATGTCGTGGATGTCGCCCTTCACGGTGGCGAGCGCGATCCTCCCCTTGGGGGCGACCCCTGCCCCCGCGCCTGCCTGGTGCTCCCTGATCTCGTCGAAGCCGGCCTTGGCGGCCTCGGCCGAGGCCATGAGCTGAGGCAGGAAGAAGCGGCCGCGTTCGAAGCGCTCGCCCACCTCGTCGAGGGCGGGGATGAGGACCTCGTTCACGCAGTACATCGCGTCGTGGCTGGCGAGAAGCCCCCGCACGACCTCGGGCAGGGGGCCCTTGCGACCAGAGAGCACGAGGTCGTAGGCCCTGCGCTCGAGCTCGCCTGCGGGAGTCGCGCCCCCCTCGGCCGAGGCGTCGCCGCCCGCGGCGGGAGCGTCTCCGCCGCGGGGCCCCGCGTCCTTCTCGCCCGGCGCGCCCGCGCCCGGGGCCTGCGCGGGGGGCTTGGGCGCGTCGGTGCGGTCCGCGTAGGCGGCCACGTAGGACTGGGCGCTCCCGTCCTCGCCGGAGAGCACGCGCCAGGAGTTGACCACGTCCATCATCCGCTGCTGCATGGGGTTCATGATCGCGAGGTCGAGGCCGGCGGAGAAGGCCGCGGCGAGGAAGGTCGCGTTCAAGAGCGGACGGAAGGGCAGGCCGAAGCTGATGTTGGAGACGCCCAGCACCGTGCGCACGCCGGGCAGCTCGCGCTTCACGAGGCGGATGCCGTCGAGGATGGCCCGCGGGGCCTCCTGGTCGGTCGAGGCCGCCATGGCCAGGCAGTCGATCGCCACGTCCTCGCGGGGGATCCCCCAGCGCTCTGCCTCCTCCACGATCCTGCGCGCGATGGCGAGGCGCCCCTCGGCGGTCCGGGGGATGCCCTCCTCGTCGATCGTGAGGCCCACGAGGGCGCAGCCGTAGTGGGCGGCGATGGGGATGACGGAGGCCATCGTGTCCCGGCGGCCGTTGGTCGAGTTGACGAGGGGCTTGCCGGCGTAGCGCCTGACCGCGGCCTCTATGGTCTCGGGCACGGCGGAGTCGATCTCGAGCGGCAGGCTGGTGACGCCCGAGAGGTCGTCCACGAGCCTGGCCATGGTCGCGCGCTCGTCGATCTCGGGGAGGCCGGCGTTGACGTCGAGGATCTGGGCGCCCGCCTCGGCCTGCTCGATGGCGAGGCCCATCACGTAGTCGAGGTTGCCCGAGCGCAGGGCCTCCTTCATGCGCCGCTTGCCCGTGGGGTTGATCCTCTCGCCGATGACGCCCACGTCGCCCTCGCGGAGGGCGCAGAGCTCCTGGGAGCTCGCGACCACGAAGTCGTGGCGGACGTCGCGGGGCCGTGGCGTGCGCGCGTCGAGGAGGGCGCGCTCGGCCGCCACGTAGGCGGGCGTGGTGCCGCAGCAGCCGCCGACCACGGTCACTCCGGCGTCGAGCATGCCGGCCACGGCCCGCGCGTACTCCTCGACCCCCACCCCGTAGGTGGTGACGCCGTCCACGACTGCGGGTAGGCCGGCGTTGGCCTGGGCCATCACGGGGACGCGGCTCCAGGGGAGCATCCGCTCGACGAGTGGTGCCACCTCGGCGGGCCCGAGCGAGCAGTTGATGCCGACGACGTCCGCGCCGAGGGCGGAGAGGGTCGCGGCGGCCACCTCGGGCGTGGTGCCCAGGAAGGTGCGGCCGTCCTCGCCGAAGGTCATGGTGCAGAAGACCGGCAGGTCGCACATCTCCCTGCAGGCGAGCAGGGCGGCCTTGGCCTCGGCGAGGTCGGCCATCGTCTCGATCACGACGAGGTCGGCGCCGGCGGCCTCGGCGGCCAGGGCCTCCTCCGCGAAGAGGTCGTAGGCCCGCTCGAAGGGCAGGGTGCCCAGGGGCTCCAGGAGGGAGCCGGTGGGGCCGATGTCGGCCGCCACGTAGCGCGGGCGGGCCGCCCGAGCGCAGGCCACGGCGGCGCGGAAGACCTCGTCGACGCCCGCCCTGCCCGCGAGCTTCTGCCGGGAGGCGCCGAAGGTGTTGGTGGTGACGACGTCGGCGCCGGCGCGCACGTAGGCGGCGTGGACGTCCGTGACGAGCGCGGGGTCGGTGAGGCAGAGCAGCTCGGGCAGCTCGCCGGCGGCCATGCCGCGCTCCTGGAGCTGGGTGCCCATCGCGCCGTCGAAGAGCAGGAGGGCCTTCCCGGCGAGCACCTGGGCGAGAAGGTCGTCCCTCACGCGGGTCTC
>OMVS01000103.1 GCA_900314575.1 uncultured Olsenella sp. | reverse complement strand
CACGGACCGCACCTGCTCGAGCTTCTTCTTGCCCGCCAGCACGTACATCGTCAGCTCCTTGAAATAGGTGGAGTTGAGGTCGTACATGCGGTCGAGCATGTCGATGTCCTTGAGAAGCTGGACCTGGTGCTTCTGCAGCTCGGTCGAGATGTTGTCCACGTTCTTCTCGATCGAGGTGTAGCGGGCGTTGAGCTCCTGGATCTTGTTGGACTGCTTGCGGAAGAAGCCCATGAGTCCCTTGGGCTGCTCGGCCGTGGGGTCGAAGCCCTTGAGCTGGGCGATGAGACCCGTGATCTCCTGACCCATCTCGCCTAGGTCCTTGGTGCGGACGGAGTCGAGCGTCTTGTCCGAGAAGTCGGCCATCTTCTTCTGCGTACCCACGCCGTACTGCATGATCGCGCCGGACTGGGAGAGGTCGATCTTGTCGACGAACTCCTCGACCTGCTTCTTTTCCGATTCGGAGAGGATCGAGTCGTCGATTTGCGCCGGGGCGGCCGGGGTCGCGGCGGAAGCCTCGGGCGTCACCTCCAGCGCCACGGGCTTGGGCGTGGGAATGGAAGGCTCTGCGTCGCCGAACTCGAGGATGGGCTCCTCCGCCTCGGGGGCGGGCTCGGGAGTGGGGGTAGTCTGGTCTGCCATTTCGAAACCTTTCTACGCGAAGACATGCACTCCCCCCAGTATGACCCCTCCAGGCGTGCTTGGGTGTCACGTGTCGGTCGGCGGGGTAAGATGGAGTTTGCATATGAGGGCTGGGCGACGCGCGACGTGGCGCGCGATACGGCATGCGGCCCGGCGATGCGCGATACGGCAGCACACGCAACCGCACGGAGGTGAGGGCGAACATGGCATACGACCCGCGACGCGAGGACTACCTGCGGCTCGGCCTCCGCTTCGCCCACACGCTCGACGGCGAGGCGCCCGATGTCGCGGCGCGCGCCTTCGCCGGCTTCGGCCGCACCTTCGCCCGGTCGCGCGACTCGCTGCCCCAGACCGACGCCGACCGCGCCTTCCGTCTGGTCGCGGATGCGGCGGAGCAGATCGACTACCACCTGCCCTTCGCGACGGATGACGACGAGGCCCGCGAGCTGATCGACCGCGGCCATGCGCTGCTCAGCGAGGCTCTCTCCCTCGACCCCGACTCCATCGACGCTCGCCGCATGCTCGCCTCCGCCGAGCAAGCCGGGTTCGACAAGTTCTATTCCTATCTAGACGCCGGTGCGGACGAGGTCGTCGCGCACTGCGCCGCCGACCGCGACGCGATCGCACCCGACACCGAGCGCGCCCTGCTCGAGCGCGACATCGCCATGCGCCCCGCCCTGCGCTGGCTCGCGACGATGGCCTCCTCGGCGGTCGTCTGCGGCCGCAACCGCGAGGCCCTGCGCATCTGGGCCCGCGCGCTCGCGCTCGACCCCGCCGACCGCGCCGACATCCGCTATACCGCCGCGATCGCCCTCGCCAAGCTCGAGGACGCACAGGGCCTCGAGCAACTCGTGGAAGACACCCGGGCCCTCCCCGACTCGCGCAACGGCGCCGACGCTTGGACCATCCTCGCCCGCTGCGCCCTCGCCCATAAGCGGCGCGACCACGACGAGGCCCGCGTCCAGCTCGGCCTTCTGATCTCGGCCTACCCGCATGCCGCGGCTGCCCTCGTGCGCCAGCGCGAACTGCCCGACGGCGTCTTTGCCCGCTATCCCGCCGCGCCCTATAGCGAAGACGAGCTCATCGTGGCTCTGTCTGAGTCCACCGTGCTTTTGCTCGAGGGGCGCGAGCATGAGGGACGCGGCCCCTTCGGCCTGTGGGTCGCCAACACGGCGGCCGACCTGGCACCGAGCTGGGAGGCATCCGAGATCGCCGAGGCCAAGCGCCAGGTGGCGGACCTCGTGGCTCAGCGCGCCGCCTGGGAGCGGGGCCGCGGCCCCGCCGGCGGCCAGGGGGGCGACGCCTGATGAGATACCGCGACGAACTGGTCGAGCGGCTTGCCGAGCGGCGCCGCGCCAAGCTCGGGTCGCTTTCCGACTCGGCCTACGATGAGCTTTACCGTGCCGTGCAGGCCAACCCGGCGGACTTCGTGGACGCGCCCGAGGACGAGGCCTTCGCGCTGGTGGCAAGCGCGCTCGAGAAATATGCCCAACCCGCGCCCGACGAGGAGTTCCTCGACGAGCAGGCCTACCTGCCCGCCCGGGCCAAACGCTATGCTCATCTGGCCGCCGAGTGCGACCGCGCCCTGGCGCTCGACCCCGGTTGCACCGACGCGGCCCTGCTCAAGATCCTGATGGCCGACCTCGGCTGCGACGAGCTGCTCGACAGCCTGACCGACCTCGATCAGGCCGAGACCGACGCCCATGGCGCTCTCGAGCCGGGCGAGGTCGGCGACGCATGGGCCGATGTCGCAAGCCACGGCCGTCTGCGCGTGCGTGCCGCGATCTCGCGCGCCTGCCTCGATTCCGCCCGCTATCGCATAGCTCAATCTGCCTGCGAGGATCTACTCGCCCTGGCCCCCTCCGACGTGCTCGGCGCCCGCCACACCTGCGCCCTCGCGCTGGCCCGCCTGGAGGACGAGGAGGGGTTCGACGCGCTGGATGCCCAAGCCGGGCGCTCGGGCGACTCGTGGACCCACCTCGGCCGGGTGATCCTGCTCTACAAGCTCGGGCGCATGAGCGCCGCCAAACGGGCCCTGACCGGCTTTTCTCACCTAGTCGAGGGCGGGGCCTATGCCCTGCTACGTCCCGTGCTGGTCGACACCTATCTGCCCGACCGCCCCGAGGAGAAGCCCTGCAGCTTCGGCGAGGCCACGCTTGCAGTCTACGAGGCCGACCCCATCATCGTCGACGTGCCCGACCTCCCCTATTGGGCCGAGTCGATTCCCGAGGTCGCACGGTCGGCGCAGCGTTTCGCGGACTCCTCCGGCTACGACTGGTAAACCGCTCGCTCATCCGCCGGCGTGTCGTCCGATCCTCCGTCGTGCATCGCCGTTACACCACTCGACATATCCATCACGCAGCTGCAGCTCGCTCATGGTATACTGCGTCCGCACGTCGCCATCGTCTAACGGTTAGGACGTCGCCCTTTCAAGGCGAAAATACGGGTTCGATTCCCGTTGGCGGTACCAGCGCGCACGCGGCAGGACGGGAAATCCCGTCCAGCCGCTCTTCTTTGCTGGCTTTCCGCTTTGCTTTACCGCCCGGCCTTTCTGGTATCCCGTGTGAGTAGGGATGCGGCACGGACAAAATAGGTCGCTTACCCACGGAAGGCGGGCAACCTACCGGCGGCCACTCACGGAAGACGAGCGCCGCGATGAAATCGCAGCTGCCCTCATCATCAGCCAGTTGCACAGCAACCTCTATTCGAGAGCCGGGCCAACAGGGCCCAGGAAGCTCTGGTCGAATCAGTCTTCCGCAGCGAGACGGCAGATCATGGCATGGATTGCCTTGGCGCTGTTGAAGTTGGCGGGCACGATCTCCTTCGCAGGCACGGCGACGTCGAACTCATCGTCGATCGCGCTCACGATGGAGAGGATGTCGAAGGAGTCGATCTCGCGGCCGTCCACGAGGGTCTCGCTGGTCTCGTAGTCGGGAGCCTCGTTGACGTCCTTGAGCAGGTCGATGACCGCCTCGAGCGTGATGTCGTCCATGGTGCTTCCTTTCGCGTGTGGCTTGGCTACATCTTAGAGGGTATCGGGCGCGGATGACCCCGCGGGTGCAGAAAGCCCGCTGGGACCGGCGGACGCGGGGGGTGAGGCGAACGCCTCCGGTACATTGATCGGCCAGGTGGGACGCGAGCGGCGCACGACTTCCCAGTCGCCCGGACCGCGCCGGATCACGATCGCCGGCAGGTCGCGGCTGAGGAAGAGGCCGATGCCCTCAGTCACGGAGTAGGCGCCCGCGTTGCGGAAGGCAAGCACGTCGCCCACCTGCGGGTCGGTCAGGGGCAGCGACCGCACGAGCACATCGGCGGTGGTGCAAAGGCTGCCGCAGAGCTCGACCTCGGGTGTCTCCGTCACAGTGAGGGCGGTCATCTCGGCGGGAGCGCCGGTCGAGGCGGGCGTCTCCGTCGCTGCGGGGGCAGCGGAATCGGCGCCGCGGACGGCGGCCGTGAGGTTGGTGACCAGGGGGACCTTCATCGCCATGGTCTGCCCGTAGTAGACCAGGTGGTTGATGCCGCCGTCCACAAGGACGTAGCGGGTGCCGCGGTCCGTCTTGTCGTCGACGACTGAGGCCAGATAGACGCCGCACTCCGTCGCGAGGAAGCGGCCCATCTCCACCGTCAGGTCGACGCGGCCCGCGACCTCCCAAAGGGCGGGCGCCAGCTCGCGGGCGGGCGCGAGAGTGTCCGAGAAGTCCTCGTCCGCAAAGAGGGGCACGGCGAGCCCGGGCCCGTACTCGAGCCGCTCGGGCCGCC
>OMVS01000104.1 GCA_900314575.1 uncultured Olsenella sp. | reverse complement strand
GCGCTCCATCGCCTCGGGCTTGGCCATCCCGCCCTCCACCACGGCCCTGGCCGCGGCGACCTTGGTCTCGAAGTCGTATCTCGCGTGCTTCTCGCCCATGTTCAGCAGGCCGTCCCTCCCGGTCGCGCGGTACGTCTGCTGCCATTTTCGCACGGCCTCGGCGGGGATGCCCAGGCTTCTGGCGACGGACTTGTACCCCCGGCCCTCGTCGAACATCCCGGCGGCCAGCTCCCTGACCGATCGGTCGTGCCTGCATCGCAGGTCGACGGACATGGAAAGCCTCCCATCTCTCGGACTTCTATTTCCAAGTCCAAGAAATGGGAGGCAGTTCACAGCCGGGGTCGACCGTGTAACCCAGCTCGCACGAGCCGTCAGACGTCTCCACGAAGACCATGCCCGCGAGCTCTCCGGCATCCTTGAGACAGGCGGCCAGCTTGAAGTCGAGCGGCAGGCCACCAGGGCCTTCGTCTCCCACGTCCGCCCGCTCGTAGGCGGGAAGGAAGAAGCGCTCCAGCTGGCTTCTTGCATCCTCCTCGGACGCCATCGGGCCAAATGGCAGGTATCGCGTGACCTCCTCGCGGGAGTTTATACGGTAGATGGCCGCCGCATCCGCAAGCGTGTAGCGGCGCAAGTAGAGCCGCTCCGTCTCAAGGGGCAGGTGCTCGATTACGCGCACGATGGAAGCCTCCCAACTCATACGCCAGGGTTCCAGTATCGCGTGCGGGACAGGTATGGCAAGGCGAAGGAGACCAGCTCGTCCCTCACGAAGTGTCTTCTTCCCGATGTGGCCACGCTCTTGAATAATTTGGCCACATTCTGAGGAGCCGCCATGTCGACAGAACTTGCACCCGTCGGGGTCCGTGAGGCAAAGAACCGCTTCAGCGAGCTTGCCGCAGAGGTGAACGCGACAGGTCAGAGCCTGGTCGTGCTGCGAAACAACAAGCCCTGGGTCACCATCGTCCCGGCAGATGTCGGTGCCGCCAGGCAGAGGAGGCGTGCCAAACCCGCGTCAACCCTCCGCCGAAGACGCGCTAGCGCGTGGTCAGGACCTCGGTGTCGACCTGGGAGCCATAGGCCGTGGTCAGCGTACCCCAGAACAGCACGTCAGCATCGGCGGCGTCCTCGTAGCGCACCTCGACGTCCGACGGGTCGGACACCCGGATGGGATCGCCTTGGAGCGTCCCCACCCAGTTGCCTTCGGAGTCGAAGTAGTCAAAGATCGGCGTCAGCGTGTCGCCCGCCTTGAGCTGGCCCAGACCGCATCCAAGGACGTAGCCCTGCCCGGACATGCGGTAGCCCTGAACGTACCCCACGGTCTCGCCCTCGCCGCGCTCGCTCGCCGTGGGCCAGCTCACCACCAGGCCCACCCGCTCCCCGCCGTTGAGGATCGCCGGAATGGTTCCGGAGTAGCGAATCTCGCCATCCTCGGTCTCCTCGGGCGCGTCGCAATAGAACGAGAAGAAGCCGCCATCGATCGAGAGCCACTCGCCGTCAAAGTCCACCGCGATGTCCCCGCCGTCCGTTAACTGGTAGGCATCGTCGGTGCCCAACATGAGGTAACCGTCGCCATAGTTCTGCATGACCGTGATCTGGAAGTCCGAGAAAGCATCCCACAGGTTGTCATCCATCTCCACAACCCAGTTGGAGCCGTCCCAGGCAAGCTCAAGCTCGTCGGGAAGCTCCTGGTAGGAGAACTCGCTAGCGAGGTCCTCGAACCAGCCCTCGGACGAGAAGGACCCGTTTACATAGCTGTCGCTCGATGATGACGCGCTTGCCGCCGTGTCCGAGTTCTGGGCGACCTGCGCGCTCGCCAACGAGCTCACGAGGCCCTGTCCCGGCGTCGTGGGAGAGTTGCCCATGACGCTCAGGAAGTAGTCATAGAAGGCGACGGGCTCTGTATAGTCGATGTCCTCAAGAACCTGACGCACGTCAGAGTACTGGGAGACCTCGGAGTACGGGAAGTACATCGCAAGGCCGTTGGAGCCCGAAGACGTGTTGCTTCGATACTTGACGCAGCTCGCCACCGCCTCGGACACGTCGCCAGCTCCCTCGAAGCCCGTGCGGCCGACCATGTCGACGAGGTCGACCTGGTCCACGGAGCCCTCTGCATAGGACCTCGCGCGGGAGCGGGCGCCAGACATGGTCGTGAAGAGGCCGTTGTCTGCCCTGATGCTATCGGCAGCCTCATCGAGGAAGGTTGACAGGCGCTCGTAGACACGGCCCGTCTCGCGCAGGTCGACGAGGGAGAGCGTCGTGCCCTCCTCACCCGTCTCCGCGTAGTGGGCCGAGAAGTCATCGATGATGGTCTTGCCAAGATCCGTCGTGGCGGTGGAGGGATCAGACCCCAGCTGATTGAGGAAGCCGGTCCACGACCAGCCGTCGCCAGGCTCGACCTCCTCGGAGGCCACGAGGTAGTCTGCCACGGGCTCCATGGCCCAAGCGCACTCGACCGTGGTCATGAGGCAGGCATCAAAGCCCACCATGTCGAACGTCACGCCGCTCGCCTTTATGGCGTTGCGGAGCTGGGAAAGCGTGAGGGCGGAGGCATCGGGGTAGTTCTCGTCGTAGCCGAAGCCGCCGATGGTGCCGCCACCGTGGTCCCAGAAGACGAGGAGGTAGCGGTCTGCGGGGTACTTCTCGGCCGCCCACGAGCAGAAGTCCGCGACCTCGCCCTCGTCGAGCATCGTGCCCTCTCCGGCGTCCTGGACGAGGCTCGCCTCGCCGTCCTCGAGGGCCCAGCGCTGGCGCGTGGAGGGGTCGGCCTCAGGCGAGAAGGACCACTCGGACGCACCGCCCGTCTCCAGGACCACGTTCACGTTGTCGCCGAGGTCGGCCTCGAGCATCTCCTCGATGTCGGCTGATGCCGCACCGTAACCGGACTCCAGGTCCGACCCGCACATGTAGACCATCACCGTGGCGCTCCTTGCCGAGGCGACGTTCACATAGTAATCGCGTAGGCCCGCCGTGCTAAGGTCTGTTCCCGAGACGCCCGCAGGCGCGCCTGCGGGCGTCTCGTTCGCGCATCCCGCAAGCCCCAAGCACGAGAGGGAAAGGATGCCTGCCAGGGCGAGCGCGGCCACTCCGCGCATGCCCCACGTCCTGCTCCTCGTCATCTTCCCTCTCTCCTCGCGTGCCTGGGGATGCGTGGTGCCGGTACCTCGTCCGGACGCGTCGCTTTGCGACAGGGGACAAGAGCGCGCCCTTGTCCCCCTGCGCTACGCGATGCCCTTCCTGGTCTGGATGACGCCGTAGAGGTAGAGCGCAGGCAGGATGATGCCGACGAACGCGTTTGCGATGGAGCCACCGTCACCGGTGCCGATGGCGCTCACGATGCCGTAGATGCCGTAGATGACGCTGACGACGCCGAGCACGAAGGCGAAGGTGTTCTTGTCGTTGCGCTTGGACGCGTTGAGGCCGACGACGCCCACGAAGAGGTTGAGGAGGCCGCCGATAAACGCCACGACGCCGATGACCGCCGCGACGCCGGCCGCGACGCCCACCATGTCATCCGCCGAGGCGAAGAAGACGCCCAACATCATGAACAGGCCGACCACGAGGTTGATGACGGCAAACACGATCATGATGATCGAAGCCACGCGCAGTACGCTGCTGCCGGTAGGCTTGCTGCTGCTGTTCTGATCCATTGATCTCTCCTTTGCGAGTTATCACGGCGAGGGCCCGTTGCCCTTCGCTTTCAGGGATGTTATGGAGTTGCGATTGCCGATGCGTCATACCGAAGTATGACTGGCGGCGGTGAGGCGAAAAATTGCTTGGCGCGCCTGAAGACGGGCTGCTTAGGTGCCAAAAGCCGGGCATCATGCGGGAGCGTGATGCGGGTCTCCTCGGCGGCCCGTGCGGGCACAGGAAGCACCGCCCCCCCTGTGGAAGAGGGCTTGGGGGCGGTGCTATGGGTCTTTGCAACTCCGGCTACGAGGAGCTTGGCGTGCTACTCGACGTCGTTATCGTCGAAGCGATCGCCGCACTCGGGGCAGAACTTGGGCGGGTGGGTCTGGTCTTCCGGCACCCACCCACACTTGTCGCAGCGATAGCGCGGTTGGGGCGCCGGCTGCGGCCTGGGCGTACCGCACTCCTGGCAGAACTTGCCCTTGTTGGTCGTTCCGCATGCGGGACAGGTCCAGGCCCCATCGGCAGGGGCGGAGCCCTGCTGGACCGCATCGCCGGCCTGTGCCGCGGGCTCTGGCGAGCCGGCACCCACGGAAGCGCTCGCCACGCCGCCCTGCGGATAGCCGCCGCCTGGGTAGCCGCCCTGTCCGCCCTGCGGATAGCCGCCGCCGGGGTAGCCGCCCGGGCCCATCTGGAAGAGGTTCTGGGCGTTCATGCCACCCATGCCGCCCGCCATCTGGGCCATGTTCATGCCGGCGAAGC
>OMVS01000106.1 GCA_900314575.1 uncultured Olsenella sp. | reverse complement strand
GCCCATGCCGCGCCCAGCGCGCCCGGCGCCGGCCCCGGCACCCGTGGGCAGGTCCATGCCCAGGCGCGCCAGGTCCTCGGGGCTCGCGCCCATGCCCCGCATCATGCTCTTCATCATGCGGGCCGTCTTGCGGGTGTTGCCCTGGTTGATGAGCCCACGCACGGAGCCCATCATCTTCTCCATCTGCTCCCACTGCTTGTAGAGCTGGTTGACCTCCTGCGGGGTGTGGCCGGAGCCCTGGGCGATGCGCCTGCGGCGCTTGCCGTCGATGATCGTGGGGTCCTGCCGCTCCTTCTTGGTCATGGAGTGGATCATGGCCTCGATGGCCACCATCTGGGAGTCGTCGACCGTGGCGCCCTGCTTCTGCACCGCGCGCTCCATGCCCGGCAGCATCCCGAGCACCTTCTGCACGCCGCCCATCTTGCGAATGTTGCGCATCTGGGCGAGCATATCGTCCATGGTGAAGCCCTGCATGAGCATGCGCTCGGCGTCGGCGAGGTCCTTCTCGGAGGAGAGCTTCTCCGCCTGCTCGATGATCCCGTACATGTCGCCCATGCCGAGGATGCGCTTGGCCATGCGGTCGGGGTTGAAGACCTCGAGCGAATCGGGCTTCTCGCCCATGGAGGCGAACTTGATGGGCTTGCCGGTGACCGCGCGGACGGAGAGAGCGCCGCCGCCGCGAGCGTCGCCGTCGAGCTTGGACATGATGACGCCGTCGAAGTCCACGCGCGCGGCGAACTCGGATACGACGTTCACGATGTCCTGGCCGCCCATGGCGTCGACGACCATGAGGATCTGGTCGGGGTCGACCGCCCGCTTGATGTCGACGGCCTCCTGCATCATCTCCTCGTCAATCTGCAGGCGGCCGGCGGTGTCGACGATCACCACGTCGCAGCCGTGCTCGCGAGCGACGTCGACGGACTCGCGGGCAACGCGCACGGCGTCCTTGCCGTCGCCACGGTAGACCTCTACGCCGACCTCGGCACCGAGGGTCTCGAGCTGGTCGGCGGCCGCCGGTCGATGGGTGTCGCAGGCGGCGAGGAGGGGCTTCTTGCCCTTGCCCTTGAGGAGGTAGGCGAGCTTGGAGGCAGCGGTCGTCTTGCCGGAGCCCTGCAGGCCCACGAGCATGATCACGTTGGGCGAGCGGTGCGGCGCGAGCTCGAGCGCGCTCTCGGTCTCGCCGAGGAGCTCGGTCAGCTGCTCGAGGACGATGCGGACCACGTTCTGCGTGGGGTTGAGCGACTCCAGGACCTCGGCGTCGAGGCACTTCTCCTTGGTCTTGGCCACGAAGTCGCGCACGACGCGGTAGTTGACGTCCGCCTCGAGCAGGGCGAGGCGGATCTCGCGCATCGCGGAGTTGATGTCGTCCTCGGTGAGCTTGCCCTTGCCGCGCAGCTTGTCGAAGGTGTCCTGGAGGCGGTCGGAGAGGCTGCTGAATACTGCCATGTGCTACTTCCCTTCGTTCTCGCCGACGAGCGCGCGCGAGAACTCGAGCGCGTCGAAGGACTGCAGGTCGTCGACCCCCTCGCCCACGCCGACGCGCAGGATCGGGAGTGCGAGCTCGTGCGAGATCTGGACGGCTATGCCGCCCTTGGCGGTGCCGTCGAGCTTGGTCACGATGACGCCGTCGAGGTCGAGGGCGTCGTTGAACTCCTTGGCCTGGTTGAGGCCGTTCTGGCCGGTCGTGGCGTCGATCACGAGGACGACCGAGACGGGCATCCCGGAGCGCTTGCGCGTGACCTTCACGACCTTCTCGAGCTCGCGCATGAGCTCGGGCGAGGTGTGGAGGCGCCCCGCCGTGTCGATGAGGACGAGCTGGGCGTCGTCCTTCTCGGCCCGCTCGATCACGTCGTAGCAGACGCTCGCCGGGTCGGCGCCGCGCGTGCGCGTGACGACCTCGACGCCGGAGCGCTGCCCCCAGACGTCGAGCTGCTCGATCGCCGCGGCGCGGAAGGTGTCCGCCCCGCCGATGAGGGTGCGGGTGCCGGCGCGCCTGGCCACGTTGGCGAGCTTGCCGACCGTCGTGGTCTTGCCGGCGCCGTTGATGCCGACGAACAGCACGACGGAGGGCAGGTCGGAGAACGGGTCGCGCTCGGCCGTAGCGAACTCGCTCGCGATGCGGCGCGCGAGGGCCTCGCGGAGCTGCCCGGCGCGCGTGAGGTTCTCGCGCGCGGCCTGCTCGCGCAGGTCGTCGGTGACGGAGATCGCGACCTCCGCGCCCATGTCGCCCATCACGAGGGTGTCCTCGAGGTCGTCCCAGAAGGCGTCGTCGACCTCGCCGCCCATGTAGAAGATCTCGTTGAGCGCGGCGCGCGAGCGGGAGAGCCCCCGCTTGAGCCTGTCCTTGAGCCCCATCAGGCCTCTACCACCTTTCCGGATTGGTCGAGGCGCTGAGACACCACGTGGCTCACGCCGTCGGCCTGCATCGAGACGCCGTAGAGCACGTCCGCCTGCTCCATCGTGCGCCTCTGGTGAGAAATGACAATGAGCTGCGTCTGGTCCTTGAGCCTCTCGATCGCGTCGAGGAGTCGCTGGAGGTTGGCGTAGTCGAGGGCGGCCTCGACCTCGTCGAACACGTAGAAGGGCACCGTGCGCGTGCGGTAGACGGCGAAGAGAAGGGCGAGCGCGGTGAGCGACTTCTCGCCGCCGCTCATGAGGGTCATCTTCATGATCCGCTTGCCCTGTGGCTGGGCCACGATCTCTATGCCGGTCTCGGCGGGGTGCTCGGGGTCGGTCATCTCGATGTGGGCGGCGCCGCCGGGGAAGAGCATGCCGAAGATCTCCGAGAAGTTCTGGTTCACCTGGTCGAACACGACGAGGAAGCGCCGCTTCATCTTGCGGTCGATGGCGGCCGCGATCTTGGAGAGCGACTTGCGCGCCGCCTCGAGGTCGGCGACCTGCTCGGAGATGTAGTCGGCGCGCTCCTTGAGCTCGCGGTACTGCTCCATGGCCACCTCGTTGACGGGGCCGATGGAGCGCAGGCGGGCGGCGAGCTGCTCGGCCTCGGCCTCGGCGGCCTCGCGGTCCTCGAGCTGCGGCAGGGCGAGTGCCTCCTCGAGGTCCGCGCCCGTCTCGTCGAGGGCCCTGAGCGCGGCCTCGACCTTTGCCTCGACGCGGCCGATCTCCACCTTGGCGTCCGTCGCCTGGGTGCGGGCGTGCTCGAGGTCGCGTGCCGCGGCGTCGCGCGCGGCCTTGGCCTCACCGATCGTGCGACGGATCCCCTCGGAGTCCGCCTCCACGAGGGAGGCCTTGTCCTTGAGGCGCGCGTCCCAGGCGCTCGCCGCCTCGCGCAGGCCGAGAAGGGCCTCGCGCAGCGGCCCCACGCGCAGGCGCTGGCCGCGCAGGCGCGCGGCCTCGGCGCCGGAGCGCTCCGCGTCGCGCTCGAGCTGGGACTGGCGGCGCGTGAGGTCGTCCTCGCGGCCGATCAGGCTGTTCTTGCGCTCGCGGGCAGTCGCCAGGGCGAGGCGGGCCTCGGAGAGGCCGCGCTCGAGCTCGCCCTCCTCGCGCGAGGCGCCCGAGCGCTCCGCGCCGAGCCGCTCGAGCTCCTCGGCCGCGACGCTCGCGCGCTCCTGGGCGGCGTCGGAGGCCGCCTTGTGCGCGTCGATACCGCGGCGCGCCTCCTCGGCCTTGGCCAGGAAGTCCTTGCGGCTCTGCTCGATGCGCTTGCGCTCCTGCGCCTGCGAGGCGCGCTGGGACTCGATGCGGGCCAGCTCGGAGGTGGCGGAGGAGAGCTCGCCCTTGAGGCGGGCGACCTCGCCGCGGGCGGCGGCGTCGGCGTCGCGCGAGCCCGAAAGGCGCCTCTCGGCCTCGGCGCTCGCGCCCTGCGCGTCGGAGAGCGCGCGCTCCAGCCTCGGCACCTCCTCGCGCATCGCGCGGATCTTCCGCTTGCGCTCGAGGGCGCCGCGCTCGGCGTCCGAGCTCGTGCCGACGTAGGTGCGGCCGTCGGCGAGCACGATCGCGCCGGAGCGCGCGACGTAGGTGTGGCGCGGCGCGGCGGCGTGGCCGGCGAGGGCCTCCTCGACGCTGGCGACCACGCGCACGTCGCCGTCATGAGGAGCACGGTCACGATCGCGAACGCGAGCACGGTGCCGAGCGCCGCGCCCGCCACGGGGGAGCCCAGGCAGGCGGGCAGGAGCAGGGCTGGCGTGGCCATGTGCTCGGTGCGGCCGACGGCAAGCCACCATGCGCCGAGGGCCAGGGCCGTCGCGAGCG
>OMVS01000107.1 GCA_900314575.1 uncultured Olsenella sp. | reverse complement strand
CGCCCCCTCCGTCTCTCCGAGGACGCCCCAGCCGGGCGAGAACACGACCGCCTCCACGTCGAGCGCGCCCGCCGCCCGCCGCCGCAGCTGGTCGCCCAGGGCGGCGGTGACGGAGGCCATGGTCTCGCGCAGGATGCCCGCGCGCTCGAGCAGGGGCAGCGCCTCGTCGGTCGTCACCGACCGCATGAGCTCCCCCACGAGGTCGCGGCTCGCCCCCTGGAGGGCGGCGTGGGCCGCCAGCGTCTCGCGCCGGCCGTCGGCCACGCGCGAGTGCGTGTTCATGATGCCCGCCGCGACCTTTACGAGCTTGCCGAGCGAGCCCACGACGAGCATGGACCCGAAGCCCGCCTGGGCGGCGGCGTCGATCGTCTGGCCCACGTAGTTGGAGCACTGCACGCACCGCCCCGCGTCGAGGCCGAGCTCGCCGGCGGCGAAGTCGCGCCCGTAGTTGCCCGGCGCCACGAGAAGGTCGCGCACGCCCGCGGCGCGCTGGACGCGAAGCTCGAGCGCGATGGAGGCGACGAGGGCCTCCTCGCTCATGGGCCGCACAATCCCGGAGGTCCCGAGCACGGAGATGCCGCCCTCGATCCCGAGCCTGGGGTTGAAGGTGCGCTCCGCCAGGCGCACGCCCTCCGGGATGCTGACCACGACCGCGAGGCCGCCCCCGTAGCCGGCCGCGCGCATGGCCGCGCGCGCCTGCTCCTCGATCATGCGGCGGGGGACGCGGTTAATCGCCGCGGCGCCCACGGGCTGGTCGAGCCCGGCGCGCGTCACGCGGCCGACGCCGACCCCTCCGTCGACGGCGACGCCGCCCTCCGTGCGCGAGACGCGCGCGTACACGTAGGCGCCGTCCGTCACGTCCGGGTCGTCGCCCGCGTCCTTCCTGACCGCGCACTCCGCCCAGCCGGGCCCCGCGTCGTAGCGCGTGAGCTCGACGGGGACCTCGAGCCCCGAGGGGGTGGCTATCCGCGCGGCCGGCAGGGCCTCGCCCGTGAGCAGCAGCGTCGCCGCCCCCAGGGTCGCGGCCGCGGCGCAGGTGCCCGTGGTGTAGCCGCAGCGCAGGCGCCGCCGCCCGACCGTGACGTAGTGCTCGAACGCCTCCACCTACGCCTCCCCTCCGCGGCCCGGCGCCGCCGGCAGCCGCACCGCACCGGTCGCAGGGTCGTAGCTCCCCGGCTCGAGGTCGAAGAGCGCGTCAATCACCTCGGGCACGAAGACCTCGGACGGCGTGCCGCAGGCGAAGACGCGCCCGTCGCGCACGCAGACGACCTGGTCGGAGACGACCCGCGCGAGCTGCAGCTCGTGCAGGGTGGCCACGACCGCCGCCCCCTCCGTCCGCGCCAGCTCGCGCAGGATGGAGAGCAGCTCCACCTGGTAGCGGACGTCCAGGTAGGAGGTCGGCTCGTCGAGCAGCAAGACGTCGGGCTCCTGGCAGATCGCGCGGGCGAGAAGGACCCGCTGCCGCTGGCCGTCCGAGAGGCGCATGAAGTCCTCGTCGCGCATCCCCCACGTGTTGGTGAGCAGCATCGTGCGGCGCACGACCTCGCGGTCGTGCCCGCTCAGCGCGCCGAAGCGCCCGGTGTAGGGGTAGCGTCCGGACTCGACCACGTCCTCGCAGGTCAGAAGCTCGGTGCGCGGCCGGTCCGTGAGCACCACGGAGAGCCGGCGCGCCCGCTCGGCGGCGCCGAGGCGGCGAAGGGGCTCGCCGTCGACGAGCACGCGGCCGGCGACGGGCTCGAGCAGGGCGGCGAGGGTGCGGAGGATGGTCGACTTGCCCGCACCGTTGGGGCCGACGAGGGTCGTGACCTCGCCGGCGCGCACCTCGAGCTCCACGCCGGAGACGACCGCGCGCCCCGCGTAGCCCGCGTCGAGCCCGCGCGCCACGAGGCCCCGGGGCGCCGCGGCGGCCGCGCCCGCAAGCCGCACGTCCTTCTCGCCCGCCATCTACTCCCGCCTCCTACGGAGGAGGACGGACAGGACCACCGGCGCGCCGAAGATCGCCGTCACCGTGGAGATGGAGAGCTCGGTCGGGGCGAGCAGGGTGCGCGCGACGAGATCGCACACGAGGCAGAAGACCCCGCCGCCGAGGAAGGCCGCCGGGATCACCTGGAGCGGACGCGAGGTGTGGAGCAGCCGCTTGGTGACGTGCGGGACCGCGACGCCCACGAAGGAGACCGGCCCCGCGAAGGCGGTGACGGTGCCCGCGAGCACGCTCGAGAGCACCACGAGCCCGGCGCGCAGGCGCCTGACGTCGACGCCCACGCTCCTTGCGTAGCCCTCCCCCAGCTGGAAGGCGCCCATCGGCTTTGAGAGCGCGAGCGCGCAGGCGAGGGCGGCCGCGACCACGACGGCCATGACCGCCACGTCGTCCCAGCGCGCGCCGGAGAAGCTGCCCTGCGACCAGTTGCGCAGGTTCACGATGTTCTGGTCGGAGGCGAAGGTCACGAGGAAGTCCGTGGCGGCCGAGCAGACGTAGCCGATCATCACGCCGGCCACGATCAGCACCGACGAGCTGCGCACGCGCCGCGACACGGCCAGCACCAGCGCCATCACGAGGAGGGACCCCACGAGGGCGGCGGCCACGAGCGTCCAGGAGGACATGACGCCGTAGGAGCCCACGACCACGACCATCACGAGGGCCACCACGAACTTGGCGCCGTTGGAGACGCCCAGGACGAAGGGGCTCGCGATGGGGTTGTTGAAGAAGGTCTGGAGCAGGAAGCCCGAGACGGCGAGCGCCCCGCCGAGCAGCGTGGCCGAGAAGACCCTCGGCAGCCGGATGCTCCACACGATCGCCGAGGCGGTGTCGGCGGCGTCGGGGTGCGCGAGGACGGAGGCCAGCCGGTCCGGCGGCACGGGGACGGTGCCCATGCAGACGTTGGCCACGAAGGCCGCGGCGAGGGCCGCCGCGAGCCCCGCCATGACCAGGGCCGTCCTGCCGGCGCGCGTCTCGCGGACGGCCTCCTCGCCGTCGCGCGTCTTTCCCTCTCCCACAGCGTCCGCCATGCTAGCCCAGCCTGTGCAGGTACTCGAGGTCGGTCGCGGCGGGGTCGCAGAGCATCTCGTGGAAGTCCGAGATGATCGCGCCCGTGTCGGTCATCTGCTGGTACATGTCCTGCGAGGTGCACCAGACGTTGCCCTCCCTGACCGCCTTGAAGTCCGCGAGCAGCCGGTTCTTCTCCACCAGCTCGTCCACGGAGGAGACGCCCCCGTCGATCGAGGCGTTGTAGACGATGTAGTCCGCGTCGTGCGCCCCCTCGTAGAAGCGCTCCATCTCGAGCGTCACCGTGGAGCGCGCGGTGCCGTCGTCCTCGAGGCCGGAGAAGGCGTAGTCGCCCCCGGCGTACTGGATCATCTTGGTCACGTAGTCGCCGGGCTTGCGCACCACGGCGGAGCCGTTGGAGTTGACGTAGAAGAAGGCCACGGTCTTGCCGGTGTCCTCGCTGCGGGCGGCCTCGGCGAGCCGGACCTGCTCGTCGAAGAGCTCGCTCGCGCGCTCCTGCTGGCCGAGGAGGCTCCCCCAGAGCTTGATCCACTCGGTGCGCCCGAGCGGCTCGTCCTCGTAGCTCGCCATCTCCACCAGGACGGGGATGCCGAGCTCCTGGAGCTTCTCGCGCACGTCGGGCGTGTGGTTGACCATGGTCGACTCCACCGCGAGCCGCACGCCCTTGGAGAGCAGGAGGTCGTAGTCGGGGGCGCCGTACTTGCCGCCGTAGACGATGGCGCCCGTGGCCATCGCCTCGCGCGCCGCCTCGATGCTCCAGTCCTCCTGCCGGATGCCGGAGACCGTGACGCGGCCCGTCTCGCCGAGGGCGTCGAAGAGGCACATGCTGTCGGAGGCGGCGAGGTAGACGTCACCCACCGGCTGCTGGATGCAGGTGATGTCGGCCGCGAGGCCCTCCGGCGCGCTCGCGCCCTCGGGTACGACGAGGTAGCGGCTGCCGTCGGCGATGCAGACGAGCTGGTAGCCACCCTCGTAGTAGTCGACGGAGAAGCGCTTCGCGTAGTCGAGCTCGAGGCTGCCCGTGGGCTGCCAGCCGCAGCCGAGGTCGGTGTCTCGGAAGTCCGGGACGACGGTCGTGGTGGGCGTGGCCTCGGCGGCGCCCTGGCCCGCCTGCGCGCCGGCGGAGCCGGTC
>OMVS01000140.1 GCA_900314575.1 uncultured Olsenella sp. | reverse complement strand
GTCGCTGTGGTGGACGCACCCCTCAGGGGGACGCCGCCGCTCGACGGCCATCCGGAGCGCGTCGTCGGCGAGCGCCGCGTCGATGCGCTCGCCCATGGACCAGCCGACCACCATCCTCGACCAGATGTCCATCACGACGGCCAGGTAGAGCCAGCCCTGGCGCGTGCGCACGTAGGTGATGTCGGCGAACCAGGCCTGGTCGGGGCCGCCGGCCGTGAAGTCTCGGCCCACGAGGTCGTCGGCGCCGTCCTCGCGCCTGACCCTCTTCTCGGCGCCGCCTGGCGACTTGGCGCGCCTCCTGGAGGCACCCGCCCACCCGCGCTCGGCCATGATCCTGGCCACGCGCTTCTCCGAGGTGACGACGCCGTCGCGCCTGAGCTGGGCGAACGCCCTAGGGGAGCCGTAGGTCCCGCGGCTCAGCTCGAAGACCCTGCGGATCTCGCCGGCGAGCTCGGCGTCGCGCAGCGCGTGGGCGCCCGCGGGCCTCCTCCTCCACTGGTAGTAGCCCTGCCTGCTGACGCCCAGCACGCGGCACATCTCGCTCACCGTGTACTCGTGCTCGTGGAGCAGCACGAACGCGAACCTCGCCCTCTTCGCCGAGGAGCCTACAGATTCCTGCTGGCGAAGAAGGCGCTTGCTTTTAAAAGGATCTCGTTGTCCCTCCTGAGCTGGGCGTTCTCGCGCCTGAGCCTCTTGAGCTCCTCCTCCATCTGGAAGGGGCCCGCAGGCTCGCCGCCACCCGCAGCCCCAGCCGCGTCGGCCTTGTGGACCCAGCCCCTCAGCGTGCTCTCGTCAATCCCGAGCCCGCGCGCGACCTCCGCATAGGTGGTGCCGGACTCTCGCCACAGCTGGACTGCCCGCTGCTTGAACTCTGCGGTGTACTTCCTCGGGCTCGACGCCATCCCCGCCTCCAATCTCTCGGTCCGCTACCCATTGTGAGCGGATTTGCGACTGTCAACAAGAATGGGGGAAATTCAAGGCTCTGGGCGGCGCTCGAGGCCGTGTCAAGGCCAACGGAGGCGCAGGTCAGGGCCGAGGCGACCCTCGTCAGGATGCTCGCGTCCAGGATCGAGGAGGACACGTCCCTCATCGCCGAGCTCGCGGGCCTCGTGGAGGCCGAGGTGGGGTCCGACGAGACCTACCGGTGCCTGCTCACGGTGCCCGGCGTCGGCCCCAGGACCGCCGCGCAGCTCGTGCTCTCCGTCGACATCTCCGACTTCGAGGACCACGACCACCTCGCCAGCTACTGCGGGCTCGTGCCCAGGAACCGCCAGTCGGGGACCTCGCTCAACTCGGTCTCGTCCTCGAGGCAGGGCAACAAGCAGCTCAAGAACCTGCTGATATTCAGCTGCTCGTGCCTGGCGCGCGGCTCTGGCTACTACCGGAAGTACTACGAGCGCTGCCGTGACAGGGGCATGCCGTACAAGGCGGCAATCAAGGCCGTGGCGCGCAAGAGGCTCAAGGTGATATACGCGGTCATGCGGGACGTCAGGCCCTACGTCGCCTGACGCGGGCCCGAAGGGGCGGCGACGTGAAGGTCCTCCCCGGAGGAGGGCCCGTCCCGCCATGTTAAAAAGTCATGCAACCTGTTGTCCGTTGAGGGGTTGACAAAACTATAGGAACACCCCCCACGCCCTCGCCGCCGAGACCGGGGTGCCCGCGCCCGCACCTGCGCCAGGATCGTCGCGCGCAACGGCCTGCCGCGCTTGGCCGACGTCGACCGCGTGACCGGCGAGCCCGGGAGGAGCGGCCCCGCGACCCCGCGCCGCCACGGGAGGGAGGCGTCCGGCGAGCTCGTGCACGTCGACGTCAAGAAGGTCGCGAGGGTCCCCGGCGGCTGGAGGGCGCGCGGCGCCGACGCGCTGGACCACGGCTGGGGTTCGGGCGGCCGGCTCCCGTGCCTGCACGTGGCGGTCGACGACCGCAGCCGCGTGGCCTACGCCGAGCTGCCCGGCGACGAGCGCAAGGAGACCTGCGTCGCGTTCATGGGGCGCGCCCGGGACTTCTACCGGGGCCTCGGCGTCGAGGTCGGGCGCGTGATGACCGACAGCGGGCCGGGATGC
>OMVS01000110.1:1932-5670 GCA_900314575.1 uncultured Olsenella sp. | reverse complement strand
CGCCCTGCCGCGCGGCCATGCTAGCGCCCGCTGCGCGCGGACTCGGCGCGCGTGACGGCGGCCATCAGAACAGGCAGTGCGACCCACTGGATCGCGTAGCCGGGCAGCGCGACCCTCGCCACGTTGGCAACCGTGCCGAGAAGGACCTGGGCGTCGAAGCCGGTAGCCACAGCGGCGAACAGGCCGGCTGCGACGGCGTAGGCGGCCAGGCCGGCGACCTGGGCGACGAGGACCTTCGCGACCCACGGGAGCCTCCTGGTGGAGAGGGCGCCGCAGACGAGGCCGAGAACCGCGACCTCCGGGACCATCGCGAAGAGGGGCATCGGCGCGACGGGCATGCCGGTGAGCAGCGAGCTCAGGACGGGCGCCACGGCACCGGCGACGAGGCCCGCCGCAGGGCCGGCGAGAAGGCCCACGGCCATCACAGGGAGGAACATCGGCAGCAGGACCTGACCGACCGCCGGGCCGAGGCCGACGGCGGCGCCGAACACGTGCGCGATCTGCGGCAGCGCGACCGCAGCCGCGACCGCGACGCCAGTCGCGAGCGCGCGCGCCGAGGGGGCGCTGATGACGGTGGTGGAGAGGGCTGCCTCCCCGGAGAGTGCGTTCGTTGCGATGTGCATGCTTTCCTCCTCCTTGAGACCCCGCGCCGGCAGGCGCGAGGGAGCTTCGGTCTCCCCATTCATAGCATGGAGGCCGCCGGATAATCCGGCGGCCGGTCCCATGTTTACACTTTGTACCACAGAGGTGGGCGCCACAGGCATTGGTAACGCGGGACCTCGAGCCGCGGGGCCCGCGTGCGTAGCGCAGGCTCCGAATCAGCGCCCCCTGCCCCAAGGCCGCACCGAGCCGGGGCGCTGGCACGGGCCGGCGCCTCACCCCATCGCGCCCTGCGCGCCTCCGCTCTCACCGTGCCCTCCAGCCGCGTGTACTTATCCATCATCGATGCTTAAACAAACCTGTCTGCACATAAACAGTAGTAAGGTATTGACGAACGAGACCACAGAGAGTATGGCATGGAAGCCACCTGCCCTTCGGCCAGGGCGTTACCCCTGCATCGGACGGATGACAGGCGGTGAGCTCCACCGGGAAGCGTCGTGCAAGGGATGAAGAAGCAGAGCAGGGTTGCGGGGGTCCTCAGGGCAGGGCTCGTCATCTCGCTCTCGGCGTCCATGGCGACATGGATGCCGGTCCAGTACGCCCAGGCGGCAGCAGTGGCCGCGGAAGGAAGCGCGGCCGGGACGTCGGACGTCGCCGATGCTGCGGCCGGCACGAGCGAGGCCGAGGGAGCGGATGCCACCAGCGAAGCAGGGGGGAGCGCCTCCGCCGACGAGGCAGACGGAGCCGTGGCCAGCGGTGCCTCCGCCGAGGCCAGCGGCTCCAAGGCCGACTCCTCCGCCGCCGGGACCGGCGACGCCGCCTCCGCCGAGGCTGCGACCAGCGGCGCGGCCGCCGCAAAGGCATCGCCCGCCCTCGCGCCCGCGGCCTCAGCGACTGCCGCCCCCACCGCCGACTCCGCGGCCACCGGCCCCACCGTGACCGGCAACATCACGGTCGACGGCTCGGACGCGGACTGGGGCGGCGTGCCCGCGCAGGCAACGACCACCACCACCAACGGCATCGACTCATTGAAGGTCGCAAGCGACGCGAGCGGCAACGTGTACCTCCTGGCCCAGGGCACGGCGTCGAACCAGTGGGACAGCCACTACCAGTGGACCAACGTCGGCATCGTGAGGGACGGTTCCACCGTCAACAACCCCCAGCTGGCAGGCCTGCACTGGAACGGTGGGTCGTTTGTCTCCGTCAACGAGGCCAACGGGACCACCGCCGGTCCCTTCACGGCAGAGGCGCTGATCCCCGCCAGCATGCTTACCGGCTCTGACGCCATCTCGTTCTTGGGTACGACCGTCAGCCTGACAGACATCCCGGTGCTCGACGGCAACGACTACGTCGCTCCCGACGAGCCGGCGACCTACGACGGGATCACCGTCGACGGCAAGTTTGACGACTGGAAGGCCGTCTCCAAGACGGATGCGTCCTGCCCCAACCCCGCGCACCCCAACTGCCTCTCGAAGACCGCCATGGTCTTCGACGGCGACAACGTCTACATCTACATCAAGGAGGGCGCAGGCGGGAGCGCGGCCGGCGCCGGCAGCCACAGCAACGGCATGTACGCCATCACCACCGACCTGGGCCGCACGCTCACCTTCCAGCTCAACGGCGACGGCACGGTCTCCGTGAACGCGCCCCAGGCGGTCACGGCATCGCACGTGCCCTCGACCCGCACGCGAGGCTTCGGCCCGCACGCGAGGAGACGTCGAGGGGCAAGCGTAAGGTAGTCGTACGAGCAGGGCATTACATAGGGCAGGGCAAGACCGAGGAAGGGAGAAGGACCATGACGCCGGAGGAGTACGACAAGGCGGCTCGCTACTGGACCGACAGGGAGGAAGGCGCGGCGCGCCTGCCCGAAGGAGAGCTCCTGCAGGCGATCGACGCGTTCCTGGGCGCGCACCGCGTCTGCGCGCTCGCCACGGCCGCGGGAGACCTCGTCCGCTGCACGCCGCTCGAGTACGCCTGGCGCGACGGCAGGTTCTGGATCTTCTCGGAGGGCGGCCTCAAGTTCCGCGCGCTCAAAGAGAGTCGCAACGTCTGCCTGGCGGTCTTCGACCCCACGTGCGAGTTCGGCAAGCTGGAGAGCGTCCAGGCCACGGGCACCGCGGAGGTGGTGGACCCCACGAGCGGGGAGTTCGTGCGCGCGGCGGCGGCACGGGGCCTCACGGGCGACGCGCTCGAGCGCGTGCGCACCCGGCTCCACCTGATCGAGGTCACCCCCACCCGCATCGACTACCTCAGCAGCGCCCTGCGCAAGCGCGGGTTCGACGCGCGCCAGTGGGTCGAGCTGAGGCCCTAAGCACGCCCGGCAGCGCCCTCCCGGCGGCGTCCCTCCCGGCGGTGCCCTCCCGGCGGCGTCCTCCGGACGGCGGCCCCTCCCGGCGGCATCCCTCCCGGCGGCGGTGTGAGCGCGAAATTACGCACGGCTGCGCGTGGAGAAGAGAAAGGCCCAGTTGGCGTGGAGCCAAACGCGCAGCCGTGCGTAACCGCACCCGCGCGCTACCGTGCACGGCCGCGGCTTCCGCCCTGCCCGTGCACGGCCGCGCCTTCCGCCCAACCCGCGTGTGCGTAACCGCGCCCTCCGCCCGGCCCGCGCGGCCGCACCCGACGCGTCACCGATCGCCGTTGTGTGGCGACGTGCCCCACCGGCCGGGGGCCGTTCCGCCACTGGGCTAGAGCTCCAGCTCCCACGCACGGCACCCGGTCTCCTCGCCGTCCTGCCCGATACCCCCGGCGAGGCGGCGAGGCTTCATTCCCAGGTGGGCGAGCACGCGCTCGCTCGCGACGTTCCGTACATCGACCATGGCGGTAAGGCGGGCGAAGCCGAGCCTACGAGCAAGCACGACCACCCCCTGGCACATCTCCGTGGCGATGCCCCTCCCCCACCAGTGAACTGCGCCCCAAAACTTGGACGCGATAAATCATAAACGCTAGGCGACCCCCCGGAGGGCCTGGTCCCGGAACTCGACCGGGGTCAGGCCCTTCAGCCTGACCTGGCGCCTCGCATGGTTCCAGTGGTGGATGTACGCCTCGAGGTCGCGCTTGAACTCCTCGAACGTCTCCCAGTCCCTGCCCCGGAAGAACTCGTCCTTCAGGTGGCCGAAGACCTGCTCGGTGGCGCCGTTG
>OMVS01000110.1:0-1881 GCA_900314575.1 uncultured Olsenella sp. | reverse complement strand
TGCAGGACCGGCGCCGCGCCCTCCGGCTTCGCCGCCACGAGCATGGCGAGCATCTCCTCCTGCTGGGCGAGGTCCGGGTGCTCCGAGACCGACCAGGCCACGATCTCCTTGCTGCCGAAGTCGTACACGGGCGCGAGGTAGGCCTTGCCGAACCCGCACTTGAACTCGGTGACGTCGGTGCCCATCTTCTGCCAGGGGCCGTCGGCGGCGAAGTCGCGGCCGAGCACGTTCTCGAAGGTCTCGCCGACCTTCGGATGCCGCACCTGAGGCCCATCTCGTTCATCATCCTGAGCACCGTCTTGTCGGCGATGCGGACCCCGTCCACCGCGCGCAGCTCCATGGCCACCTGCCGGTGTCCGACGCCGTTGGGGAGCCTGCCGAAGACCTCCGCCACCCTGGCGCGCAGCTCCGGCCTGGTCGGCGCCTTGGGATGGGACAGCGCGTAGTAGTAGCTCGACCTGGCGAGCCCGGCGGCCCCCAGCAGGTCGGCGAGGCCGTGCAGGGCTATCGATTTTTTTAGGTACGCCACCTGCGCCTCGAGCCGCCTGACCTCGCGCTCGAGCTCCTGCTCGCGGGTCATCGGCGCGGCCTTCGCGCCGGACCCCCTCGGCCTGCCCTTCGGCTTGGGCCTAAGGGCCCCGGCGCCTCCCTCGCGGTACAGCCTGCACCACTGCTTCAGCGGCGTCGCGCTCGCGATGCCGAAGCGCTCCATCGCCTCGGGCTTGGCCATCCCGTCGTCGACCACGGCCCTGGCTGCGGCGACCTTGGTCTCGAAGTCGTATCTCGAGTGCTTCTCGCCCATTTTCAGCAGGCCGTCCCTCCCGGTCGCGCGGTACGTCTGCTGCCATTTTCGCACGGCTTCGGCAGGGATGCCCAGACTTCTGGCGACGGACTTGTACCCCCGGCCCTCGCCGAACATCCCGGCGGCCAGCTCCCTGACCGATCGGTCGTGCCTGCATCGCAGGCCGATGGACATGGAAAGCCTCCCATCTCTCGGACTTCTATTTCCATGTCCAAGAAATGGGAGGCAGTTCACGCGCGCGACGGGCCACAGCAACTCTATGCGGCGAGAAGAACTCGCGACAGGGAACTCGCGCAACTGTTAGTTCCAGCCCTTGCCGTCGGAGCCAAACTCCTTGATGAGCTCCTCGGTGCGGACCTTGATGGCCTCGCGACCGGGCTTGAGGAGCTTGCGGGGATCGTAGCCCTTGCCCTGCTGGTCGAGGCCCTCCTCGATGTACTTGCGGGTAGCGGCTGCAAAGACAAGCTGGAGGTCGGTGTTGACGTTGATCTTGGAGATGCCCAGCGAGATGGCCTTCTTCACCTGGTCAACGGGGATGCCGGTGCCGCCGTGGAGGACGAGCGGCAGGTCGCCCGTCTTGGCCTTGATCTCCTGCAGGCGGTCGAAGGACAGGCCCTCCCAGTTGGCGGGGTAGATGCCGTGGATGTTGCCGATGCCGCAGGCCAGGAAGTCAACGCCCAGGTCGGCGATTGCCTTGCACTGCTCGGGGTCGGCCAGCTCGCCCTTGGCGGTCACGCCGTCCTCGGTGCCACCAATGCCGCCGACCTCAGCCTCGACGGAGATGCCCTTGCTGTGGGCAAGCTTCACGATCTCGGCGGTGTGGGCAAGGTTGGTCTCGAAGTCCTTCTCGTGCGAGCCGTCGTACATGACGGAGGTGAAGCCGGCGTCGATGCACTCAAGGGCGGCCTCGTAGGAGCCGTGATCGAGGTGAAGGGCAACGGGCACGGTGATGTTCTTGGCCTCGACGAGGTCCTTCACCATGTCGGCGACGAGCTTGAAGGAAGTCTGCCACTTGGCGGCACCGCTGGTGCACTGGATGATGAGCGGCGACTGAAGCTCCTCGCCGGCATCGAGAATGG
>OMVS01000111.1 GCA_900314575.1 uncultured Olsenella sp. | reverse complement strand
CTGCGAGGGCGTCCGCCTCGGTCCCGGCGCCGTCGCCCTTGGCACCCGCGCCAGCGGCGGGGCTCGCGCCTGCTAGGTCGCCCGCCTCAGCACCCGCGCTAGCCGCGGCGCCCGACGCGCCGCCGTCGGCGTCCTTGAGCGCGTTCGCGCCCATGACCAGCGTCGTGTCGGGGCCCTCGGGGTCGGGCAGGTCCCAGGCGCCGGGCTGGAGCAGCTGGGTCGGGGCGTCGTCAGGGGAGAAGGACGGCGCGCTTGCGGCTCCCTGCGTGGCGCCCGCCTGCGTCTCGGCGAGCCCCGCGGAGCCCTGCGTCCCCGCGGCATCCGTCCCTGCCGCTCCCTGCGCGGCCGCCGCCTGCGGCTCGGCGAGCCCCGCGGCATCCGTCCCCGCGGCGCCCTCCTCCCTGGCGATCCGTGCGGTCTCCTCGGCGAGTATCTGAGCGACGATGTCCTGTGCGGACCTGTCGTCGCGCTCGGTTCCTTCTGACATCAAACTCACCCTTCCGTGCATCCATCGGGCCGCGCGCCCGCCGGGAGGCGGGCACGCGGCGCCGTAGGGCAGCGATGTGCGGTCTCTGGCGGGCCGCCGACGCAGCCCGAACTGGTTGAGTAATAATAGCCCGTACCGATAAGACGTGTCTGAGGCGGGTGACTTTCCATGACAACCATACGAGTGGCCGACGAGGCTGACGAGCGCCTCGCGCCCTACGCGCGCCTGACCGAGCACCAGCTCAGGAACAGGCTCGACGAGAGCCGGGGCATGCTCGTCTGCGAGTCGAGGATCGCGATCGAGGTGGCGCTCGCGGAGGGCGTGGAGCCCCTGTCGCTGCTGACCGACGAGGGCCACCTCGACGCCCAGCGCGACCTTATCGCCCGCCTCGCCCCGGACGTGCCCGTCTACGTGCTGCCGCGCGAGCGCCTGCAGCGCCTCATCGGCTTCCGCCTCGAGCGCGGCCCGCTCTGCGCCATGAGGCGCCCACGGACGCCCCCGGTGGAGGAGGTCCTCGAGGGCGCGCGCAGCGTCGCCGTCCTCGAGGGGCTCGTGGACGTCTCCAACGTGGGCGCCGTCTTCCGCTCCGCCGCCGCGCTCGACGTGGACGCGGTCCTCGTGGCCCCGACCTGCGCCGACCCCTACGTGCGCCGCGCGGTTCGCGTCTCAATGGGGACCGTCTTCCAGGTGCCGTGGGCGCGGGTGGAGAAGGACGCGTGGCCGCGCGCGACCATGGCGCTGCTGCGCGAGAGGGGCTTCACCTGCTGCGCGATGGCCCTGGAGGAGGGGGCGCTCGCGCTCGACGACCCCTCGCTCGCCGCCCTCGACCGCGTGGCCCTGCTCTTCGGCTGCGAGGGGACGGGCCTCACCCGCCCCGTGATCGAGGCGTGCGACCGCACGGTCGTCATCCCGATGTCGCACGGCGTGGACTCGCTTAACGTGGCGGCCTCGAGCGCCGTCGCGTTCTGGGAGCTCTGCCACAAGCGCGCGCGACGCGCTGGTGCGTAGTCCTCTCTCGCGCCCGGCTCCATCCGTTACGGATAGGCGACTTCCTCGTCACGACCTCGATGCCTGCCCTGTCGTTGGTATACGGTTGCCTTGTGCCAGTCTGCTCGACGCCGTGCGTCGCGCCGTCGCCGTGCCGCCCTGGCACCGGCAGGCCGCATCCGCCGCGAATGGTGGCTCCTGCCGGAGGGAAGGCCCACGAGGTAAGGAGCTCTCATGAACGGCGCGATCGGTACCGAGGTCCGTAGGGACGAGCTGGAGGGGTGGATCGAGGGCATCGCCGCCTTCAACGCCACGCCGGGGGAGGGCGTCACCCGTGAGGTGTACACGCCCGAGTTCCAGGAGGCCAGAAGCTACGTCATCGACCGGATGCGCGAGCTCGGGCTCGAGGTCCGCGAGGACTGCCTCGGCGACGTCTTCGGCACCTACGCCGGGACGGACCCCACGGCGGCGCCGGTCTGGACGGGCTCCCACATCGACACGGTGCCCAACGGCGGAAGGTACGACGGCCTGGCCGGCGTCTTCGCCGGGCTCGAGTCCGTCGCCGCCATGCGGCGCGCCGGCGTGCGCCCCAGGCGCCCGGTATCGGTTAACGTCTACGCCGGCGAGGAGATGAGCCGCTTCGGCGTCTGCTGCATCGGCAGCCGCGCCATCTCGGGGCGCCTGACCGCCGCCGACCTCGTCTCCCACGCCGACCCCGAGGGCACGACCCTCGCGGAGGCGCTGCAGCGCCTCGGCTATGACACCGAGCGATTCGGGAGCGAGTTCCCGCGCAGGGAGCCCGTCCACGCGAGCCTCGAGCTGCACATCGAGCAGAGCGACCACCTCGAGCGCGCCGGCGTGCCGGTCGGCGTCGTGACCGGGATCTGCGCCCCCACCAACCTGGTCTGCGAGGTCCGTGGCGTCCAGTCGCACGCGGGCGGCACGAGCATGCGGGACCGCCGCGACGCCTACATGGCGGCGGCGGAGACGGGCCTGCTGCTGGAGCGCCTCGCGCGGGAGTCCACGAGCGCCTACATCACCGGTACGGTCGGCAGGCTCGCGCTCGTCCCCGGCGTGGCCAGCGTGATCCCCGGCAGGGCCACCTTCACGGTGGACGTCCGCTCGGTGAGCGCGGCGGACAAGGACGCGCTGGTGCGGGACCTCGAGGCGGGCGCACGAGAGATCGCCCGGCGCCGCGGGGTCGAGGTCTCCTTCGAGCTTTTGAACGACGACGCCCCGCTCGCCTGCGACGAGCACCTCACCTCCGTGCTCAGGGGGCGTGCGGACGAGCTCGGCGTCGCGCACATGGACGTGGTGAGCGGCCCCTACCACGACAGCCTGATGCTCGGCGACCTCATGCCGGTGGCGATGCTGTTCGTCCCCTGCAAGGGCGGGATCAGCCACGACCGCGCGGAGAGCATCGACTACGACGACCTGGTCAAGGGGACGGCGGTCCTCGCCGAGGGCCTCGCGCGAATCGCCGACGAGTAGCCCTCGTCACGCCCCGCCGCGCCCGAGCCACACCGCCGCCCCTCGAGCCGCCTCGACCGCGCGCATATGTTCCGCAAACTGCCACAAATCTGAAACAGTCTTCGCTAAGACTCTTCTTACCTAAGTTAAGGCCCAGAGGCAGGGGCCGGACAAGGCCACGAGGCCGGGACCGCGGCCGGGGCCGCAGCAGTGGCCGCAGGCGAGCCACGGGGCTGGCACCGCGGCACCGTCCGCAGGCAGGCGACAAGGACGCGCGCGTCCAGAGACGAAGGGGGAGCGACGATGGGTGATTCGTGCATGACGAGGCGGGCCTTCGTGAGGGGGACGGCCTCGGCCGGCGCGGCGGCTGCGGGTGCGGCGGCGATCGGCGCCACCGGCGCGCTCGCGGGGTGCGGCCAGGGCGCGTCCGACACCAGCACGGAGAAGCGGAAGGTCCTGCGCTTCGGGCAGGCCAACTCCAAGCAGGGCCTCGACATGCAGAAGTCGACGAGCTCCCAGTCCTCCTCCATCTCCGACACCATCTTCGAGACGCCGCTGCTCTTCACGGAGGAGAACGAGCTTGTGCCGCTGCTCTTCACGGAGGTCCCGGCGCCGGAGGCCGACGGGGTGACCTACCACTGCACGCTCAAGGGCGGAGTGACCTTCCACGACGGCTCCGCCCTCACGGCGGACGACGTCAAGTTCACCTTCGAGCGCATGTTCACGCCCGCCACCGGCGCCAAGTCCAC
>OMVS01000127.1 GCA_900314575.1 uncultured Olsenella sp. | reverse complement strand
CCGCGCTCCTCGAGATAGGAGATCATGGCGTCGACGGCCTCGGAGTGCTTGCCGCCGCGCAAGCCGGTGAACTGGCCGGACTGCACGAGGTAGCCCTCGGCGGCCATGGCGCCGTCCCAGTCGACGTCGGTGACCTCGAGGTCGCGCACGTCCTTCAGGCGATCGTAGAGCGGGTCGTCCTTCTCGCAGATGATCGGCGGGATGGGCAGGCCGTACTTGCGGGCGAAGTCGAAGTCGCGCTGGTCACCCGAGGGCACGCCCATGACGGCGCCGGTGCCATAGTCGAGCAGCACGTAGTCGGCGACCCAGATGGGCGCGGGCCTGCCGTTGATGGGGTTGATCACGTAGCGGCCGGTGAAGACGCCGTGCTTCTCGCGGTCGGAGCCCTGGCGATCGACGCTGGAGACCTTCTCCGTGGCGGCCTTGAGCTCCAGGAAGGCGGGCTCGTGCTCGGTGCCGGCGACGAGCTCGGCAGCGAGCTCGCTCTCGGGCGGCAGCACCATAAACGAGACGCCGAAGAGGGTGTCGGCGCGGGTGGTGAAGACCGTGATCTTGCGGTCGGTCGGCGTCACGCCGTCCTTGTCCGCCAGGGTGAAGTCGATCTCGGCGCCCTCGGAGCGGCCGATCCAGTTGCGCTGCATGGCCTTGACGCGCTCGGGCCAGCCGGTCAGCTTGTCGAGGTCGTCCAGCAGCTCCTGGGCGTAGTCGGTGATCTTGAGGTACCACTGGGAGAGGTTGCGCTTCTCGGGGATGCTCCCGCAGCGCCAGCAGCGGCCCTCGACGACCTGCTCGTTGGCGAGCACGGTCTTGCAGCTGGGGCACCAGTTGACCGGCGAGGTGGCGCGGTAGACCAGGCCCTTCTCGTACATCTTGAGGAACATCCACTGGCCCCACTTGTAGTACTCGGGGTCGCAGGTGCGCACCAGGCGGTCGTAGTCGTACGAGAAGCCCATGCGCTTCATGGTGGCGATGGCCGTGTCCATGTTCTTGTAGGTCCACTTGGCGGCCTGCGTGTTGTGCTTGATCGCCGCGTTCTCCGCGGGGAGGCCGAAGGCGTCGAAGCCCATCGGGTGCAGCACGTCGTAGCCCCTCATGCGGGCCTGGCGCGCCATCGCGTCGCCGATGGTGTAGTTGCGGGCGTGGCCCATGTGGAGGTCGCCCGAGGGGTACGGGAACATCTCCAGCACGTACTTCTTGGGCTTGGAGGGGTCCTCGTCGGTCTTGTAGAGCTCCTCGTCCTCCCAGGTCTTCTGCCACTTGGTCTCTATGGCCTGCGCGTCATAGGCAGGCACCTCAAAGTCGTTCTGCTGAGTGCTGTCGCACATGTGAAACCCCTTCTCGCTACTTTGCATAGCCTGTCGATTCTAGCAGGTATCCTACGGAGCGGCGACGATGCGGAACCTGCTCGACACACTGCGCGGGCGGCGGCGCGGTGGGTGCGGGGGGGGCTGTGGCGCGCTTGGCCCCGCGTCCCGAGCGCCCCCTCCCGCGCCGGAACTACGCACGGCTGCGTTTTAGGTTTGTGGAGTGCTGGGCTTTTGTCGGCCTCACCCTCAGCCGTGCGTAATTCGGGTGTCGACGGTCGCTACCCGCACGGCCCGCTTGCACTCCTGGCGCCTCTGGGGAGCAGAATCCGCTCGCGCTACTCGTCCCCCGCGTCTCGATACGTGAAGTTCAGCGTGTAGGTGTCCTTCTCGAAGGCCGCGTTGAAGATCTGGGTTAGCTGGCTCTCAGCGTTCGTCCTCGCCTCGTCGAGAAGGCCGCCGCCAATGGCCTCCTCCTCGCTTCTCTCGACGCACTGCCTACGGAAGGCGTCGGAGTCCTCCACTCTGATGGGGTTGAAGATGTTGTTGTTCTCCTCGAGGACGCCGCTCTTGTCCATGTCTGGGGTGTTCGAGATGATGTGCGGCTGGTCGAGCGTCACGTGCAGCAGCGAGGGGTCGTTCTCGTCCTGCTCGAGTTCTGCTGTCGAGAGGTCGACGCCCGCCTTGATGGTGCCGTTGGAGCGGTACCAGAAGCTTTTCTCGGTGAATGGGACGTCAAAGAGGTCGAGAAAGTCGCGGTTGGAATTGGTCACCTTGTCGACGATCGAGTAGTCCTGAGAGGCGCTCACCAGCTCGCCCTCCTCGCGGACGCGCGTGAAGACCACGCTGGGGGAGAGGGTCTGGACGGTGGGCTGGGCCAGCTCGGGCTGCGGCGCGACCATGGGGTAGATGCGCGCGTAGAGGAATGCCCCCAGTGCTGCCCCCACAGCGAGAACTGCAAGCCACACCTTCCACTCGCGAAGGATGGCCCTTGCGCGCTTTGCCGTTTTCTCCATCAGTGCCTCCTTGGTTGTTGTTACTCGGGTTCCTCGATTCCTTGGCTTTTCATTAGTTCTTGAAGCAATTCCTCGCCGGGCGAGTCATCTGTCGGCGGAGACGGGCATTCAAGGCCACTCGACGCGCGGCCCAGCTCTTGCGCGCAGTCGTCAATGTGCGAGAGGGGCTTCGACCGCTGTGGTTCGTCCTCGAGCGCCGCGTTGAGCGCCTCGGCGCGGACGAGCCGGTCTGCGACGTCCGCGAGCCTGTCAGAGAGCTTCTCGGCCTCAAGGGCAAGGAGCTCCTGCTGGCTGTGGTCACGCAACCT
>OMVS01000112.1 GCA_900314575.1 uncultured Olsenella sp. | reverse complement strand
ACCTCGGCCAGGGCCTCCTCGCGGCGCCAGGCCTCCTGCTCGCGCTCGTCGGGGCCGCCGACCACGATGACGCACTCGCCGCGCACCTCGCCGCGCTCGGCGACCGCTCGCGCGAGCTCGGCGGCCGGGGCGCGCAGGCACTCCTCGTGCACCTTGGTCAGCTCGCGCACCAGGGCGACCCGGCGCGCGGGCAGGGCGCTCGCGACGGCCTCGAGCGTGGCCTGGACGCGGTGGGGCGACTCGTAGAGCACCACGGCGCCGGGCACGCGCGAGAGGGCCCGGAGCCTGCGGTCCCTCTCGCCCGCCTTGCGGGGCAGGAACCCCTCGAAGAAGAAGTGGTCCATGGGCAGGCCAGACGCCACGAGCGCGCAGGTCACGGCCGAGGGGCCGGGGACGACCTCCACCCTGAGGCCGCGGTCGAGGGCCGCGTCGACGAGGCGCTGGCCCGGGTCCGAGACGCCCGGCATGCCCGCGTCGGAGACGAAGGCCACGCGCCGGCCGCCCTCGAGCTCCTCGAGCACCTCGGGGACGCGCTCCAAGATCACGTTCTCGTCGCAGCGGCGGAGCGGCGCGCGGACGCCCAGGCAGGACAGGAGCCTGCCCGTCACGCGCGTGTCCTCGCACAGGACGACGTCGGCGGCGGCGAGGGTCTCGACCACGCGCGGCGAGGCGTCGCGGAGGTTGCCGATCGGGGTGCCCACCATGGAGAGCAGGCCCTCCACCTCGCGCGCGCCAGGCCGCGAGGGGCCGGACGCCGCCTCGCCGCGCCCCTTGCCGGCCGCCGTCACCCGAGCATCCTTCGCTCGAAGCTGGAGAGGGCGATGCGGGAGTCCCAGGCGGAGATGCGCCCGGAGGTCTTCCACGTCTGGAAGAACCACGCGGGGTGGTCGCGGAAGGTCGCGATCTGGTCCGCCACGTACATGCGCTCGAGCGCGATGCGGCCCTCGGGGGTCATCGCGGAGTCCGCGAAGGGCAGCGCCGCCGACCAGGCGCCCACCATCACGGGCAGGCCGCTCCTGGCCGCCTCCCTGAGCGAGCGCGCCGACGAGGCGACGAGGCCGCGGGTGCCGGCCGGCCCCGTGGCGTCGACGCGGTCGGCGTAGTGGTAGAGGTGGCAGTCGAGCCAGACGTTCTGGTAGCGCTTGGGCGCCATGAAGCCGCGCCAGGCCGAAGGCACGCCGGCGTCCGGGAAGACGATGACCGGGGCCTCCCCCGCCCGGTCGCGGATGGCCTCGTAGGCGTCGCGGTAGTAGTTCCGCAGCACGTGCAGGGGCACGCCGTCCGTGATGGAGAGGCCGTGGCGGCGCTGGGCCACCGGCTCGTCGGCGACCTCGATGCCGAAGAAGGCGGGCCAGTCCGCGTACCTGTTGGCGAGGGCGGCGAGCACCGTCAGGACGTCCTCCCTGTGGCCGGACTCCCCCGTCGAGAGCACGTCCTCCTCGCCCTGGGCGCCGGGGCTGATGGCCAGGCTGAGCAGGACCTTTACGCCGTGGCGCTCCGCCCACACGAGCGCGTCGTCCACGTGCATGATGCAGCCGACGTAGGGGCCCGGGTTGGGGCCCTGCCCGCCGAAGGCGTACCAGGGCACGGGGAGGCGCACCGCGTTGTGGCCGCGGCTGGCGATCTGCTCGAAGTCGCGCTCGGTAACGAAGGCCTCGCGGTGCTCGCAGACGAGGTCGGCGTAGAGCTCGTCGCCGAGGGCCGCGACGAGGGTCGCCTCGCCGAGCGAGCCCGTGCCCGCGAAGAGCTCCGGCGTGACCCAGGGCTCCAGCACGAGCCAGCCGCTCAGGTTGACGCCGTGCAGGACCTCTCCGCCCTCTCGTGCCATCTGACCACCTCCAAGCCCGTCCGCTCGGGCGACGACGGGACCGAGCGGGACAACGAACCAAGTATATGCCGAGGGCGCCGCGCGTCAGTCGGGCAAGTCCGCCACCTTCGCCTCCACGAACCAGCGCGGGCCCTCGAAGAAGAGGTAGGTGGAGCGCCCTCCCACGCTGACGGTGTAGCGCACGCCCGTGCCGCCCGTCTTGAGCGAGCAGGCGCGGCGCCGGTCGAGCACGCGGTCTATGTCGTAGCGGCGCCCGTCCGACCAGACCACCACGAGCGGCGTGACCCTGCCCTCCTCGTCCGTCCGGGAGATGACCTCCACGTAGCGCTTCTCGCGCGCGGCTATCCCACGCATGCCGGCCTCCCTCCCCATCAGGCGAAGTAGGAGACGGGGTGGACGTTGTGGTCGCGCTCGGGGTCGAGCGCGGCGAGCCGGGGGTCGCCCAGCTCGGAGAGGCGCCGCACGGCGTGGTTGCCGAAACGCGAGCGCAGGTCGTCGACCGTGGCGTCGAGCCGGGCGCGCTCGAGGCGGGCGGCCTCGACGCCCTCGAGGTCGAGCTGGACGGGGAGCTCGGCCGGGACGAGCTGCGAGGCCCGCACGCCGATGCCGCGCAGCTTCTCGTAGCGGAAGTCCCAGTCGCCGAGGAGCAGCTCGCACGCGGCGGAGCAGATCTCCCCCGTCAGGTCGCTCGGGCGGGCGAGCTGGCGCTGGCGGGAGCGGCAGGCCAGGGTCTCGAAGTCCCTCCCCGTGACGGAGACGCAGCGCGCGCGAAGCCCCAGGGCGCGCAGGCGCTGGGCCACGGACTCCCCCATGAGCCACACGACCTGCCGGGCGCAGGTGGCATCGTCCACGTCGAAGGGGCAGGTGACGCCGTTGCCCACGCTCTTGACCTCGCGGCGGACGTCCAGGGCGGAGGCGTCGAGGGGCCTGACCGGGCTCGTGTCGCGCCCCTGGGCGAAGGCCTGCACCACGTCGCCCATCCTGCCGAGGCGCTGGTGGACGAGCTCGGGGTCCGCGCAGGCGAGCTCGCCGACGGTGCGGATGCCGAGCCGGCGCAGCTTGCGCGCGGTCGCCGGGCCCACGTAGAGCAGCTCGTCCACGGGCCTGGGCCAGACGAGGCGGGCGGCGTTGCCCGGCGTGATGCGCATGAAGCCGTCCGGCTTGTCGTGGTCGCTGCCGAACTTGGCGAAGACCTTGTTCCAGGAGAGGCCCACCGAGACCGAGAGCCCCAGCTCGGTGCGGACGCGCTCCGATATCTCCTGCGCCACGAGGGCGGGGTCGCCGCCGGCGAGCCCGACGGAGTGGGTGACGTCCAGCCAGGCCTCGTCCGGCCCGAAGGGCTCCACGAGGTCCGTGTAGTCGTAGTAGATCTTGCGCGCCAGGCGGGAGTAGCGCTGGTAGAGGCCATAGTGCGGCGGCACGATGACGGCCTCCGGGCAGGCGCGGCGCGCCTCCCAGAGCACCATCGCGGTCTTGACGCCGCGGCGCTTAGCCTCGTAGCTCGCCGTGAGCACGATACCGTGGCGGGACTGCTCGTCCCCGCCCACGATCACGGGCCGCCCGCGCAGCTCCGGCCGCTCCGCCTGCTCGACGCTCGCGTAGAACGCGTTCATGTCGCTGTGAATGATGACCCTCGAGACGTCCATGGTCCTCTCCCCCTCGACACCACGATAGCAGAACTTCTGTTCGTATCATGACCGAGGAACGGGACACCAATGGACGTGCGGGCGGGGTGGGCGAGAAGGACGCGCGCCGGGCGAGGGGCCGGACGGCCGGACCCCCGCCGGCGGAGCGGGCGGCCGGCTACTCCTTGGGGCCGCCGGCGC
>OMVS01000113.1 GCA_900314575.1 uncultured Olsenella sp. | reverse complement strand
CGTCAGAGGAGAAGGACCTCGTGAGCAGGCGGGTCCTGCCCGGCTCGCCCAGCTCGTCCACGTCCTCGAGGGCGAGCGAGAAGTCCGTGTTCGCCCCCACATCGACCCTGATGAAGGGCTGGTTCTCCGTGATGCCCACGAGGGTGAGGGTGAAGTCGCCCTTGGCCCTGAGGTGGAGCCAGACGTTGTCGACCACGGTGTAGCGGCGCCACTTGATGGTCGAGAGGGCGTTGAAGTAGGTCGCGAAGTCGTAGCGCACGCCCGTGGAGGTGGCACCCAGGGCGCAGGTGCCCTCCGCGCTCCTCAGGGGCACCTGGGTGCGGTGCCAGTAGAGGTCGGGGTTGGAGGCGCTGTGGTCGCCCTCGTCGAGAAGGACGTTCGCAAGGCGGAAGTCGACGGTCATCTCATCACTCCTGTCGTAAGCCGGGCTGCGCCGGCAGGCCCACCCGAGGGTGGGTGCCGGCGCCGTGCCCGGATGCTAGCTCTTGTCGGCCTCGGCGGCGAAGCCCTCCGAGCGCTTGTCCTGGCTCTTGCGGCGCTCGAGGTAGAGCCTCGTCTGCGCCGCGGCGAACCCCACGCCGTTGCACCTGAGCGCGTAGCCGAACTCGCGCACGAGTCCCCGCGCGTAGCCCGCAGGCGAGATCCTGGGCGCCTTGCGGCCGCTGAGCCTGAGGGCCAGGGTGCGGAGCTGCGGCGAGACGTTGTCGAGCGAGAGGATCACGTCCTCGTCGACGCGCGAGAACATCTGCGCCATCAGCCCCTTGAGCTCCTCGTCCTCGAGGCCCGCCCGCGCCACCGCCTCGCCGGCGTAGCGGAAGGCCACGGTCGCGAGGGCCCGGCGCACGCCCGGGTCGTCCTCCCCCAGCCGGTCGCAGACGTCGCACATGTCGTTCCAGCGCTCGAAGGAGAGCTTGAGCACGCGGTTGGCGGAGGAGGAGCCCGGCAGGTCCTCGCGGTAGCAGTAGTAGGGCCTGTCGAGGTAGACGATGGTGTCCGCCTGGAGCATGGTCTCGTACCAGAAGGGGTTGTCCACCCAGCCAGCGCCGGGCGCCTCCTTGAGGCGAATGTCCTTCTCCGCTATGAAGCCGCGGCGGTAGAGGGCGGACCAGATCGAGGGGTGGTGCTGCACCATGCGCGGGCACTCCTCCACCCGGAAGGGCTGGTGGGAGGGGTTGACCCTGTGGTAGTAGGGGCAGTAGAGCCGGCGCTCCATGGGGGTCGTGGGCATCCAGATGCGCCAGTAGGGGCTCTTGACCACGTCGGGCGGGCACTTGAGGTCGAAGCTCATGGCGTACTCGAAGAGGTCGTCGTACATGTGGGGCTCGACCCAGTCGTCCGGCTCGAGGATCGCGAGGTAGGTGCCGCGCGCCTCGCGGAAGCCGCGGTTCACGCTCGCGCCGTAGCCCTCGTTGGGCTTGTCGATCACGCGGACGCGCGGGTCGAGGCGCTCGTGGGCGCGCATGATCGCGAGCGAGCCGTCGGTGGAGCCGTCGTTGATGGCGAGGATCTCGAGGTTCACGCGGGAGTTCTGCTCGGCGGAGGTCAGCGCTTCGTCGAGGAAGCGCTCGGTGTTGTAGGTGGGGACCACCACGGTGACGTCGATGCCCCAGGGCGCGGACTCTCCCATGCTACGCCCCCAGTGCCTTGTACGCGGCGCAGACCTCGTCGGTCGCACCCAGCATCCGCTGGTGGCCGTGCTCGATCCAGCACACGCGGTCGCAGATCTGCTCGACCAGGCTGATGTCGTGCGATACGAGAAGGACGGTGCAGTTGTTGGTCTCCACCAGCTCGCGGATGCGCCTCATGCACTTCTCCTGGAAGAGGAAGTCCCCCACGGAGAGCGTCTCGTCGACGATGAGAACGTCGGGCACCGTGATGGTGGCGATCGCGAAGGCGATCCTGGCGACCATGCCGGAGGAGTAGTTCTTGAGCGGCATGTCCATGAAGTCGCGGAGCTCGGCGAAGTCCACGATGTCGTCGAACTTCTCGTCGATGAAGTCCTTGGAGTAGCCGAGGAGCGCGCCGTTGAGGTAGATGTTCTCCTTGGCCGTGAGCTCCATGTCGAAGCCGGCGCCGAGCTCGATCAGCGGTGCGATCGAGCCGTCGACCCTGACCGTGCCCTTGGAGGGCTCGAGCACGCCGGCGATGATCTTGAGCATGGTGGACTTACCGGAGCCGTTGGTGCCCACCAGGCCGAAGGCCTCTCCCCTGCGCACCTGGAAGGTAATGTCCTCCAGGGCGTGGAACTCCTTGAAGAAGAGCTCGTGGCGGGCGATCTTGATGAAGTACTCCTTGAGGGAGCCCAGCTCCTCCGAGGCCATGTTGAAGATCATCTGGACGTGGCTCACGTCGATCACGACGGGCACGTCGTCGGAGGGAATCTCGGGTCGGCCGAGAATGGCCTCGGGCCTCTTGTCGAGGCCTGCCCCGGGCTGGGGGCTCGGGCTTTCGGTGGTGTCGGACACGGGCGCTCCTCGCAGTTGTCGCGCGGCCCTCGCGCTGGGCGTGCAGGGCTAGATGTGCAGGATGAACTTGTGCTCGTTCTTGTGGAACACCAGGGCGCCGATCGCGAGCGAGACGATCGCCCACAGGAAGCACAGGGCGATGGTCTTGGGCCCGGGCATCACGCCGTCGATGAAGATGTTCCTCATGAAGTTGATGTAGTTGTACATCGGGTTCAGGTACATGAGCTTCTGGACGACCACGAACGGGACGTCCTTGATCATGGACTGCGGCCAGAAGATCGGGGTGGCGTACATCCATGCCATGAGGATGACGCCCCACAGGTGGATCACGTCGCGGAAGAAGACCGCCGCCGCGCCCAGGAACATGCCGAGGCCCACGCAGAAGCCCATGAGGGTCACGAGCACGATGGGCAGGAGCAGCAGGTACGGCGTGGGGGCCACGCCCTCCCAGAGCATGACGATGAGGACGGCCACCAGCGAGAACCCAAAGTTGACTATGGCGAACAGGACCTTCTCGACCGGGAAGACGACCTTGTTGACCTTCACCTTCTTGAGGAGGCCCGCCGCGTCGATGATCGACGTCACGCCGAAGTTGGTGGAGTCGGCGAAGACGGCCCAGGTGATGTTGCCGATGATCAGGTAGAGCGGGTAGTGCTGAATCTCCGCGTAGCGCAGGAAGAACGAGAAGACGAACGACATGACCACCATCATGAGCAGCGGGTTCAGGACGCTCCAGACCACGCCGAGAACGCTGCGGCGGTACTTGAGCTTGAAGTCCTTGGTGACGAGCTGCCTCAGAATGAAGAGCGTCTTCTGCCTAGGGGTGTTCCAGACCTGCAGGCTGGCGGGTCGAGACGGCGACTCAACCGTGTTTGCGTCCACGCAGTTCACCTCTTTACCTATGCGATACCGTTGCACGGAGACGTCGGCCCCGCGCCGAGCGGCCTCGGTCCATCGACAGCACGATACGCCAACCGGGGCCGCGTGTCCCATCCGCCCCGCCATCTCATGAAACCTCTCGATACCCGGCGCGGGGCGGGCCGGGCGCGCGGGAGGGCCGGGCGCGCGGGGCTGCCGGGC
>OMVS01000116.1 GCA_900314575.1 uncultured Olsenella sp. | reverse complement strand
ACCGGCCGCCAGCCGGCCCGCCGCACCCAGGCGGCCCCGCGGACCGGCTTCGTGCCCGCGGCCGGGGAGGGAGGTGCGCGCGGAGGGCAGGCGCCCAGCGTGCGCACCTCCCACGGCCCCGCGCTCATCGGCCTCGCGGTCGTCGCGGCAGTGGTCGTGGCCGGCGTCCTCTTCTGGACGCACCGCTCGGTCAACGTCACCGTGGACGGCGCCCCCACGAGCATCACCATCGGCTCCAGCCTCGAGAGGGTCGCGAGCGAGAAGGGCGCGGACGTCTCCGCCGGCGACTACGTCTCGGTCTCCGGCAAGGTCCTCAAGGCCGGCGGCGGCGACAAGTTCGAGGCCACGGTCGACGGCAACCAGCTCTCCTATGCGGACGCCACGAGCTACCGGGTCAAGGGCGGCGAGTCCATAGACTTCTCCGACGGCGCGGACGTCTCGGAGGACTACGAGGTCGTGAACACCACCTCCGAGCAGCCCAAGCTCAAGATGGAGGGCAAGGGAGGCGTCATCTTCTACGTCTCGCAGTGGGGCAAGCCGAGCAAGGTCGAGACCCGCAAGGGCGCCGCGTCCGGCGAGACGGCCGACGTCACGGTTCAGGAGGTCCAGGACTGCGTCGTGACGCGCGCCAACATCACGCCCGCCAACGACGAGAAGCTCGTGGCGCTCACCTTCGACGACGGCCCGGCCGACCCCTATACCAACCAGTACCTCGACATCCTCGAGAAGTACGGCGCCCACGCGACGTTCTTCATGCTCGGGCCTCAGGTGGGCGAGTACCCCGACGCGGTCAAGCGCGTCGTCTCCGACGGCAACCAGGTCGGCTCCCACACCTGGAGCCACAAGCAGCTGACCAAGCTCGGCGAGTCGGACCTCAAGGAGGAGCTCTCCAAGTCCTTCTCCGCCCTCTCGCAAGCCGGCGTCACCACCACGACGATCCGCCAGCCCTACGGCTCGATCAACACCAACGTGTGGCTGTACTCCGGCGGGCAGATGTCGACCGCGGTGTTCTGGTCGCACGACTCCGAGGACTGGCGCCGGCCCGGCGCGTCCCAGATCGTCGCCAACGCCACGAAGGGCATGTACTCCGGCGCCATCATCCTGATGCACGACGGCGGGGGCAACCGCGAGCAGGACGTCGAGGCCCTGCCGCAGATCATCGAGGCGTGGCAGAACGCGGGCTACCGCTTCGTCACGATCTCCGAGCTCATGGCCTCCGACCCCACGGTGCCCGCAGACATCGCGTCCGGCTCGGCGTCCATGCCCGAGGACGCCGTCTGGCCGACCGAGGTCGCGAGCGACAGCGCGAGCAACGCCATCCCATAGCGCTGGCGACTCTGTTACATTTGAAGTTCGAACAAAGGTGCGCCGGGGCCCTGGGTCCCGGCGCTCGTCGATTGGAGACCCACATGCTGAACGCTAACCTGACGAGGAGGGCCCTGCTCCGGGCCCTCGGCACCAGCGCCGCGGCCCTGGGGCTTGCCGCCTGCGGCAGCGCGGGCGCGGACGGCGGCTCCGCACAGCAGGGCGCGCAGGGGCAGGGCGCCGCGGCGGCCGGCGAGGACGTCTGCGTCCGCGTCGCGTCGCTCAAGGGACCGACCACCATCGGCCTGGTGGAGATGATGGACGAGACCTCGGGCGTGCCGGAGGGCGACGAGCCCACCACGCCCGCGGAGACCAGCGGCATCAGGTACAGCTACCAGGTCGTCTCCTCGCCCGACGACCTTCTCCCCAAGGTCATCCAGGGCGACGTCGACATCGCCTGCGTGCCCTCGAACGCGGCGGCGGTCCTGTACAACAAGACGAGCGGCGGCGTCTTGACCATCGACGTCAACACCCTGGGCGTGCTCTCGGTCGTGACCGGCGACGCGGGCGTGAAGGGCTTCTCGGACCTCGCCGGCCGCACCGTCTACCTCTCCGGCCAGGGCTCGAGCCCCGAGTACACCCTCGACTACCTCCTCGACGCCGCGGGGATTGCCGACCAGGTGACCGTGGAGTTCAAGAGCGAGCACACCGAGGTGGCGTCCCTCCTGGCGACCGACCCCAACGCCGTGGGCATCCTGCCCGAGCCGTTCACGACGGCCACCCTCGCCAAGAACGACGCCCTCTCGGCCCCCGTCGCGCTCGCCGACGTGTGGGCGGAGTACGTGAAGGACGGCAGCCAGTACGTCCTGGGCACGACGGTCGTCCGCAAGGACTTCGCCGACGAGCACCCCGATGCTGTGAAGGACTTCCTCCAGCGCCACAAGGAGTCCGTGGACAAGGTCAACGCCGACCCCGCCTCCGCCGCGCCGCTCGTCGTGAAGGCCGGCATCGTGCCTTCCGAGCAGGTCGCCGCCAAGGCCATCCCCGGCTGCCACGTCGTGTGCGAGACGGGCGCGGAGATGAAGGACGCCCTCGAGGGCTACCTCGAGGTCCTCTTCGGGGCGAACCCCGGCTCCGTCGGCGGCAGCCTGCCGGGCGACGACTTCTACTACGGTGCCTAGCCGCGCACGACCCGGCCGCGACGCCACGGCCGCCCCGCGGCGCGCGGCGGCCGTGGTCGTCTGGCTCGTCGCCTGGCAGCTCCTGAGCATGGGGATCGGCCACGACCTCCTGCTGCCGGGGCCCGCAGACGTCGTTCGCCGCCTCCTCGAGCTCGCGGCAGAGCCCGCCTCCTGGGCCCGCGTGGGCTTCTCGCTCGCGCGCGTCACCGGGGGGTTCCTGCTCGCCTTCTGCCTCGGGCTCGCGCTCGGGCTCGTGGCGGGCGGGCGGCGCTGGCTCCTCGAGCTTCTGGAGCCCGCCGTGCTCCTCCTCAAGAGCGTTCCCATCGTCTGCGTGATCGTGCTGCTCCTGCTCTGGGTCGGCGCCCGGCAGGTGTCGGTCGTGGCGGTGTTCCTCGCCGTCTTCCCGCCGGTCTACCTGAGCGTGGTGGAGGCCATCCGCGCGCGCGACGATGGCCTCGGGCGCGTCCTGCGCGCGATGGAGGTGCCCGCCTGGAGGCGCCTTCTCGCCGACGACTGGCAGCAGCTCCTCCCCTACCTGGTCGCGACCTCGCGCAACGCCTGCGGCATGGCGTGGAAGGCGGGGGTGGCGGCCGAGCTCATCGGCAGCCCGCGCGGCTCCATGGGCGAGGGCATCTACCAGGCCAAGCTCCTGCTGGAGACGGGCGACCTCTTCGCCTGGACCCTCGCCGTGGTCGCCCTCTCGTGGGTGTGCGAGCGCTTCTTCGTGCACTGCCTCGCCGCGACCGGCCCGCTCGCCCTGAGGCTCGCCGCCCGCCGCCCCGGCGCCTG
>OMVS01000120.1 GCA_900314575.1 uncultured Olsenella sp. | reverse complement strand
CGGGGGCCGCGGTGGCCGCGACGGCGGGGGTCGCGGCGGCCCCGAGCTGCGCGTCCTTCTCGCCCGCGCCCTCGGCGAAGGCGGAGAGCAGAGCGAGGTAGGCCTTCTCCGCGCCGGAGTCGTACAGGCGCATGCCGTCGGTGTCCACGCAGACGGTGGGCAGGCCGCAGGCGCGCTCGGCCATGCGGCGCAGCGCGTTGAGGTCGGTGCCGATCACGGAGGGCACCGGCGTGGAGACGAGGGCGACGAAGGAGGCGTCGACCTTGCGCGTGGCGTCGGCGAGCTTGCGCACGAGCAGGTCGTCGCGGCCGAGGATGGCATCCATGTCGCGCAGGCCGGCCGAGAAGACCGCGTCCGCGCGGCCGAGCCAACGCGGCTCGTCGAAGCCGCAGATGTTGCCGACGCAGCCGCCCGCGTCGATCACGACGCTCATGCCGCCGAGCCCGTAAAGCACGGAGATCGCGCCGGACTGGTCGGGGGCGAAGGGCGTGAGGTAGCGGCTGAGGCCGCGGACGCGCCGTGCGGGCGCGAGGCAGCTGCCAGACGCGGGCGCGGGCACGGCGCGGGGGCCGCGCGGGGTCGTGGCGGGTGCTGCGGCGCGGTCCTTATCCGCCGACGCGCGGCCGCCGCCGAGCGTGACGGACGCGGCCGTGTGGGTCTCCTCGCCCGCGAGCAGGCGGGAGAGAGAGGAGAAGAGCCCCTCCAGCGCCTCGTAGCCGAAGGGCTGCCGGTCGGTGTTCCACGGCAGGTTGGGGCAGCCGGGGTGGTAGTAGCCGGCGTCGCGGCCGATGGTCAGCGTGACGCCGGAGCCTGCGGGCGAATAGTCCACCATGGTGGGCTCGAGGTTGGAGAAGAAGCGCGTCTCCGGCGAGGCCTTGGCGAGGGCACGCAGGTAGACGTAGCTCTCGGGCGTGACGGTGCAGAACACCTCGGCGACCCTGAGGCCGTAGCCGACGAGCGCGAGCGCGAGCTCGAAGGGGTCGGCGTTGCAGCACTCGCCCACGGCCAGGACCTCGCCCGCGTGGGCCTGGCAGAAGGCGCGCACCTGGCTGGCGGCGCGCTCGCGGGGCCCCGCCTGGTCGAAGCTCGTCCCGAGCGCGGCCGCGAGGGCGTCGTACTGGCGCTCGATTCGGCCGATGCCGTAGAAGCGGCGCAGCTCGATCCAGGGGGTGCCAAGCCGCTCCTGCAGGTCCTGCGCGGCGGGGCCCGCCTCGGGGTCGAGCACCAGGTTGAAGTTGGCCTCGGCCATGCGCAGGAACTCGTCGTAGCTCTCGGCGGAGGAGACCTCGCGGACGTGGCGCAGCCCGGCGTCGCGCAGGAAGGCGCGCAGCTCGCTCGCCTCGTCGACGGGTGCGAAGTGGCCCAGCAGGTTGCAGGCGCGCGGGTCACGGCGGCGCGGCTCGAGCAGCGAGTAGATGGACTGGCGCACGTTGACCATCGGGGGCTTGCGGCCCTCGCGGGTGAGCGCGTACATGTAGCAGGGGCGCACGCGCACGCCGGCGGCCTCCTCGGCCTTGCGGCAGACGCGGTCCATGTCCGTGCCGAGAAGGGCGTCAGCGCAGGTGATGCATACCATGACCACCGAGGGGCGCTCGGGCAGGCCCTCCACGACGGCGCAGATCGCCTCCGGGATGCGCTTGAGGTGGCGGGCCGTGATGAGGTCCGTCTCGCTCATCTGCAGGTAGAAGAAGCGGTGCTCGTAGCCGGGCAGTTCGGAGACGCAGCTCGTGTTGCGGCCGCAGCAGCCGGGGGAGACCACGAGCATGACCGAGCCGGGGATGGCGAGGCCGGCGCGCTTGACGCCGAAGCCCTCGGCGCCGGGCGAGTTGAAGGCGAGCGCCGCGGGCGAGCTGTAGATGAGGTGCGTGTTGGACACCAGCTCGGCGGGGATGTCGTCTGCGCCGCGTGCGACGAGCTCGGCCGCGGTGTAGGAGACGGGCGTCCGGCCCGGGGCGGGGTGCTGCACGCGGGCGGCCGGTCCCGGGCAGACGGGGCGCTGCGGGCTCATCGCGCGCGCTCCGCGGTCGCGGCGCTGGCGGCCTCGTCGGACGCGGCGCCGGGCTCGAGCAGGCGGGCGGCGAGGTCCAGGAACACGCGGGAGATGGCAAGCTCCGGGTCCTTCTCGACCACGGTCATGCCCTCGTCCTCGCAGCGGTTGATGTCGTCCGAGCGCGGGACGTCGGCCACGATCGGCGCGCCGGCGGCATGCGAGAAGGCCTGGACCTTCGCGAGCTCGTCCGGCACGTTGCGCCGGTTGAGGACTATGCCCGCGACCTTGGCGTAGCCGCGGTCCTCGAAGTTGGACACCGCGGTCGCGATGTTGTTGGCGGCGTAGAGGGCCATCTTCTCGCCGCTCGTGACGATGAGGACCTGCTCCGCGTAGCCCTCGCGGATGGGGGCTGCGAAGCCGCCGCACACGACGTCGCCCAGGACGTCGTAGAGGACAACGTCGGGCTGGTAGGTCTCGAAGAGGCGCAGCTCCTCCAGCAGGTCGAAGGTCGCGATGATGCCGCGCCCGGCGCAGCCCAGGCCCGGCGTGGGGCCGCCGGTCTCGATGCACAGGACGCCGCCGAAGCCGACCTCGGAGACGTCGGAGATGTCCTCGGGGTCCTCGTCCTCGCTGCGCAGGTAGTCCATCACGGGGCGGACGGGCGTGCCGCCCAGCAGGTTGATGGTCGAGTCGGCCTTGGGGTCGCAGCCGATCTGGATCACGCGCTTGCCCATGTGGGCGAACGCCGCCGAGAGGTTGCTCGTGACGGTCGACTTGCCGATGCCCCCCTTGCCGTAGATCGCAATCTTCAGCATGCGCTCTGCCTCTCCTATCGTGTGGGGCCCCTTGTGGGCGCAGGCCCCCGGTGTCGTACCTGCCTTGGGCGCCGGGCGCCTGGCCGGGGCCAGGAGCGGGCGCGTGTCGACGGACCTCGGGCGGAAGCGCCGGCGCGGGCGCCTCGCCGCTCGGGTGGCGACGCCGCGTGGGAGGAC
>OMVS01000121.1 GCA_900314575.1 uncultured Olsenella sp. | reverse complement strand
GATCGCTCCGGCGCCCGCGGCGCGGCCGAGGCGCCCTCCGAGTGCGACGCGGCCGGGCGCGGCCACGGCCACGGCCACAAGGGCTCCCGCCGCTCCGGCGAGGGCGAGGACCGCTACAGCCGCATGGCGCGCGAGGCGGAGGAGTACAACCGCGAGCGCGTGCTCGCCGACGCCCGCGAGGCCGTGAAGGAGGCCACCGAGGAGTCCGCCGGCCGCAGGCGCAAGCGCAAGGAGCGCCGCAAGAAGCAGCAGGCGGAGGCCGCGCAGGAGGCCCGCATCGAGAAGGCCATCGCCAACGACCAGGACCTCTCGCAGCTCGACACCATCAAGGTGCCGCAGGGCTCGACGGTCGCAGAGCTCGCCGACCTCCTCAAGGTCCCCGCGAACGACATCATCAAGCGCCTGTTCCTTCTCGGCACGCCGCTCACGATGACCCAGTCCATGTCCGACGACCTCATCGAGCTCGTCGCCGACGACCTGCACCGCGACGTCAAGATCATGACCAAGGAGGAGGAGAACTCCTTCTCCTTCTACGACGACCCCAAGGACCTGAAGCCCCGTCCACCCGTCGTCACCGTCATGGGCCACGTCGACCACGGCAAGACGTCGCTGCTCGACGCGATCCGCCACACGGGCGTCGCCGAGGGCGAGGCCGGCGGCATCACGCAGGCCATCGGCGCCTCGCAGGTCAAGATCAACGGCCGCGTCATCACCTTCATCGACACGCCCGGCCACGAGACCTTCACCGCCATGCGCGCCCGCGGCGCCAAGGTGACCGACATCGTCATCCTGATCGTCGCGGCCGACGACGGCGTCATGCCGCAGACCATCGAGTCGATCAACCACGCCAAGGCGGCAAACGTGCCCATCATCGTCGCCGTCAACAAGATCGACAAGCCCGGCGCAGACCCCACGCGCGTCCGTCAGGAGCTGACCGAGTACGGCATCATCCCCGAGGAGTGGGGCGGCGAGAACATCTTCTGCGACATCTCCGCCAAGAAGCACCTCGGCATCGACAACCTGCTCGAGTCCGTCCTCCTCGAGGCCGACGTCCTGGAGCTCAAGGCCAACCCGGACACCTTCGCCTCCGGCTTCGTGCTCGAGGCCAAGCTCGACCGCGGCCGCGGCTCGGTCGCGACCGTCCTCGTCAACCGCGGCACCCTGCACGTGGGCGACGCCGTCGTGGCGGGCACGAGCTACGGCCACGTCCGCGCCATGCTCAACCCCAAGGGCCAGAACGTCAAGGAGGCCAAGCCCTCCGACCCCGTCGAGATCCTCGGCCTGGCGAGCGTCCCCATGGCCGGCGACGAGTTCCGCGTCTTCACGGACGACCGCGACGCGCGCGAGCTCGCCGAGTCCCGCGCCCTCAAGGCCCGCATCGAGGAGCAGAACAAGGTCAAGCACGTGACCCTCGAGAACCTCTTCGCGACCATGGAGGACCAGGAGGTCAAGGAGCTCAACCTCATCATCAAGGCGGACGTCCAGGGCTCGATCGAGGCCCTCGTGGACTCGCTCAACAAGATGGACCAGTCCGAGGTCAGGATCAACGTGATCCACTCCGCGGTCGGCGCCATCACCGAGACCGACGTCATCCTCGCCGACGCCTCCAACGCCATCATCATCGGCTTCGGCGTGCGCCCGGAGGCCAAGGCACGCGCAGCCGCCGAGCGCGACGGCGTGGAGATCCGCACCTACTCCGTCATCTACAAGGCCATCGAGGACATCGACGCCGCCCGCATCGGCATGCTCAAGCCGACCGAGCAGGAGGTCCAGACCGCCACGATCGAGGTCCGCAACACCTTCAAGGTCCCCAAGGTCGGCATGGCCGCTGGCTGCATGGTCCAGGAGGGCGAGGTCTCCCGCGACGACCTGTGCAGGCTCGTCCGCGACGGCATCGTGGTCTACGAGGGCAAGATCGCCTCGCTCAGGCGCTACAAGGACGACGTCAAGAGCGTCAAGGCCGGCTTCGAGTGCGGCATCGGCCTCGAGAACTTCCAGGACATCCACATCGGCGACGTGATCGAGTCCTACAAGATCGAGCAGGTCGCCCGTACCGAGTAGGTGGTCCAGATGAAGCAGAACCGCAACTCGCGCCGCGTGAACGAGCAGGCGCGCGAGAAGCTCGCCAGCATCCTCCTGTTCGAGGTCGCCGACCCCGAGCTCGCCCTCGTCACCCTGACGGGGGTGGAGGTGTCGGTGGACAAGTCGGTCCTCCGGGCCTACGTGAGCTGCGAGAGCGACCGCTACGAGTCGGTCTCGCAGGCGCTCGAGCGCGCCAAGGGCAGGATCCGCTCCCTGCTCGGTCACGCGCTCGGGTGGCGCGTGACGCCGGAGCTGATCTTCCAGATCGACACGACGGCCGACGAGGCGGAGCGCATCACGCGCGCTCTCCAGAACGTCCCGCCGACCATCGGCGTGGAGAAGGACGAGAACGGCTATCCCGTCGCCGCCGGCGACGGGGCGGGCGAAGCCGAGGACGTGCGCGCCGCCGCGGCCGATGGCGCCGACGACGCGCCGGACGGCGCCGCAGGCAGCGCCTGCGCGCCCGCAGCCGAGTAGGCCGAAGAGGACTAGGAGCATGGCGAGGGACATGGCGGAAGACAGGGCTCAGACACAGGGGGCGCCCCAAGGCGACGTCGAGGGGCTCGAGGAGCAGGAGCGCGGGTTCGCCCGGATCGCCGCCCTCGTCGAGGGGGCGGGGGAGGTCGCGATCTGCGCGCACACCTCCCCGGACGGCGACGCGCTCGGCTCGGGGCTGGCGCTCGCGCTCGCGATCAGGGAGCGCTGGCCCGAGAAGCAGGTGGTCAACCTGCTCGCCGACGACGCGCCGGTGCCCAGGATCTACCGGTTCCTGCCGGGCTCCGATGGCTTCGTGAGGGCGAGCGAGTACGACCGCGTCCCCGACCTGTTCGTGGTCGTGGACCTCTCCGCCCTCTCGCGCCTCAACAACGCGCGGCCCATCTGCGAGGCCGCCCCGCACGTGGCCATCATCGACCACCACCCCTGCGAGGAGCCCTTCGGCGACGCCTACGTGATCCGCCCCGAGGCGGCCGCGGCCGGCGTCATCGTCACGGAGTTCGTCCGCTTCCTCGGCGTGGAGGTCACCCCCGACATGGCGCAGTGCCTCTTCTGTGCCATTTCCACGGACACTGGCCGCTTCCAGTACCAGAACGCCGACGCCGAGGCCTTCCGCGTGGCGAGCGGGCTGGTGGAGGCGGGCGCCAACCCCGCGCTCGTCTCGCTCAACGTCTACCAGAGCTTCCGCCTGCAGTACCTGCACCTTGAGTCGCTGGTGCTGGGGCGCATCGTGACCTTCGAGAAGGGCAGGATCGCCTACAGCTACGCCACGGCGAGCGACTTCGAGCGCACGGGCGCGGACCTCGACGAGTCCGATGGCCTCATCGACGACGTCCGCGCCGTCGCCGGCTCCGAGGTCGCGCTCTTCCTCAAGGAGGTGCCTGGCGGGCGCGTGAGGGGCAACCTCCGCTCCAAGGGAGAGCTCGACGTGGCCCAGGTGGCGCAGCGCGTCGGCGGCGGCGGGCACAAGGCGGCCGCCGGCTTCACCATCGAGGGCGACGTGGACGAGGCCTTCTCGACCGTCATGCCGATGCTGACCGAGCTCGTCGAGGGCGCGGCTTCGGAGGGGGAGGCCGAGTGAGGAGGGGCAAGAGCGGGCTCAACCTGCTCCTGGGGGTCGACAAGCCCCTGGGGATGACCAGCCACGACGTGGTGGCGCGCGTGAGGCGCTCGCTCGGCGAGGGCAGGGTCGGCCACGCCGGCACCCTGGATCCTGCCGCCTCCGGCGTCATGGTCGTGGGCGTGGGCCAGGGGACCAGGCTCATGGGCCTGCTCACGGCGGAGGAGAAGACCTACGTCGCTGAGGTCTCCTTCGGCGTGGAGACCGACACGGACGACGCCGAGGGGCGCCCCGTCCGCGAGGCCCCGGTGCCGGCCGAGTTGGCCGACCGCGCCTTCGCGGAGCGCACCGTGGCGTCGCTCGTTGGCAGGCACAGCCAGGTGCCGCCCGCCTACTCCGCGATCTCCGTCAACGGCAAGCGCGCCTACGCGCTCGCCCGCTCCGGCAAGGAGGTCGAGCTCGAGCCGCGCGAGGTCGAGGTCTTCTCCGCACAGCTCGTCGCCGTGGGTCCCGCCGAGTGGACGGTCGCGCTTCGGGTCTCCAAGGGCACCTACGTGCGCGCCATCGCGCGCGACCTGGGCCGCGCCCTCGGCACGGCGGCCCACCTCTCCAACCTCCGCAGGACCTCGTCGGGCCGCGTGGACCTCACGCGCTGCCTCACGCTGGAGGAGGTCGACGCCCTCGGTGCCGCGCGCGTCTCCGAGCGCTGCCTAGACCCCGCCGCCATGCTCGGCCTGCCGTACCGCGAGCTCGTGGGCAAGGAGCCCACGGACGTCGCCTGCGGTCGGCGCATCGAGGTGGGGCGCGTGCTCGGCTGCGACCGCGCCGAGGAGGTCGCGCTGCCGGAGGGCGGCCGCGTCGCACTGTGCCGCGCGGACCGGCTCATGGGCGTCTGGAGGCGCCGCGGCGGCATGCTCTGCTGCGACGTCAACTTCCCCGACGGCGTCAAGGGGGTGCGCTGATGGCAGATCCGGCAGAGAAGGACCCGCGCGCCGCGGCCGCCTCGGCAGATAAGGACCCGCGCGCCGCGGCCGCCCCGGCCGCCACCGCGGCGGGCGGCGCCCCGGAGCTGCCG
>OMVS01000139.1:623-4053 GCA_900314575.1 uncultured Olsenella sp. | reverse complement strand
GGTCTCGCGCACCGTGTAGGCGCCGCTGGGCAGGTCCGCCGTGGGGCCCGCCGCGCCCGTCTCGTCGGTGACGAGGGTCGCCACCTGCGTGCCGGCGGCGTCGCAGACCGCGTACTCCGCCCCGGCGAGGCTGTAGTTCGAGTTGCCCTCCGTGGCGGCGGGCAGCGCGGAGGACTTCTGGAGCCGGATGCGCCCCGCGTCCTCGAGGCCGCGGTACACGTCGAAGCTCGCGTAGACCTTGCCGTGGCCGCCGTTCACGCCCCACACCTCGTCGAAGCGCTTCTGGCAGGTGCCGTAGAACTCCGACCACGCGTGGTAGATCGTCTGGCCCTCGCCCGCGATCGCCGAGTGCACGGTCGAGCCCGAGGCGTTGTAGAACACGATGATGTCCCCGGGTGTTGATTTTCAATAGGAACTGCGCGGATGTCGCACGGGAACCTGACCACCGTACGCATCGGGAATTGAGCAGTATTCGCATGGGGGCCGTGCCCGGACCGCGCAAGGGGCACGGCCCCCGCTATGTTTCCTCTGGGCGGGATTTTGCTGAGTCGGATGAGGACCCGCCCGGAGAGGAAGGAAGGATGACCGTGCCCCTTGACACAAGACAGGCTATCAGGGAACTGGACGCCGGCGGTGCGTCCAGGTCGCAGATAGCGCGCGAGCTCCACGTGAGCCGCAACACCGTCCGCAAGTACGCGGACATGAAGGACATGTCGCCGGCCGCGCCCGTGAGCGCGAGGCCGCACCCAGCGATTGACGCCGACGCCGCGTGGGTCGACTCCGTCCTGGAGGCCGACCTCGGCGCGCCCAGGAAGCAGCGCCACACCGCCAAGAGGATCTACGACAGGCTGGTGGAGGAGCGCGGCTACGCGGGCTCCTACTCGACCGTGTGCCGATACGTGGGCGAGTGGAGGCGCGGGCACTCGCACTCCCCGCGCGAGGGCTACCTCGAGCTCGCCTGGGAGCCCGGCACCGCGCAGGTCGACTACGGGTCGTTCCGCGCGGTCGTCGCGGGCGTCCCGCGCACCCTCAGGCTCCTCGTCGTGACGCTGCCCCACTCGAACGCCCGCTTCTGCGTGGCAATGGAGCTCGAGAGGTCCGAGTGCCTCTGCTGGGGCCTGCGCCTCGTCTTCGAGTGGGCCGGGCGGGCCCCTCGCGTCCTCGTGCTCGACAACGCCACGGAGGCCGGGCGCATGCTCCGCGGCATCGTCACCGAGTCCGAGCTGTACGAGAAGGGCTCCGTCGAGAACGCCGTGGGGTTCCTCCGCCGGAACCTGCTCGTCCCCGTGCCCGAGGTCGCCTCGGTCGACGAGCTCAACGAGAGGCTCAGGGCCGGCTGCGAGCGGATCAACGCCGGCGCGAGGAGCAGGGCCGGGGCGCCCACGCCGGAGGCGCTCCGCGAGGACCTCGCCGGGATGCTGGCCCTGCCGGGCGCGCCCTTCGACGCGGTCAGGTGGACGCACGCGCGCGCCGACAAGCGCGGCTACGTGCGCGTGGACGGCAACCTCTACTGCGTCGGGCCCGCCTGGCACGACCGCGAGCTCGTGGTGGGCGTGCGCGCCAGGTCGGTCGAGGTCCTCGCCGACCGGGGCAGGCGCGTCGCCACGCTCGCCCGAAGCTTCGGGGAGGGCGAGACCGTGAGGAACCCGGCGTCGCTGATCCCGGCGCTGGTGGCGAGGCCGAGGGCCTTCGGGGAGTCGACGATCAGGCGCGACATGCCGGGGGCGCTCGTGGGCGAGCTCGACCGCTGTGACAAGGCCGGGAGGAGGAAGGCCCTCAGGGCGATAGGGAGGGCGTCCGAGCACTCCGGCTTCGGCGCCGCCTGCGAGGCGGCCGCGAGGGTCTTCGCGAGCGGCAGGGTCCCGGACGACGCGTCCTGCGACGCGCTCGCGAGGCGGGTGGCCGCGGGCGGCTCCGAGCCTGGGCAGGCCGACCTCGCCGTATACGACGGCTTCCTCGGGGAGGCGGCGCGGGATGCAGAGTAGCGCGTGCGTGGCGGACGCGGTCGTGGAGGCCGGCAAGAGGTGCTCGCTCACGAAGTCCGTGCTCGCGGAGTGGGCCAGGAGGGGCACGCCCAGGCAGGTCGAGTACCTCCTCGGCTACCTCGAGGCCGAGGGCGCGAGCAGGGACGCCTCGAAGAGGGCGCAGCTGCTGAGGAGGTGCGCGCTCCCGCAGGCCAAGACCTTCGAGGGCTACGACTGGTCGTGCGTGTCCTGGCCGGACGGCTTCGGCAGGGACGACCTGCTCTCGCTGTCGTTCCTGGGCGACCGCGAGGACCTCGTGCTCATGGGCGACGTCGGCACGGGAAAGACCCACATGGCCGAGGCGCTCTGCGTGCTGGCGTGCCAGTCGGCGCGGGCCGCGCGCTTCTTCACCGCCTCGTCGCTCGTCGGCAGGCTGCGCCGGGCCCGCGACGAGGGCAGGCTCGACCGCGAGCTCGCCCAGATCGGCCGCGCCGAGCTGCTGGTCGTCGACGAGCTGGGGTTCCTCCCGCTCGACGTCGACGGCGCCAGGCTGCTCTTCCAGGTGGTCTCGCAGGCCTACGAGACGCAGTCCGTCGTCTTCACGACCAACCTGGAGTTCTCGAGGTGGGGATCCGTCTTCGGAGACGACCAGATGGCCGCGGCCGTGATCGACCGCGTCGTCCACCACGGCAGGCTCCTCCAGTTCAGGGGCGAGTCCTACCGCGTGAGGCACGCGCTCATGTCCCCGGGCGGGGGTGGCGCGGAGTAGGCGTGCCGGCGGCCGCGCCCCGAGCGGCGCGGGGCGGGCCCGGCGAGAATTGCGCAGGGCCCGCTCAAGTCAGGTGAGAAATCCGCTCAAATCCCGATGCGAAATTCGCTCAAGAACTATTGACATAACACACCCGGGGCGCACCGTGCCGGCGTCGAACGCCGCGTTGTAGTCCTCGGCGGAGTCGCCGTGGAACACCCAGCCGTCCTCGACGTACGCCTTGATCGCCGAGACGCCGCAGTAGCCGGGCGAGCCGCCGGGCCACTCGGTCCCGTAGACGTGCACCATCACCCAGCCGACGAACCCCGAGCAGTCCCAGCCCGAGTCGTCCTTGCCGCCCCAGACGTAGGGCGTGCCGAGGTACGACTCGATCTTGGGCTTCGCCTCCTCCCAGCTGACCTGCGAGACCGCGGGCGCCTGCTCCGCCGCCTGCGCCCGGAGCGGCGAGGCGAGTGCCGAGCCCAATGCCAGCGCCAAAACCAGCACTGCGACTGCAATCTCTCGTATTCCGATGGAGGGCGGAGCCGTGCTTCCCTTTTCCATGCTTCCTCCTATCTCCCGCAGACGCGGGCCTTCCTTTTCGAAGGGCGGCGTGCGGTCTCTCCACGTCGACCCGCAATCCGCTTCGACCTGAACGTGAAGGGGAGCAGCCGCATCGTGACGCGACGCCCCCTCGGCTTCTTCATTCGCTTCCTCC
>OMVS01000139.1:0-557 GCA_900314575.1 uncultured Olsenella sp. | reverse complement strand
CTGCAACGTTTCCTCTACTGTGATTACCAGCCGAAAAGAAAAAGCCCCCCTCTTTCGGCTGGTCCCCTTCGCGGGAAGGGGGTGGGGTGCGGGGAGGGGGAAACCCGAAATGGAGGGCTGCGTGCAGCCGCAGACAGTGGGCAACGATGCGATCTCACCGTTCGCATCCGCGACGCCGCTCCTGCCTCTCGAGGAGCTCGAGCGCGCGGACGATCCGCTCCTCCATGGCTTCCCGGCTCGTGCCCGGCTTGAAGAACCGGCCGAGCTTCGCCCTGGGCATCCTGAACTGCTCGGCCTGGTTCGGCTTCTCCTCGCACATGATCGAGAGGATCACGTCCTCCGACAGCCGCCCCTCCCTGGAGAAGGAGCGCATCTTGATGGCCTGCGCGTGGGACGGGGTGCACGCCTGCGCCTCGATCGCGTACCAGAGCGCCATCTGCTCCCTCTTCGGCAGGTAGCTCAGCTCGACGGCTGGGCGCATCCCCATGCGACCCTCGTCCACGAGGTCGAGCAGCTCGGGCAGGAGCTCCGTGAGGCGGATGTAGCGGTGGACGGTG
>OMVS01000123.1 GCA_900314575.1 uncultured Olsenella sp. | reverse complement strand
TGTCGGCGGTCGGGACGTGCGCCCGGAGGCGAGCGAGGGCGCGCCGAAGGGCGCACGCAGGAGGCGCAGGGGGGCGGCCGTCGCGGTCGCCGTGGTCCTTGTCGCCTGCGCGGCTGGAGCCGGCGCGTGGTGGGCGACCACCGGCGGGCTCGGCCAGGTCACGACCGCCGTGAGGAACGCCATCGGCGGCAAGGTGAGCGTCCCCGTCCACGTCGTCGCGCCGAACTACACCTCCGGGGCCACGCGCATACCGCTCAGGGTCCAGGGCACCAGCGACGCCGGCGACGCCGTGGACGAGACGGTCTACGTCGGCGGCGACGACGCCAGCATCTCCGTCGCGCCCGGCACGTACCAGCTGACGGTCGTGGCCTCGCCCATCCTCGAGGACGGCTCGCTCTACGAGCTGCCCGCCGACCCCGTCGAGCTCGTCGTGCCGGACTCCTCCAAGGGGAAGTCGGAAGGCGGCTCCTCGGACGGTGGCTCCTCCGACGACAGCTCCACGCCGACCGTCACCCTCACGCCCGTCTCGGACGCCTCGCAGGTGACGGACGAGCAGATCGAGGCGGCGCGGCAGGCCGCCGCGGCCGACCCCGAGGACGGGGGCAAGTCGGAGGCCCTGGCGAGCGCCGCCACCAAGCTGCGCGACGACGAGAGGAACGCCGTCGGCAACATCGGCTCCAACCTCGCGTCGGGCGGCTACGCCACGAGCGACGGCACCTACGACTACTTCTTCGCCACGGGCGCAGGCGGCATCTGCCGCGTCGCCAAGGGCGGCACGGACGTGGAGAAGCTCGCCTCGCTGGACACCAACAGCGTGGTGAAGTACTTCAACGTCGACGGAAGCTACCTCTTCTACGTGCGAGAGCCCATCTACGACACCACGAAGGAAGGCGACTCCGTCTTCCGGCTCGACGTCTCCTCCGGCGAGGTGACCCAGATCGACAAGGCGGGCACGTTCGCGCTCGAGGGCCTCTACGAGTACGGGCACAAGCTCTACGAGGTGACGCTGGAGTCCGGGTCCGGGAGCTCGTCCTACCACGTCTATAGCCTGGAGGAGGACGGCTCCAACAAGACGCAGGTCGCCGTGACCAGCAGCGAGCCGTTCGTCACCAGGGACGGGGTCGTCTACGTCACGAACGACACCACCAGCTCCTATACCGTCTACTACCAGGGGTTCGACGGGTCCTCCAGCGTCGTTTGCAGCGGGGGCGACGGCAAAGTGGTAGGCGCCCCCATCGTCCAGGACGGCACCATCTACCTCTCGGTCAAGGGCAAGTCCATAGGCTACCTGTACTCGGTCGGCCTCGACGGGTCCAACCTGCAGAAGCTCGTAGAGGAGCAGGGCTCCTACGGCGGGGTCAGCGTCCAGACGATCGCCGACGGGGCGGTCTACGTCCTGACGGGCGACAGCGCCACGACCGACTTCAAGGCGCGCAGGATCGAGATCGGCGGCTCGACCTCCCAGGAGGTGGCGCTGCCCCAGGGCTTCGCGATTCCGCGGGTGCAGTCAGCGGGCGACCACCTGATCGTGCTCGACTCCAACCAACAGGGCCAGATAGTCTCCGCGGCCGCGACGGACTTCGTGGGCGGGAGCCAGACGACCTACGTCACGGGCAGGTAGCCGGGCGGGCGCCGGCCGGCCGTGCGGAGGCCGGTCGGCCGTCGTGCGCACCCCCACCCCTAGTCGCCTTGGGGCGCGGCTATCCGGAGGACGAGGTAGCGCGTCGTCACCCCGAGGCAGAGCAGGTCGGAGTTGGAGAGGCGCACGGGGCCGAAGTCCTCGCCCGGCCGCCTCTCCGCCTGCGGCGGCTCGACGACCACGGTCTCGTGGGCGTCGCCCGTGACCAGGGTCGTCCCGTTGGTGGAGCCCAGTCCCTGGACCCACCAGGTCCCGTCCTCGCGGAAGACGCGCGCGTGGCGCCGCGAGACGTCGTAGCCCACGTCCGTGATCGCGTGGGGGCCCTGCGCCAGGGCCCCGATCACGGTCCCCTCCGGGTCCGTGGAGAGGGGGTGGACCGGGAGCATCGCCTCCCTACCGACCATGCGGAGCAGCCCGAGCCTGACGTCCTCCCGCCGGCCTGCGGCCTGCTGGCAGCCGGGCCCCACGCTCGTCTCGGTCGTGTAGAGGCCGAGCGAGAGGGTCTTGCGGGCGTAGGCGCTGACGGCGTCCATGGCCTGCTGCGGGCTGCCGGTGCAGCCGGTGACGAGGAAGAGCATGAAGCAGAGCCTGCCGCGCACGCCCTCGGAGACCTGGCGCGAGCCCATCACCTTCTGCAGCACGTTGAGGTAGAGGCTGCCGTCGCCCCCCGTCCGCACGACGGCGTCGTGCATGGCGGAGGCAGCGGGGCCGCTGTAGTGCTCGAGGAAGGCGGCCCTTGCGGCGGCGCCCCCTCCGAGCCTGGGGAGGATGGCCGTCTCGAGCTCGTGGGCCGAGCTTGCGAAGTCGTCGAAGCACTCCCGCGGGAACCTGCCGGGCTCGGCGTGCACGACGCGAGAGAGGAAGGTCCGCTCGCCCATGGCGCGGGCGCGGATCGACGCCCCGCCGTAGGGGGCGTCGCTCAGCAGGACGAGCGCCGCGTCGCGGTTGGAGACGCGTCCGAATCCCTTGAGGTCCGAGTAGAGCACGTAGCTTGGCGTTTCCATCGCGATGAGCCCTCCCAGCGGCAGGCCCGCCTCCGCGCGCCCGCCCTGCCGCGTTCCTGTCCTGACGCGCCGCGCGCTGCCTGCCTGCAGCGCCGCCGGCCTCCCGCACCGTGCCGCCCCCGCCCGTGCCGCCCCCGC
>OMVS01000125.1 GCA_900314575.1 uncultured Olsenella sp. | reverse complement strand
GGCACGAGGGCGCGCAGGAGCGCCCGGCCCTCGGCCGCCTCCACGAGGCGCCAGCGGCGCGCAGGGCCGCCCTCGCAGCCTTCTCGCACGTCGCCGCCGCGGGGCTCGCGTCCTTCTCGCCCAGCGTGCGCGGAGGCGCCCCGCCGGCTCACGCGCCCTCCTCCGCGCCGCGCAGCTCCTGCTCTCCCCCGCCGCCGACGGTCTGCCGGAGCGACTCGCAGAACGCGCCCACCATGCTCCACGGGTGGGCCGACGTCCGCCAGGCCACGTGGATCGGGTAGCGCGCGTCCGGCCCCAGGTGCACGAGGCGCATCCCGACCAGCTCCTGCGGCGAGAAGGTCGTCTCCACCAGCTCCATGGGCGAGAAGCACGCGCCGCCGCCACGCGCCGCCAGCGCGAGGAGGGTCTCGGCGTTCTTGGACCTCACGGCGATGCGGGGGGTGAAGCCGGCCTTCTGGAAGGTCCGCACGGCGATCGTGCCGGGGATGTCGCGCCGGCCGAGCACGAGGAAGGGCAGGCCCGCGAGCGGCGACAGGTCGCCCGTGCGCTCCACGCGCTCCACGCTCTGCTCGACCTTGTCGCCCAGCCTGGCCTCCAGCAGCCGGTTGGAGGCCACGAGCACCACCTCCTCGCGGTAGAGCTCGCTCACCTCCAAGCGCGGGACCCGACCCGTCACGGTACCCACCATCACGTCGAGGCGACCGTCGCAGATGAGCGAGACCAGGGCCTCGTTCTCGCCCTCGTTGAGGTCGACCTCGATGCCGGGGTGCAGCCGCTGGAAGTCCGCGATGGCGTGCGGCATGATGATGTGCCCGCGCGTGCTCGTGACGCCCACCCTGAGCAAGCCGCGCTCGTCGTCGGAGATGTCCTTGAACTCGTGGACCATGTGGTCGTGCTCCGCCTTGAAGCGACGCGCGTAGCCCAAGAACTGCTCGCCCGCGTAGGTCAGCTCGAGCGGCACGCGCCGGACGACCAGGCGCACGCCGAGGTCGCGCTCGACCGAGGCGATGTGGGCCGAGAGCGTCTGCTGGGTCACGTTGAGGCGCTCCGCCGCCTTGGTAAAGCTGCGCTCCTCCGCGAGCGCGATGAAGTAGTCCATGGTCTGGAAGTTCATCCGTCCCCCTCGGACGAGTGCGGCTGGCCGCGCGCGACGCTGGCGACAAGAGCGTACGCCTCCGGGCCGGACTGTGCGAATACGTGCGGGTACAAGGTCGCCTTGTATGACACCTAGGCGACAAGAACATCTTGTAGGTGACTCCGACTTTAACAGTTGGACCTTAGGCCAACCGGAGTATAGCGTAACGAGGCGGAAACTATCGCGTAACCCGGGAGGGGTCGGAGTTGCTGGAAACGATCGTGCTCGCCGTCTTCGCAGGCCTTCTCATGACGGGGGCGGCGCTCGGCGTGCCGCTGCCGCTGACGCTGCTCGCCGGGTTCGCGCTCTTCTGCGGCTACGGACTGAGCCGTGGGCACGGCGCACGCGAGCTCGCGTCCTTCTCGCTCGCCGGCGTGAGGACGGTAAGCGGCGTCCTGGCGCTGCTCGCGATCGTCGGCGTCATGGCCGCGTTCTGGCGCGCCGCCGGCACGATCCCCGCCATCGTGGTCCTGGCGAGCGGGCTCGTCTCGCCCGGCGCCCTCGTCGTGGCCACCTTCCTGCTGTGCTGCCTCATGAGCATGCTCATGGGCACGGCCTTCGGGACGGCAGCCACTATGGGGATCATCTGCATGACGCTCGCCGAGGCGATGGGCGCAAACACGCTGCTCGTGGGCGGTGCCGTCCTCGCCGGCTCCTACTTTGGCGACAGGAACTCGCCGATGTCGTCGAGCGCGGCGCTCGTGGCCACGCTCACCCACACCGACGTCTTCTCCAACGTACGCTCCATGCTGCGCACGGGGCTGCTCCCCTTCGCGCTGACCTGCGTCGTCTACGCCCTCGCCGGGCTCGCCGCGCCCAGGGCGGCCGCCGGCGCCGCCTCCTTCGGCGCGCTCTCCTCCGCCTTCGACCTCGGCCCCGCCTGCCTCGCGCCGGCCGCCGTGGTCGTGGGCCTCTCGCTCAGGAGGGTCTCCGTGAGGCGCACGCTGCTCGCCGCCCTCGCCGTCTCCGTCGCGGTCTGCGTGCTCGAGCAGCACGTGGCCCTCGCCGACCTCCCCAGGATCGCGCTGCTCGGCTACCACGCCGAGACGCCCGAGGTCGCGCGCCTCGTGGACGGCGGCGGGCTCGCGTCGATGGTCAACATCGAGTGCGTCGTGGGAATCTCGGCCACCTACGCCGGGCTCTTCGACGGAACCGGCCTCCTGTCCGGGCTCCGCTCGCGCATCGACGAGCTCAACCGCAGGACCAGCCCCTTCGTGAGCGTCCTGGCGACGGGGCTCGCCACCTCCTGCATCGCCTGCAACCAGACCCTCGCGATTATGCTGACCGACCAGCTCTGCAGCGGCCTTGCGGGCGAGACCCGCGAGGGGTACGCGCTCGACCTTGAGAACACCGTGGTCACCTGCGCGGCCCTCATGCCCTGGTCGATCGCGGCGACGGCAACGCTCTCCTTCATCGGCGCGCCCACGGCGAGCATCCTGGCGGCCTGCTTCCTCTACCTGCTCCCGCTCTGCTCGCTCGCGAGCTCGCTGCTGCGCGCGCACGCGCTGCGCACCCGCGGCGCCACCGACGCGCGCGTCCACGGCGCCGC
>OMVS01000142.1 GCA_900314575.1 uncultured Olsenella sp. | reverse complement strand
TGCTCCAGGTCGAATGACAGCGTAACCTCGTCGCCGACATTCTTGAGGAATACGGGCGTTCCATCCTCATCGACGACGCGGGTGTAGTCACTCACGACGAAACGCCCGAGCTCCCAGCTGTAATGGATGTCCTTCTTGCCTATGGGGTTATCCTCTGAGTAGCCGGTGTCTTTTCCGGCATTGACGGCTTCTCCGAGGTAATACTTGGTCTCATCTGCCGTCTCGCCCTCGGCGAATGCAAACATCGGAACACGTGTCATGATCAGCATCGCAGCAGCGATAACTAATAGGCTGAGCCTCGCACTTTTCGCCCGCATGACGCACTCCTAGACAGCCCGCTATAGATGTTTTCATTATCGTGTATCGCGATAACCAGATAGTGGGAAACCGTGATGACAAGCCTTTTTTCTGAGCCATCGTGAGAACGTGTGGGTCCATCATGCCGCCCTCCCCGGCAGCGCGACCTCCAGGTCGGAGCATCTCAGCATCACGAGCGCGATGAGGCTGTCGACGTTGCGGAAGCCGTAGGCCATGCGCTGGGTGACCTTGATCTTGTTGTTGATGGCCTCGACCCGGGCGTTGCTGATCCCGAGCTCGACGGCGCGCAGGATCGCGTCTCTGCGGCGCCTGACTTTCCTGCCCGCCTCGACCATCTCGGGGATCCTGCAGCGGCTCGCCCACGAGAGCCATGCGTCCAGGCGCGTTCTTGCGGTGGCCGGGTCCGGCGACTTGAAGACGTCGCGGAAGCGCTCCTTGATGTTGTAGGCCCGCCAGAGCCGCGGGCTCTCCCGCTCGATCGCCGCGAGCGTCCTGGCCTGCCCCTCCGTCAGGTCCTCGGGGTTCTTGAGCACGGCGTACCTGCTGCCCTTCACNNNNTCACGGCGCCCGCGGCCCTTTTGGCCTCGAGCTCCGGGCGCGCCTCGCCCCTCCTCGGCCGCCCGCGGCCCCGTCTGGGCGCGGCCTTCCTCGCCGCCTTCGCCGCCCCGTTTGCCTCGCGCCAGCAGCCCCTCCTGACCCCGTCGAGGGCGTCGGTCACCCACTGGACGGCGTGGAAGGGGTCCATGACCTGCTCGGCGTTCGGGCACCACCCCGAGACCGCGTCGGCTATCCACCGGGCGCCGTCCCTGGTCACGACCTCGATGGAGGCGCGCTGATCCTGGGTCAGCAGCCCGAAGAAGGAGTCGAGCGTCGCCCTGTCGTGGCCCCTGGCGCACCAGACCACGCAGCCGCGGTCGTGGTCGACGACGACGGTGAGGTAGCGCTGGCCCTTGGTGTAGGAGGTCTCGTCGATGCCTATCCTGCGCAGGCCGTCCAGCCTGGAGCGCCCCGCGGCCTCCCTGAGCCTGGCCTCCACGCGCGCGCATATGCCGCCCACGGTGTGCCAGTCGACCCGCATGAGCTCGGAGACCGTCTTGGTGTTGCAGTTGACGCAGAGCCACGCCACCTGCTCCTCGAAGGCGGCCGTGAACCTGGACGCGGAGCCGTCGGCCCAGGGGACCGCCTCCACGCGCACGCCGTGCTCGGGGCACCTCACGCGGCAGGGCGCGTACTCCAGGAAGCACATCGTCGAGCACAGGTCGAGCGCCCGCCAGCGGCGCGCGCCCCTCGGGGCGTCGTAGCGCGGGCACCTCCGCCCGCACTCCGGGCATCTGAGCTCGCGGCCCCTCCTGGGCCTCACGCCGACGATCAGGCATCCCTCCTCGAACCTGAGGCCGGTGATGACCGTGAGCGTGACGCCGAGCAGGCGGCATAGTATCCTCTTCATGGGGCACCTTTCGGGCGGTATTTTTGTTGGCGCAAAAACCTTAACCCAAAGGGCCCCTTCTATCTGCGCCTCGTTGGAAATCCGACCCACACGTGCTCACGAAGAGCCTTTTTTCTGCTGTCTTCTTTCTCGATGTTATCAGGAAGAGGAAAACACGTCGTTTGCTAAACAAACCCGCTCTAGAGGCGTATGAGAAGCATCGGGAACAGGACCCAGACGGCGACGGTTGCAGCGACCTTGATGCCCGTCGTCGCGCTCCATTTCCCCCAGATGAGGCAGGTTGCCACTATCGGCGCGACGAAGGTCGCGACG
>OMVS01000126.1 GCA_900314575.1 uncultured Olsenella sp. | reverse complement strand
GCTGAGATCGCTCGCCGACTCGCTCGGCACCACCGTCTCCGACACGGTGCGCCTCCTTGCCCGGGCAGGCGCTGTCGCCAAGGGAGGCGCGGCAGGAGGCGCGCTCGTGCTCGACCGCAGCACCCTCGCCGCCTACGTGCGCAACGTGCGCTCGCTCGGACACCTCCTCAACCAGTCGACCCACGCCCTCAACGCGATCGCCAAGGCGGTTCGCGAGTCCGGCGTGGACGCGCTCGACCTCGCCGAGGCGATGGGGGGCGTGTCGTACGGGCTCGACGAGGTGAGGCGCGACGCGGCCGAGGTCAGGCGGCAGGCGGCGGAGCTCACCGGCATGCCGGTCGTCTTCGGGGAGTAGCCGTGCCATTCGTGAAGCCGATCTCCGGGCACACAAAGCTCGGCGCCGCGCAGCGCTACCTCGAGAAGGAGGGACGCGCGCTCGCAAGGGACTTCCTCAACCTCGACGCGCCCATGGCGGACATCGGAGAGGACGGCCTCCCCGAGTACCGCGAGTACGACTGGGCGTCCGTGATGGACGAGACCCGAGAAAAACTGGGCAACGACAGCCCGTTTAAGGGCAGGAAAGCACGCACCTACAAGCATTATGTCTTCTCCCCCGACCCGAGGGACGCGGTGAGCCTCTCACAGCTCCGGTCTGTCACCATGTCATGGGTGGAGGAGAACTTCGGCGACTACGAGGTCGCCGTCGTGTACCACGACGACAACGAGCACCACGTGCCCCACGCCCACGTCATAGTCAACAACACCAACCTCGTGACCGGAAGGCGCCTCCAGGACCCCGACCCCAGGGCGCTCAAGAGGTCCGCCCAGAGGATCGCCGGGGAGATGGGGCTCTCCCGATTCTCGGACAGGCCTGGAAGGGCGAGCGAGAGGGACTCCGACGTATACATGAGGCGCCACGTCGACCGCCCGGAGGCAGAGTACGGCGGCCGCGGTGAGTACTCATGGGTGGCGGACATACGCGCCAGGGTCGACGTAGCGAGGAGCCTCTCCCGCAGCCCCGAAGACTTCCAGAGCGCCCTCAAGGAGATGGGCATCAGCGTCCGCGTCTCCGCGAGGAGGGCAGACGACTGGGTCTACTCCCTGGCGGGGACGCCGTCCAGGCAGGTGAGCGGCTCCAGGCTCGGGGCGTCCTACACGAGGCGCGAGGTGACGAGGTGGGTCGCCAACCCGAGCAGGCTGAGGCCGGGCCCGGTCACATCGAGAAACGTCAGGGCGATAGCGTCGGGCGCCATAGAGGTGAGGGACCTCAGGGAGCTCAACCGACTTGCGGAAGCCATGAGCACGGTCTCCCGGGGCGGCTTCAGGAGCCTTGCCGCCATTGACTCCGCCATAGCCAGGCTGGAGGGGATGCCCAGCCGAGACGCGAGCGTAGAGAGGCTCAGGCGCGTGCGGGAGTACTGCGCGGAGCACTCGATACTCCCGGAGAGGGCCCGCCCGCGGGCTGGCGCCCGACATGCGGACGGGCCCGCAAGCGCCAGGGACGCGCACCGACGCCCCCTCGGCGGTGGCGATTCCGCACGCCAGGCAGCCATGCCCGAGGCGACGCGAGACGGGAGGGACGAGCGATGAAGGTCACCGTGCACTACGAGGGCGGGTCGGTGGAGACGTTCGACACCAACGCGCTGACCACTACGAGCCCTCTCGGCATGGGCAACGCGCTAACCGACTTCCGGGTGGCGATGGGCGACGGCCTTTGGGTCGAGGTGAGCTGGTACAGAGTGCCGCAGGGGCCGACCGAGGACGGTGCGCTACCCCTGGCTCAGCGCTCGCCCGGATGCCGCATACACGTGCTCTCGGAAGGGGAGGTCGAGCAGGCGCGCTCGATAGAGATCGACGGGAGGGTCCAGTGGCTCAGGATCGGCCCCGACCTCTGCGACGTCTCGCAGCTCGACGAGACGACCGACCTGCTCTGCGGCCTTTCCAAGGGCTCGTCGAGCATGGCAACGCGCGTCGCGAACATGCACGACACGCTCATGAGGGCACTGGGACCCGACGGCGCGCACGAGGGGGACGAAGGGCGCATGTACGCGATGCTCGGCATGACGGAGGCCAGCTACGAATATGTGTCCGCCCTAGCTGCTAACGTCTATGGTGACGAGGACTCTTTCTAGGGAGCGTGTGAGATGGGCGTGGCCAAGCGTGTTCTGGGTGCGATAGGCAAGTTCTGCCTTGCGTGGATGAGGTTCGTGGCAAGAGTCATCCTGCTGTTCTGGCATTACGGGGGCTAGCGATGAGCATGGGTTTCGGGTTCAGGGCCAAGCTCGAGGAGAGCGACGGAAAGGTGGCGGCCTACAGCTATAGGACCTATGACCTCAGCTGCGAAGAGGGAAGGCAGGGGGTTTGGGGCTGCCGAGCTGGACGGCGTTTTATGGGTCGCCAATGATGGAGACGACCTCTCGTGCGAGGTCGAACGCTACAGCAGGTTCGCCCCCGAGCAGAGCTGTCTCAATATGAGTCGCGCGGCTGTAGTGGTTTGGGGTAGCTCGAAGCGCCCTCTCGTATCCACGCTGCGCGTCGTGGCTCCGGATATCATCCCCGCGGACGTCAAAGCGACGTCACGGGCACCGTTTGCGCGCCCGTGACGTCGCCTCACTTCAAGTCGGGCGACGTCATGACGTCGCCCAACCGCGTTTGCGCTGGTAGCGATAG
>OMVS01000128.1 GCA_900314575.1 uncultured Olsenella sp. | reverse complement strand
GAGCGCGTCTGCGCCGAGCGCGGCGTGCCGCTGCTCTTCTGGCGCGACGTCCCCTGCGATCCGCGCGACCTCGGCCAGACCGCGCGCGACTGCATGCCCACCATCAAGCAGGCCTTCCTCGGCCGCCCCGAAAACGTGGCCCCGGGCGACGCCTTCGAGCGCAGCCTCTACCTGTGCCGCCGCGCCATCGAGAAGCGCGCCGCGGCAGAGCCGGCACTGGCGGGCAAGATCTTCTACGTCTGCTCGATGAGCTCCCGCACGATCGTCTACAAGGGCATGCTCGTCTCGACCCAGATGCGCCGCTTCTACCTGGACCTGGCGGACGCCGCGGTCGAGTCGTCGCTGGCCCTCGTCCACTCGCGCTACTCCACCAACACAACCCCCAGCTGGGAGCGCGCCCACCCCAACCGCCTGCTCATCCACAACGGCGAGATCAACACCCTGCGCGGCAACATCAACTGGGTCCGCGCGCGCGAGCACGACCTCTACTCCCCCGAGCTGGGCGACCGCATGGCCGAGGCGCTGCCCGTGATCAACCGCGAGGGCTCCGACTCCGCAATCCTCGACAACGTGCTGGAGTTCATGGTCATGAACGGGCGGCCACTCTCTCGCGCCGTCAGCATGCTTCTGCCCGAGCCCTGGGACCACAACGACCAGCTCAGCTCGGCACGCCGCTCCTTCGACGAGTACCAGTCGCTTCTGACCGAGCCCTGGGACGGCCCGGCCGCGATCGTCTACACCGACGGCCGCCACATGGGCGCCGCGCTCGACCGCAACGGTCTGCGCCCGGCCCGCTACTACCTCACGCGCGACGACCGCCTGATCCTCGCCTCCGAGACGGGCGCCCTCGACATCACCCCCTCGCAGCTTCTGGTGTCCGGGTCGCTCGGCCCCGGCGAGATGCTGCTGGTGGACCCCGACCAGGGCCGCGTCATCTGGAACGACGAGATTCGTGACGCCTACGCCTCCGAGAAGCCCTACCGCGACTGGCTCGACCAGGAGATGGTTGATCTGTCCGACATCGTGGACCGGGCGGACGCCCCCGCGGAGGGCACCGTCGATGGCGACCTGTCGCTCACCCAGCGGCTGGCCCGTCACGGCTACCACTACGACGACGTGGATGAGGTCGTGCGCCAGATGGCCGAGACCGCCAAGGCGCCGCTGGCCTCCATGGGCGCCGACCAGCCCCTGCCGGTGCTCTCCGCCCATCCCCAGTCTTTCTACGGCTACTTCAACCAGCGCTTCGCCCAGGTCACCAACCCGCCGGTTGACGCCCTGCGCGAGAGCTTCCAGACCTCCACGCAGCTCACGCTGGGCATGCGCGGCAACCTCCTCGAGGACTCCCGCGGCAACTGCCGCCTGCTGCGTCTAGCCACGCCAATCCTCACGTCCGACGAGTTCGCGGCCGTGAGCGCCCTCGACCAGGTGGGCCTGCGCGCGAAGACCTTCTACTGCACCTTCGACCGCGACGGCGGCTCCCTGGAGGAGGCGCTCGAGGCCCTCTGCGCCGACGTCGAGCAGAGCGTGCACTCGGGCATCGACATCGTGGTTCTGTCCGACCGCGCCGCGGATGGCCAAGTCCCCATCCCCAGCCTCCTTTCGCTGGGCGCCGTCCACAACCGCCTGCTCGAGCGCGGCCTGCGCATGCGCGCAGACATCGTGGTCGAGACGGGCGACGCGATCTCGCCCCACGACTTCGCGGCCCTGATCGGCTACTCCGCCTCGGGCATCTATCCCTATCTGGCTCATGCCTGCATCGCCGACCTCGCGGCCAAAGATGCCATCGGCTACACCGCCGAGGAGGGCATCGACCGCTACAACAAGGCCGTTGTCGCAGGAGTCGTGGCCATCGCCTCCAAGATGGGCATCTCCACCCTGCAGGGCTACCACGCCGCCCAGGTCTTCGAGGCCGTCGGCCTCTCCGAGGAGCTCGTCGACCGCTACTTCACTAACACGACGAGCCGCCTGGGCGGCCTGGGTATCGGCGACGTCCAGCGCGAGCTCTGCGAGCGCTACGACGAGGCCCTGGGGCTCGCACGGACGCCTGCCCCCGACCAGCTCCCGAGCTCGGGCCTCACCAAATGGCGACCCCTGGGTGGCGAGGAGCACCTCATCGACCCCCAGACCGTCTACCTGCTCCAAAAGGCGGTGCGCACGGACGACTACGACATCTTTAAGGAGTACAGCGCCCACATCCACCAGGACGGCCGCGCGATTGTCCTGCGCGACCTGCTCGAGCTCGTCCCCCTGCCGACGGGCCCTGTGCCCCTGGACGAGGTCGAGCCGCGCGAGTCCATCGTCAAGCGCTTCAACACCGGCGCCATGAGCTACGGCGCCATCTCGGAGGAGGCCCACGAGACCCTCGCTATCGCCATGAACCGCATCGGCGGCCGCTCCAACACCGGCGAGGGCGGCGAGGACCCCGTGCGCGAGACCACCCGCGACAACGGCGACTCCGCCAACTCGGCCATCAAGCAGGTCGCCTCGGGCCGCTTCGGCGTCACGAGCCGCTACCTCTCCTCGGCCATCGA
>OMVS01000129.1 GCA_900314575.1 uncultured Olsenella sp. | reverse complement strand
GTCGCGCGCCCCGCCCGCGAGCGCGGCCGGCTCAACGTGCTCGGCGCCACCCCGATGGACCTCTCCTGCACGGACGCCGCGCCGCTCAGGCGCGCGCTCGAGGCGGAGGGCTGGCGCGAGGTGGCCCTTCTCGGCATGGACGCCACCCTGGACGACGTGCGGCGCGCGGGCGCGGCGGAGCGCAGCCTCGTGGTCTCCCCCTCCGGCCTCGCGGCCGCGCGCTGGCTCGAGCGGCGCTTCGGCGTCCCCTACGACGTCGGCTACCCGCTCGCGCGCGACCTCGTCCCCGAGCGCTCCTGGGAGGGCGCGCGCGTCCTGGTGGTGCACCAGCAGGTGGCGGCCGACGCGATCCGCCGCGTCCTTCTCGCCCGCGGCGCCGCCGAGGTCACGTGCGCCACCTTCTTCAAGCTGCCCGAGGAGTGCCGCCGCGCGGGCGATGTCGCCCTGCGCGACGAGGCGGACTTCGCCCAGGCCGCAGGCGAGCTCGCCCCGGACGTGATCCTCGCGGACGCGGTGCTGCGCCCGCTCGTGCCCGGCTTCTCCGGCGCGTTCTTTGACGAGACGCACTTCGCGCTCTCCGGCCACCTCGCGAGCTTCGGGGAGGTCGGGCCATGCGAGTGACGCGCCGCCTGCGCTGCTACGGCATAGTCCAGGGCGTGGGCATGCGCCCCACGGTCGACCGGCACGCGCACGCCGCCGGCGTCGCGGGCAGCGTGTGCAACAAGGGCCCCTACGTCGAGATCTTCGCCCAGGGCGAGCCCGGGCAGGTCGACGAGTTCTGCCGGCTCGTGCGCGAGCGCCCGCCGCGCCGCGCCGACGTCGTGAAGGTCGAGGTCACAGACGTGCCGGCCGCGGAGGCTCCGAGCTTCGCGGGCTTCTCGATCAAGGAGAGCGAGCGCACCGAGGGGGCGATCTTCGTCTCGCCGGACATCGCGGTCTGCGACGACTGCAAGCGCGAGCTCTTCGACCCCGCCGACCGCCGCTACCTGCACCCCTTCATCAACTGCACCTGCTGCGGGCCGCGCCTCACGATCCTGCGCTCCCTGCCCTACGACCGCGAGCGCACCTCCATGGGCGCCTTCCCCATGTGCGACGACTGCGCGCGCGAGTACTCGGACCCCGCGTCGAGGCGCTACGACGCGCAGCCCATCTGCTGCAACGAGTGCGGGCCTGAGGTCTACCTGCTCGACCGGCCCGAGCGCGGCGCCGCCGCCATCACGGAGGCCCGCCGCTGCATCGCCTCGGGCGGCATCGTCGCGGTGAAGGGCGTCGGCGGCTTCCACCTGTGCTGCGACGCAACGTCGGAGGAGGCCGTCTCGCGCCTGCGCCGGCGCAAGCGCCGCCCGGCCAAGCCCTTCGCCGTCATGGCCGCGGACGAGGCCGTGGCCGCGCGCGAGTGCGCGCTCGACGCCGCCCGGCTCGAGGTCCTGTGCGGCCACCAGAAGCCCATCGTCCTCGCGCGCCGGGCCGAGGGCTCGACGCTCGCGCCCTCGGTCGCGCCGGACAACCCCAAGGTGGGCCTCATGCTCCCCTACGCGCCGCTGCAGCTGCTGCTCTTCTCCTACCCGGACGGCGTCCGCGTGCCCGACGTCCTCGTGATGACCAGCGCGAACGTCTCCGGCGCCCCCATCTGCCGCTCCGACGAGGACGTGCGCCGCGACCTGGCGGGCCTCGCGGACCTCGTGCTCTCCCACGACCGGCAAATCCTGACGCGCGCCGACGACTCGGTGTGCGACTTCTTCGCGGGCGAGCCCTACATGGTGCGCCGCTCGCGCGGCTACGCCCCCTTGCCGCAGGTGGTCTCCGCCCTCGCGGAGCCGGCGGGCGGCCGCGGCGCGGGCGTTGTCGCCGTGGGCGGCGAGCTCAAGAACTGCTTCTGCGTGGGCGCGGGCGACCTCCTCTACCCGTCCGCCTACGTGGGCGACCTCTCCGACCTGCGCGGCGTCCGCGCGCTCGAGGAGGGCGTCCGTCGCATGGAGGACCTGCTCGAGGTCGAGCCCGAGGTCGTGGCCGTAGACCTCCACCCCCGCTACAACTCGCGCGCCGTGGGCGAGCGGCTCGCGCGCGAGGCCGGCGTCCCCCTCGTGGGCGTGCAGCACCACTACGCGCACGTCGTCTCCTGCATGGCCGAGAACGACCACGCGGACCCGGTGGTCGGCGTCTCCTTCGACGGCACGGGCTTCGGCACCGACGGCACCGTCTGGGGCGGCGAGCTGCTGCTCTGCGACTACCACGGCTTCGTCCGCGCCGGCCACGTCGACCCCTTCGTCCAGGCCGGCGGCGACACGGCCTCCCGCGAGGGCTGGCGCTGCGCCGTCGGCGTGCTCGCGGCGGCGGCAGGCGGCGCCGGGACGGAGAAGGACGCGGGCCCACAGGGGACGTCCGCGCCTGCGGCGCGCGGCGCCTCCTCCGAGCCGGACGTGGTCGCCCTCGCGGTCGGCCTCGGCCTCGCCGACGAGGCCCACGCCCGCGCCCAGGCCGCCA
>OMVS01000138.1 GCA_900314575.1 uncultured Olsenella sp. | reverse complement strand
CGCCACGACGCCCGCCGCCCCGGCCGCCAGCGCCGCCGCGGGCCCGGCCGCCCTCGACGAGGCGGGTCGCGCCGAGCTCCTCAAGAGCTACGTCGCGCGCCTCTCCGCCGGCGAGGCGCTCGAGGACGTGCGCGCCGACTTCGTCGCCAACTTCAGCGACGTTGACGCCGGCGAGATCGCCCGTGCCGAGCAGGGGCTCATCGAGGGCGGCGCCAAGATCGCCGACGTCCAACGCCTCTGCGACGTCCACTCCGCCCTCTTCCACGGCGCCACCCGCGAGGAGCGGATCGCCAACGCCGAGGAGGCGGTCATGAGCTCCGTCTCCCAGGGCGCGGCCGACCTCAACACGAGGTTCCTCTGCAACCTGCCCGGCCACCCCATGCACGTCTTCTCGATCGAGAACCAGGCCATCTCCGACCAGCTCGCCCGCACGCGCGCCGCGGTCGGTACGCCCGCGCTCGACGACGAGCTGCGCACCCTCCGCAAGCTGGGCATCCACTACGCCAAGAAGGGCGACCTCCTCTACCCCGTCCTCAAGGTGCGCCACGGCTACTCCGGCCCCGCGGACGTGATGTGGGGCGTCGACGACGAGATCCGCGCCGAGCTCGGCACCCTCGCCTCCGCCCAGCAGCGCGACGACGCCTGGGCAGAGCGCCTCGACGCCGTCCTCACCCGCGCGGAGGAGATGGTCTACAAGGAGGCCAACATCCTGCTGCCGCTGTGCGCGCAGAGCTTCACGGGCGACGAGTGGCTGCAGATGTACGCGGACCTCAAGGGCTACGACCTCTGCCTCGTCGAGGACGCGGGCACCTGGGGCGCCGGCGAGGAGTTCTGCCGCAGGCGCGCCGAGAGGGCCGCGGCGACCCTGGGTGAGAAGGACGTCGCGGGCGCAGGCGCAGGCGCCGCATCCGCCACGGGCGCAGTCGCAGGCGACGCATCCGCCACGGGCGCGGGCGCCGCGGGCAGCGCGGTGCCGGGCGAGGTTCGCCTGCCCACCGGCAGCATGAGCGCCGCCCAGCTCGACGCCCTTCTCAACACCATCCCCCTGGAGCTCACCTTCGTCGATGACGCCAACATCAACCGCTACTGGAACGACGACGGCGAGAAGAAGCTCTTCAAGCGACCCGAGTCCGCGCTCGGCCGCGAGGTCTGGAGCTGCCATCCCCCCAAGGTCCAGGAGATGGTGCGCCAGGTGATCGGCGCGCTCAGGAGCGGCGAGCAGGACTCCGTCGACGTCTGGATGGAGAAGGACGGCGAGCCCGTGCTGGTGCGCTACATGGCCGTGCGTAACCGCGAGGGCGCCTACCTCGGCACCCTCGAGGCCGTCCAGCGCATGGGCTTCGCGCGCGACCACTTCAGGTCCTAGGCGGAGGCCGCGCGGGCGCGGGCCCGGGCGCGGGCACGTCGGCGTCGCCGCTCGATCGCGCCCGCATCGGCCCCACGTCCTTCTCCGCTAGGTACTTATATAGGTAAGACAGCCAACAAGGCAACAGAGAGGCAAGGAGAACACATGAACGACCTTCAGAACGAGCTGGCCGGGGCGACCGTCGCCCTCGGCGCCACCATCACCGCCGCCATGGACGACGTGCCTGGCTTCGTCCCCTGCGGGACGCCGTCGCAGGTCGTGACCGGCGCGCTCGCGGCCGCCGGCACCGAGGAGGCGCCCGCTGACCTGGCGGCCCGCGTCCAGCAGGTGCACGGCTTCGTCGAGCACGTCGCCGACCACCGCGGCGTCGCGTCGCACGCCGACACCGACGTCAAGTCGATCTCCAGCGCTGCGCGGCAGCTGCTCGAGGCCCTTCTCGGCTTCGCCGCCGCCGCGGACGCGGAGGGCGTCACGCCCGACGAGGCCGAGTGGCTCTACCGCTCGCTGGCTGCCGTCGAGTCCGGCGACGACGAGCGCGCGACGGCGCAGCTCGGCGCGGCTCCGCGCAGGTAGCAGGCTCGTCGCGCCAGCCCGCGCGACCCACGGGCCGCGGGCTGGCGCTGGCTCGGGCGCGGCCCGCGGGTCCGGGCACGGGCGCAATCTGCGGGTCCGGGCGCGGGTCCGGGCGCGGCCGGCGACCAGCAGGTCCTGACGGCCTTCCGAAGCCGCTACCGTTCCAAGGCCCCAAACGGGCGAGCCGCTGAGAGCCCCTCTAAGCCGTCCTTGTCCGCCCCATGACATCTAGGCCGTGCCGGCGCGACGCGCCTGCACGGCCCTTTCG
>OMVS01000130.1 GCA_900314575.1 uncultured Olsenella sp. | reverse complement strand
GACGTCCCTGTACCACCTCAGGTACGCGTCGAGCATTTCCATGAACTCCTCGATCGTGACCCCGGCCCAGTCGCAGCCGTGGAAGAACTCTATCTTCAATCTTCCGAAGACGCCCTCGCACCTCGCGTTGTCGGGGCTGCATCCCTTCCTCGACATCGATCTGACCAGGCCGTTCTCATCGCATATCCTTGTCCATCCCGGCCAGCGGTAATGGCAGCCGCGATCCGAGTGGATCTTGGGGTGATCGCCCTCATTGAGCCACACGCACGCGCCGAGCAGCGACGAGTTTGCCATCTCGGCGTCCGGCGAGGTGGAAATCGACCAGCTCAGCGGCATGCCGTCGAAGCAGTCCACGATCGGCGACAGGTACACCTTGCCGGCGGGGATGCGGAACTCGGTCACGTCGGTTATCCAGAGCTCGTTCGGCTTGTTCGCGCGGAAGTGATGCTTGCCCCGGTCGTCGCGCAAGAGGTTGGGCGGCGCCTCCGAGATCTCGCCCTCGTAGGAGCTGTACCGGCGCTTCTTCTTGGCGGCCCTCGCGACCAGGTTCTCCTCCTCCATGATGCTGCGCACGGTCCACTCGCCGATCGCCGCGCCGTCCTCCGCGTCGGCGTTGACCTGCGCGTATATGCGCCTGTAGCCGTAGGTGCCGCCGCTGGCCTCGAACGCCTCGATCACGGCCTTGCGGGCGGCCGCGTGCTCCTCGGTCTCGCCCTTGGCCTGGGCGCTCCTTGCGTACTCGTAGCTGCTCTTGGCCATGCCCACCACGGGCAGGACCTCGCAGAGCTTCCACCTGGGCCTAAGCGCCGTCACCATCGCCGCCTTCTCCGCGTTGGTCAGCAGCTCCGGTTCGGCGCCCGGGTCTTTTTTTACTATCTCGAGGGTCGCCTGCCGCACTTCGAGCTCGAGTTGCACCTTCCTGAGCTGCATCTTCGCCTCTCGCAGCATGTCCTGCAGCACCTCGATGTCGTCGGGCAGGTCGTCGTATTCCTTGCTCACGGGGACGCCTTTCTTCTCGGGGTCCCCGCCATTATCCCCCATGATCTCCCTGCGCCAAATGTAGGGCGCCGTCCGCGACACGCCGTGCCTCTCCGCGATCTCCGCGGCCGGCCCCGTCCTCGCCCCCAGCTCGGCCACGACCTGCACCTTCTTCTCCACGGGAACGGGGTCCCGCTTCGGGTTCGGGCCCCTGTACTTGCGCTGCCCCGGGGCGATCTCGTCTATCCAGTCGCCGAGCACCTCGCGGCTCTTGGGGTAGCCGAGCGCCCGCATCGTCCTTGCCAGGCTCCTGCCGTGCTCGAGGTAGTGCTCGACGGCGCGCCGCTTCATCTCTGCGGTGTATCTCGGGTTGGTGGTGAACTTGCTTATAGGCACCTCGCCGGTATCCCTGTACCCGTTCCACCAGTTGCGCAAGCACGCCCTCGTCGGATACCCCAACTCTGCGATGGTGTCGGCGTAGCTATGGTCGAACTTGACGAAGGTCTCTATCGCGATTTTTCTCTGCTCAGCGCTGTACATGCGGCGTCCTTCCTGTCCCGTTTTGGTCCAGGATCATCACCGCAGTCCCTTCGCGTTACTTCTTAGTGAACAACAACACGCGTGCTCGACGTGTCGCGGGTCTCGTCCCTTGGTAACTTCTGACAGCGCCATCGTGGCTTCGTTGGCGGCCGAGACGATGGCGGGACGGCTCTCGAGGTCGCAGAGCTCGAGCGTCGAGGTGGCCAGCCGGACCGCACTCGCGTTGGCGCTCATGTCGAGCGCCTTCGTCTGTTCGGAGACGGCTGACGCCGCTGATCCCTCCAGGAACGTGTCGATGACCTTGAACGGGTCCGTGCCCGCGCGCATGGCGGCGGCATTGATCCTCACCTTGAGGTAGTGCTCGATATCGAGCGCGAGGTCGAGGACGAGCGAGCGCAGGGCCTTGTCCAGCTTCGAGAGCTCTACGAGGTGGCCGAAGTCGAGGTTGACGTAGCGCCCCTTCTCCCCGGGCTTGCAGGAGTACTTCTCGAAGTCCTTGGCGAAGGCCTTGAGCTTGAAGAAGAAGCTCCTCTCCTCGAGAAAGGCGACCGCGTCCTCCTCGCCCATGAGCTCGAACGACACGTTCTTCTCGTCTCTCAGGTAGGACACCTGGGCACGGGCACTCATTATCGGTGTGGTCGCGTCAGCTCTCATCGGGCCTCCATTGATACAAAAATCGCCCCGGCACGCAGGCGCCCCGGAGCGATAAAAGCACGATGTGCTTTTTGGTCAAGGACAGTGTACCCCATTCTCCTGGCGAGGTGAACACCGCTTCGTGGCTTCACGCCGTCCGCACCTCCGCGACATGCCGAAGATGAGGGCATCCTCCTGCTCGACACCGACGGGGCGAGGCTGCTCTTCCAGGTCATATCCGAGAGCTACGAGCGGCAGTCCCTCGTGATCACCACGAACCTCGAGTTCGCGCGCTGG
>OMVS01000131.1 GCA_900314575.1 uncultured Olsenella sp. | reverse complement strand
GGGCCCCGCGCCCGCCGCCCCGGGCCCCGCGCTCGCCGCCCCGGGCGCCCCCGCCGTGCCCCGCCTGCTCTTCGTCGCGCACCGCGAGGAGATCCTGCGCCAGGCGCTCGGCACCTTCCGCGGCGTCCTGCGCGACCCCAACTTCGGCGAGCTGCTCGTCGGCGGCGAGCGGCCCGGCTCGCTCGACCACCTCTTCTGCTCCATCCAGTCGCTGAACTCCGCGCGGCTCGCCGAGAGGCTTGACCCCGGCTTCTACGACTACGTCGTGATCGACGAGTTCCACCACGCCGCCGCCCCGTCCTACCAGGTCCTTCTCGACCACTTCCGCCCGCGGGTCCTCCTCGGGCTCACGGGCACACCGGAGCGCGCCGACGGCCGCAGCATCCTGTCCTGGTTCGACGGCAGGGTCGCGGCAGAGATCCGCCTGCCGGAGGCGATCGACCGCAAGCTGCTCTGCCCCTTCCAGTACTTTGGCGTCGCCGACGACGTGGACCTGAGCGGCCTGCGCTGGACGCGCGGCGGCTACGAGGACTCGCAGCTCGAGGACGTCTACGTGTACAGCGCGGGCGTCGCGCGGCGCCGCGCGGGCATGGTGGCCGAGACCGTCCGGCGCTACGTGTCCGACCTCGACGAGGTGCGTGGCCTCGGCTTCTGCGTCTCGGTCGCGCACGCCGACTTCATGGCGGCGCGCTTCCGCGAGATGGGCCTGCCCTCGGCGTCCGTCACGGGCGGGACGCCCGCCGACGAGAGGGCTCGCGCCAAGGAGCGGCTCAGGTCCGGCGAGCTGCGCTTCGTCTTCACGGTCGACGTCTACAACGAGGGCGTCGACATCCCCGAGGTCAACACCGTGCTGTTCCTCAGGCCCACGCAGTCGCTCACCGTCTTCCTGCAGCAGCTCGGTCGCGGCCTGCGCCTGGCCGAGGGCAAGGACTGCCTGACCGTGCTCGACTTCATCGGCCGCCAGAACGCCCACTACGACTTCGAGTCCAAGCTGGCCGCACTGCTGGAGCCGACCCGGCGCGGCGTCTGGCGCGAGCTCGACGACGGCTTCCCCTCGGTGCCGCGGGGCTGCTACGTGCACCTCGAGCGGGTGGCGGCCGAGCACGTGCTCGAGGGCATCCGGGCGTCGGTCGCCACGCGGGCGGGGATCGTGTCGCGTCTGGCGACCTTCGAGGAGGACACCGGAGCGCCGCTCACGCTCGCGGGCTTCCTGGAGCGCACCGGCGCCGACCCCAAGGAGGTCTTCGGCCGCGGCAGCCTCTCCCGCATGGCCGTGGAGGCCGGCGTGCGCGCGGACTTCTCCGACCCGGACGAGGCCGCGCTGACCCGCGCCCTGGCACGGGTCTGCTCCATGGACTCGCGCCGCTGGATCTCCTTCCTGCTCGACGCGCTGCCGCGCGTTGGCGAGCTGGCGGAGAAGGACCTCTCGCCCACGCAGGTCCGCTGGCTCCGCATGTTCCAGGTGACGCTCTTCCCGGAGGCCAAGGGGGAGCGGCTCGAGCGCGACACCCTGCGCGACCTCGCGCGCGCCATGTCGAACCGGGTGCTCGGCCAGGAGCTCCTCGACCTTCTCCGCTGGCAGCTCGACCACATAGACTTCGTCGACGAGCCGGTGGACCCCGGCTTCGCGTGCCCGCTCGACCTACACTGCCAGTACACGCGCGATCAGATCTTCGTGGGGCTCGACTACCTCAACCCCGGCGTGGTGCGCCAGGGGGTCAAGTGGCTGCCGGAGAAGGGCTGCGACGTGCTGATCAACACGCTCAACAAGTCCGAGCGCGACTACTCGCCCACGACCATGTACGAGGACTACTCGATCAGCGAGAGCCTCTTCCACTGGCAGAGCCAATCCACGACCTCGGAGACGAGCAGGGTGGGCCAGCGCTACGTGCACCACCGCGAGCTCGGCACCAAGGTGCTGCTCTTCGTGCGCGAGTGGCGCACGGACGCGGCGGGCACGGCGCCCTTCACCTTCCTGGGGCTCGTCGACTACGTCTCGCACGAGGGCTCGCGGCCCATGAGCGTGGTCTGGCGCCTCGAGCGCCCGATGCCGGCCAAGTTCCTCCGGAGGTCGAACCGCCTGGCGGGCTAGGCGCGCCGTGGCCTAAGGTGGAATCGACGCGCGCCGCCCGGCTCGAGAAGGGCGCGGGCGAGAAGGGCGCGGGCGAGAAGGACCGCGGGCTCGCGCCGCGCAGACACGACGGGAGGAGGGGCCGTGAGCCTGACGAACCCACTTGCGCCCTGCGCCCTCGCCCTCGCGGGCGTCGCGCTCCAGGCAGCCTTCGTGGCATCCGACCTGCGCGGGGCCTACCGCCGCGCGGCCGTCCTGAAGGCTCTCGCCTCCGCCGCCTTCGTGGCCCTCGGGTCGCTCGGCGCGTGGTGCGCCGCCTCGGCCCCCGCGGCCCCCGCAGCCGCCGGACTCGCCGGACCCGCCTCGCCGCCCCTCCC
>OMVS01000135.1 GCA_900314575.1 uncultured Olsenella sp. | reverse complement strand
ACCGCAACACGTCCCAGCGTGTACCATGGGGAAGTCTGAAAGAACTCCACCCTAAGGAGCACGCATGCAATACCAGTCGCGCGACCAGATCCCCGAGAAGTACCGTTGGGACCTCTCGTCCATGTGCGCGGACGACAAGGACTTCGAGCGTCAGCTCGAGGACGCCAAGGCCCTCCCCGGCAAGCTCGCGGCCTACAAGGGGCGCGTAAGCGCCTCGGCGGCAGACCTTCTCGCCTACCTGCGCCTCTCGGACGAGGCGAACGTCACCCTCAGCCGCCTGGGCAACTACGCCGACCGCTGCGCCGACGTCGACACCCGCGTGGCGCGCTACCAGGTCTATTCCGACCAGGTCATGGGCCTGGAGGTCGAGACGCAGGAGGCTTGCTCGTGGTTCTCAGCAGAGCTTCTTGGCATGTCGGACGAGACACTCGCCGCCTTCTTTGCCGAGGAGCCAGACCTCGAGCACTACCGCCGAGCGATCGAGCGCGAGCTGCGCATGCGCCCGCACCGCCTCTCGGCGGCAGAGGAGGCGATCCTCGCACGCGCCGGTGACGCGGCGGCCCAGCCCGAGCGCGTGTTCTCTCAGCTCAACAATGCCGACCTCACCTTCGCCGACGCCACGGACTCAAAGGGCGAGAGGCACTCCGTGAGCCACGGCAGCTTCATCGGCCTCGAGCGCAACCACGACCGCGTGCTGCGCAAGTCCGCCTTCGACTCGGTCTACGCGAGCTATGGCGCGCACCGCAACACCTGCGCCGGGCTTCTCGCCGCCCAGGTCAAGCAGCTCAAGTTCTTCGCGGACTCCCGCCGCTACCAGGACGCCCTCGAGTACTGCCTTGACGCCAACGAGGTGCCAACCTCGGTCTACGACAACCTCGTGGACGCGGTGCACAAGAACCTCGGCGCGCTCCACAACTACGCGAGCCTGCGCAAGGACGTCCTGGGCGTGGACGAGTTGCACTTCTGGGACATGTACGTGCCGCTCGTCGACTCCGTGGACCTCGCCTTCACCTACGAGGAGGCCTGGGACCTCATCCTGAAGGCGCTCGAGCCGCTGGGCGAGGACTACCTGGCCATCGTGCGCAAGGGCCTCGAGCAGCGCTGGATCGACGTGTACGAGACGCCCGGCAAGCGCTCCGGCGCGTACTCCTCAGGCTCCTACGGCACCAACCCCGTGATTCTCACGAGCTTTGACGGAAGCCTCGACGACGTCTTTACGCTGGCGCACGAGATGGGCCACTCCGTGCACACGTACCTCTCATGCCATACGCAATCACCTACCTACTGCGACTACCCCATCTTCGTAGCCGAGGTGGCCTCCACCTGCAACGAGGCGCTGCTCTCGCACTATCTGCTCGAGCACACCACCGACCCCGCGACCCACGCCTACGTGCTCAACAACTTTGTTGAGTCCTTCCGAGCGACGCTCTACCGCCAGTGCATGTTCGCCGAGTTCGAACGCGACGTGAACGAGATGAACGCCGACGGCCGTGGCGTCACCGCCGACGCCCTCTGCGAGCGCTGGGGCGAGCTCAATGCGCAGTACTTTGGCGACGCCGTGACCGTTGATGATGGGATTCGCCTGGAGTGGGCGCGCATCCCCCACTTCTACTACGGCTACTACGTCTACCAGTACGCCACGAGCTACGCAGCCGCCATTGCCATCTCAAACCGCATCCTCAGCGAGGGGGCGCCAGCCGTTAAGGACTACCTGGGCTGCCTCAAGGGCGGTTCGAGCATGCCCCCCATCGAGCTGCTGCGCGGTGCCGGCGTGGACATGGCAACGAGCAAGCCCGTCGAGGACGCGCTGGCGTACTTCTCGCAGCTTGTCGATCAGCTCCGCGCCGAGCTCTAGGACGAGCGCAGCGCATCACGGCGAGGACCCTCGCCATTGCGTCACCCCAGACGGCGTCCGGCTTTGGCCGGGCGCCGTTTTGCGCACGAACTACTCGACCTTCTCGAGCAGCCTAAGAAGCTTCTTGTCAAATGTCAGGACGTCTCTTCCCAGCTCCGCGTGCTCGGCAGCAAGCACACAGTCCACAAAGTCAAAGCGGCTGCCCGACCAGAGCCCCAACGCAGCCAGCGCGATGCCCCGCCGCTGGCACGCAACGTCATCGAGGAGAAGGCCGAGACTCTCCGCCACACGCGACCTCGGTACCCCATACACGCCCGAAAGCACGTAGACGCATTCCGCGAGCACCTCCAGCGTGACCTCCGTTCCAGACGCCACCGCTTGGCAAACCTCATCGGCCTGCTCGTCA
>OMVS01000136.1 GCA_900314575.1 uncultured Olsenella sp. | reverse complement strand
CGGCCCGGGCACGTCGGCAGCGCCGGTGGGCGCGGCACCGGGCGCGTCGGCAGGCTTCGGCCCGGGCACGTCGGCAGCGTCGGCGGCGCCGGCGGGGGCGGCATCGGATGCCGACGGGTCGTCGGGTGGCGCAACGTCGAGCGGCGCGCCGCAGTACGGGCAGAACGACGACCCGTCGCGCTCAATCCTCGCTCCGCAGTTGTTGCAGTACATAGGCATTCCCTTCGCGCATGGAGTGGCGTAATCGGCAGGACGGGATGCCGCCGCCAGCCGCCCCCTCGGGGGCCGGGGCGTCGGTCCCCACCAGCTCACGCGTCGCACGGCCAACGCACGTCCGAGCCGCAACGCAAATGGTATGCCAGGGCTTTTTTATATTGTTGCGCAACAACTGAAGGAGACCTCGGCGCTACCCTGCTGGGAGCTGGGTGCGACCGTGTCGGAAGGCGCCGTCGCACGCTCGCAAAAATGCATAAACCTTCGAATCTGAGGCCATGCTTGCCGAAGCCCCGTGGCCGGCGAAGGACTGGCGGGGCGTGCGAGTTGCTGCACGCGTGCAGGCCGCTGCCCGCGTGCAGGCCGAGGCCCTCGGCACAGGCCCACGTACAATCTGGAGGACGCCCATGATTTGTCCAAACTGCAAGTCCGAGATTCGCGACGACGCGCTCTTCTGCCCCCTGTGCGGCAAGCCGACGGGGCTGGACGCGACTGGGACGGATACGTCGCTGCAAGACGAGCCTCAGGCGGACGCGACGCAGGTGCTCGAGCCGGCGGCAGACGCGACGCAGGCGGATGCGGCACAGGTGGAAGCCGCCAGCGGAGCGCCCGCAGGCGGCAAGGCGCGCAAGCACCGCGGTCCTTCTCGGAAGGCGATCGTCGCGATCGTGGTCGCGGGCGTCGTCGCGGCGGGAGCCGTGGGAGGCGGGCTGTACTACCACCAGCAGCAGGTCGAGCAGGCCGAGCGCGAGCGGCAGGAGGAGCTCGAGCTGGAGCAGCAGCGTGCCGCGGCGCTGGACGCGCTGCGCCACCAGGACCACCCCGTGACGTTCACCATCCAAGCGGACGGCTACGAGGCGGAGGACGGCCCCATCCCCGTGCGGATAACTGGCACGGACCTGGACGGCACCTCCGTGGACACGACCTGCTACGTCTCGCAGGACGGCTCAGGCACGACGCTGAAGTCGGGCAGCTACGAGGCGACCGTGGTGGCGTCGCCGCTCACCAAGTCGGGGACGCTGTACGCGACGCCGGACTCCCCCGTCTCGTTCGAGATCCCCGTGGCCGAGGAGGCGGACGCCGGGTCGGCAGGTGCCGCCTCGGATTCCGATGACTCCGCGGACGCGGGCGAATCCGGCGCCGCCGCGACGCCGACCGAGGGCGGCACGATCCAGCTCGCCGCGCTCGACCCGCTCGACCAGACCGACGACGTCATCGACGCGGCCTACCAGGCCGCGCTCGACGGCGGCCTCGACGCCGGCACCGCCGACGCCTACCGCCAGGCCGCGGTCGACGTGCGCACCGCAGCCGAGAAGGCGAAGGAGGAGGCGGAGGCCAAGGCCGCCGCCGAGAGGAGGGCGCAGGACGCGCACGCAGCGTACTCGACCTTCCTCCAGGGCACCTACGACTGGGGCAGCGACAAGGGCGCGGACCTCGGCAAGTGCAAGTTCGCCCTCGTCGACCTGGACGGGGACGGGGTCGACGAGCTCTTGGTGGAGAACCCCAGCGCGTCCCACGCCAACGGCTACGAGCGCCTCTTCGGGTACAACGGCGGGCAGGTGGTCGAGCTCGCGGCCGGGCGCGACGGCTTCAAGATCTTCAGGAGCGGGGCAATCCTGAGCCTGAGCGTCGGCAGGGGCTCGTGGAGCGGCACCTACCGCACCCTCCAGAACGGCAAGATGTCCGAAGTGGCGAGCTTCGAGTCAGGCGACACCCCCGGCTCGTCCGACATCACGCAGACGTTCTCCGACCCCGGCGGAGAGTCCGCACCGTACTGCAGGAGCCTGAAGGTGAACGGCACGGACACGGACCTCGACACCTACCTCGCGACGGTCCGCAAGCTCGCGGACCAGGAGGTCGCTCCCAGCCTGGTGGACAACACCGCCGCCAATCGCAGCCAGCTTCTGGGCTGATGCCGTGCGGGTGGGACCGCGGAGAAGGACCGCGGGCGACGCGTCCAGGGCGCGGGGCGCTGCGGCGGCGGCTGCGCACGGCGACGCGGGGCGCTGCGGCGGCGGCTGCGCACGGCGACGCGG
>OMVS01000143.1 GCA_900314575.1 uncultured Olsenella sp. | reverse complement strand
ACGGCCTCGCTGGCGTCGGGCTCGGCCTCGGCCACGGGCTCGCTGGCGGCGGGCTCGGCGGGGGCGGCCGCAGGGACTTCGGGCTCGGGGGCTTCGCTCTCGGACTCGGTGTCGGAGCCGGTCACGGCCTCGGAGCCGGGCTCGCCCGCGGACTCGGTGTCGGGGCTGGTTGCGGCCTCGGAGCCGGCTGCGGCCTCGGAGCCGGGCTCGGCCGCGGGCTCGGATACGGCCTCAGGTCCGGGCGCGGGCGCTACCGCGGGCTCGGGCTCGCCGGCATCGGCCGCGGGCTGCCCGGACTCGAGGTCCTTCTCGGAACCCGCGCCCTGCGCGGCCTCGACGTCCTTCTCGGAGCTGTCTGACCGTTCGGTCTCCGCGAGCTGCGCGCTGGCTGGCTCGTCCTTGGCGGCCGCCTCGCCCTCGGCGCCGACGCCCTTCTCGGCATCGTCGCCCTGCTCGGCCTCGGGACCCTGCGCGGCGGCGCGCTCCGCTGCCGCGGCATCAAGCTCGGCCTGCAGTTGCAGGACGTCCGCCAGGGGCGTGCGCTCGGCGGGCGTGACCTCGATGATCTTCTCCGCGATGGCGGGCAGCTCCTCGAGGCCCATGAGGTGGCGGGAGGCCAGGTACAGCTGCAGGTGAGCCTGGGGGCTCGACGAGTCCGCCTCGAGCGCGCGGGCGAAGTAGTCCGCCGCCGCATCCCAGTCCTGCTCCGCCAGGCTCTTGTTACCGTGCTTGACCAGCGAGTTCACGGCCGCCGCCGTCGCCCGCGTGCTGTAGTTGTCCATAGGGTCGCCGACCTCCCGGAAGGTGGTTTAGAAGCGGGGCGCGCCGCGCCCCGCACGCGAAGGGGCCCGCCCCCTCCCGACGCAACGGCTCCAGCCGGCGCTCGGGCAGGGACGGGCCCCGCTTGTCGCTATGTGAGGGTGAGCCGCACGCGAGCAGCAAGAGCTGTGAGGCTCGTGCGAGCCGCTCACCGAGGACCGCCGGTCTCGCCAGACGGCTCCTCCGAGGACGCACTGAGGGGCTTACTCCTCCTCGGCGAGCGCCTCCTCAATCTCGTCGGTGCGGTTCATGGTGTCGTAGACGTTCTGGACGTCGTCGAGCTCCTCGAGGCGGTCGACGAGGCGCTGGACCTTCTTGGCGTCGCTCACGGAGACGTCCGTCGGGGTGGTCGGGATCATGGTGAGCTCGGAGCCCTTGACCTCGATGCCCTGGTCCTCGAGGCCCTTCACGACGTCCTGGAGCGCCGTGTAGTCGCAGGTGACGATCCACTCGTCGCCGGCGTCCTCGTAGTCGTCGCCGCCGGCCTCAGCCACGGCCATCATGAACTCGTCCTCGTTGACGGCGTTCTCGCGGTCGGCGACCTTCTTCTCGTCGGAGACGATGACCTTGTCGACGGCAATCTGGCCCTTGCGCTCGAACTGGAAGGCGACGGAGCCGGAGGTGCCGAGGTTGCCACCGGCGTGCGTGAAGGCGGAGCGGACGTCGGCCGCGGTGCGGTTGAGGTTGTCCGTCAGGCACTCGACGTAGAAGGCGACGCCAGCGGGGCCGTAGCCCTCGTAGGTGACCTCCTTGTAGACGACAGCCTCGGCGCCGGTGCCGAAGGCCTTATCGATGGCAGCCTGGATCTTGGCGTTGGGCATGGAGACCATGCGGGCGCGGGCGACGGCCGCGGCGAGCGACGCGTTGTTGTCCGGGTTGGGGTCGCCACCGGTGCGGGCGGCGACGGTGATGTTGCGCGAGTGCTTGGAGAACAGCGCGGAGCGCTTGGCGTCGATCGCTGCCTTCTTGTGCTTGGTGGTTGCCCACTTAGAGTGTCCGGACATGCAGGTCTCCTTCTTGCATAGTGAATGAAACGGTATGATTCTAGCCGTTTGTCCTGTGGAAGAAAACCCCCGCTCACACACATCACACCATGATTCCGCAGTATCTATGACCTGATTCCGACGAAGGCCCCAGCTCAGGGGCCATTTTCTTGTCTATTTTTATATATTGTGTATTGTTATGGCATG
>OMVS01000144.1:2269-3313 GCA_900314575.1 uncultured Olsenella sp. | reverse complement strand
CTCGAAGTCCTGCCCGACCTTGTTGCCGGGATGCTCCGAGACCTCCCCCTCGTAGGAGCTGTAGCCCCTCTTCGGCTTCGCCTTCCCGCGCGCCTCCAGCCTCTCCTCGGCCATTATCCGCCTTATCCTGCGCTCGCCGACGACGTGGCCCTGCGCCTTGAGCTCGTCGTGGATGCGGCGCCTCCCGTAGGTGCCGTCGTTGGCGTCGAAGACGGCGCAGACCATCTCCCTCGCCTCGGCGTCCCTGTCCGGGGACCTCATCGCCTTGAGCTGGTACTGGTGGCTCGAGCGGGCCATGCCGAGGGCGCGGAGGAGCTCCGAGAGCCCCCACTTCGGCCGCAGGGACTCAACGAGCAGCGTCTTCTCCCTGTTCGTGAGCTCGTTTGCCGGGTCGGCGCCCGCCCCTTTTCCCAGGAGCTCCAAGGCACCCTCCATCACGTCGCGCCTGAGCTCGAGCCGGCGGAGCTCCTCCACCAGCTCCCTCTTCCTCGCCTCGAGGGCGTCTATGTCGGCCCGCGTCGCCCGGATGGCCTTCCCGTCCCCGTCGCCCGCGCCTTGCGCGGGGGCGTCGTGCTTGGCCTCGGTCATGTCGGGCCCCTCTCCGAGCAGCTCCCTCTTCCACTTGTAGAGGGTACACCGGGACGAGCCGGCCTCGTCCGCGATCTCCCGTGCGCTCCCGGCCCGCCCGACGAGCGCCGTCACGGCGCGCTGCTTCTGCTCGAGGGTGAAGGTCCTGGGCTCGGTCGTCCTGCGCTCGCCAGGCGCCAGCTCTTCGATCCAGTCGGCAAGCTTCTGGTAGCTCTTGGGGTACCCCAGCTCGCGCCTCGTGTAGGCGTTGCAGCGGCCGTGCTCCAGGTAGTGGTCGACGGCGGCCCGCTTCTGCTCCGCCGAGTACGCCTCGGAGGCCCTGCTCCTCTCGTGGAGCGAGCCCCCGGTCTCGAGCCATTCCCTGTGCCAGGCTGCGAGCTGGACGCGGGATGGATAGCCCAGCTCCCTTATCGTCGTCGTCGCCTTGAGGCCGTGCTTGATGTAGAGCTCGACCGC
>OMVS01000144.1:558-2205 GCA_900314575.1 uncultured Olsenella sp. | reverse complement strand
GTTCGCTCTGTCGATTTCCCACACTTCGCTCGGGGCATGCCCGCACCCCTAGCTTCCGTTACCAGAGAGCATGAGCGCCTGGTCCATGCGGTGGCTCGTCCCGTTGAACTCGACCAGCCTGCTGTGGTGGACGACCCGGTCGATCATCGCCGCGGCGAGCTTGTCGTCGCCGAGGACCGTGCCCCACCTCCCGAACTCGATGTTGGTCGTGATGACGAGGCTCCTCCTCTCGTAGCAGTCCGACACCACCTGGAACAGCAGCCGCGCACCGGCGACGTCGATCGGGACGTAGCCGAACTCGTCCAGGATCACGAGGTCGGCGTTGGTGGCGTCCCTCAGCGCACCGTCGAGCTTGCCCTCGGCGCTCGCTCGCTCCAGCTGCATCACCAGGCGCGCTGTCGAGTGGAACCGCACCGGGCGACCCATCGAGACGGCCCGCACGCCCATCGCCGTCGCGAGGTGGGTCTTGCCCCTCCCGGTCCTGCCGTGGAACACGAAGCCCTCGGCGGTGTCCAGGAAGGCGAGCGACTCGAGGTCGGCCGGCCCGTAGCCGGAACCTGGCCCTGCGCATGAGGCGCTCCCTCCTGTGCACGTCGCGGCTCTCCAGCTCGGCGGACAGGAGCCTGTTGGCCGCGCGGACCTCCGCGGCCGTTGCGCCGTCCAGGAAGTCTCTCACGACGTCGCCCGACATGAAGAGCCTCCTCGCGTTCGCCGCGAGCTCCCCGTCGATGGTCGACCTCGCCACCCTACCCATCGGCGACCACCCCCGCGAGGCGGTCGTACTCGGCGAGGTCGACCGCCTCGTCGTAGGAGACCTCGCCCGTCTCGGCGCGGGATACGGCCAGGGCGACCGCGGAGGGGTCTATCCTGCCCGACGCCCTCAGGGAGACCGACGCCGCGCGAACGGTCGCGTCCCACCCGGACAGCGCGCACTGGTCGCGCATGCACCTCACGGCCTCCCCGAGCCCCCTCCGGTCGAGCGCGTCGATGGTCGTCCGGCAGCGCGGCCCTGACCCTGCTCTCCCGCCAGGCTCCGAGCCTGTTCGCGAGCAGCGGGAGCTGGGACGCGGGGTCCGTGGTGTCGGTGGGCGCGTCGCCGTAGGCGCGCGCGTGCTCCGCGACGACGGCGCCGTCGCCGTCCATCACCGCGACCCTCGTCGCCCAGAGCCCGACGACCATCTCCCGGCCGGCGCACTCGGGCGACGTCGAGTACCAGTGCTTGCCGTCGACGCGCACCTTGCCCTTCTTGTCGGCGCGCGCCCTCCTGTACTCCACGCACTCGAACGGGCGCGCGGGGAGCGCCAGCATCGCCGCGAGGTCGTCCTCGAACAGCTCGAGCTCCGGCCGCCCCTTCCTGTAGTGCTCCTTGCGCGACATGTCGCGCGACCTCTCCAGCAGTCTCTCGTTGTACCCGTCGACGTCCCACACCCGCGGGACCGGGACGAAGAGGTTCCTCCTCTGCGTCCCGACCTTGTTCTCCACGGAGCCCTTCTCGTGGCCGGAGTAGGGGCTGCAGAACCGGTACTCGAACCCGTAGTGGGCGCTGCAGGCCTCGAAGAGCCTGGTGGTGCGGACCCTGTCGCACACGCGCCGGCCGACCCCGGTCGCGTTGTCGAAGACGACCCTGGTGGGGACGCCGCCGACGAA
>OMVS01000144.1:0-509 GCA_900314575.1 uncultured Olsenella sp. | reverse complement strand
GCGACCCCCGCGGGCCAGTCGAGGTCGAGGAAGCAGCCCGGGCCGCCCCCGAGGCGGAGCCTCGCCTCCCTCACGTAGCGCCTGACGGTCTGCTCGGAGACGTCGGCGCCGCACTCGTCGACCAGCCGGCGCCAGACCCTGTGCGCGGTGTGCCTCTGCTTCCTGTTCTCCCTGAAGTCGTCGGTGAGCCACTGGTCGACGAGCGGGGCCCACCTGTCCATCTTCGAGGGCCTCCGCCTCCTCGCCTTGGGAGGCTCCGGCGAGAGGTCCTCCATCCTCGCGTACTTGTAGACCGTGTCGCGCGACACGCCCACCTCGCGAGCGATGGCCGCCACGGGCTCGCCCCTGCGGTACTTCCTTCGTATAGAATCGACTCTGTCCATGCTGATCATTCCTCCTGGGCCTCCCTTGTCGCAACCGATGCACGACAAAGTCTGCCCCTTGCGGGGTGGTCAGCATGCCCATGAGCGAAGTGTCGAAAACCTGCTGAGCGTTCCGTCGACTCCTAC